>JAWVZH010000026.1:0-25955 GCA_033722295.1 Saprospiraceae bacterium
GAAGCACCTGCAGACAGGAAGGCATCAGATAGCCTTGAAGTCATCGTGGATTGGCAAGCATTGAGAAAAACCATGCTGTTGGGCAGATTACTCAGATTCTGATCGAACCACTTGTATGTAATCAACCATACATGGTCTCCAGATACAACCTCCTGGCCATCCACCGTCAATTCGTTGCTTGGCACTACCTTTTCAGCCCCCCAAAGCGCCTGGAACTTGTTATCGCCCCAGTGCGTTGACTGAATTTGTTCGCCTGTAGAGAGTATTGCCCCGCCTACACCGTGAGCAGATATGTAGATCGTACCATAATCAGACAGATTATTCAATATATCAATACCAGCATTTGTACCCGTGACATAATCGATCTTGAATTCCCCACAGTCGGCTTCCTCGAATACATTCTTCACCGCCGCACCATCCTGGAAGAAGGATTCATGAGGTGAGTAAATCAGGACATTCCTATTACCGGGAGCGAAGGGGTTGATGTCTCTCAGTATATTAACATTGGCTTCTTCTACTTTACCTAACCTGCGTTTCGGTGTACCACGATCTGAAGACTTACCTCCTTTGATCGGGTTATCCGCATCGTATATGGCAATTACCGATTTACGGTTGTTGGCCATCAGTACTTCAAGGTAATTTGAATTGGGTATACGTGTGACCTCGGAGATGTTCTCGTTCATTTTCAAATCGTCGATAGTCAATTGAATAGATGCTTCCATGGAACGGCCGGACGAAATATACGATTGCAGTATATCCTCTGACGCTTCGAACACATCCTCTACCATCTCGCGTCCTTCGAAACCTGCCTTTTGATATACATGGATCTCAACCGGTGATGATTCTATGCGTTGTCCGGACGTCGTTTGTGCTTTGGCGACAATAGAATAAGCACCTTCTTCTGCTACATTCAGAGTTATAAAACCACTAAAAACAAGGTCACCGGCAATATCATCATTATAATATGTGACATCGCCATTGTCATACAGTGAACCGATTCGGTCTATCTCATTTCCTACGGCGTTTTCTAGAAAAACTTCAACAGACTGGTCATCGAGCATGACCTCTGGCGTTGTTTTCAGATAAACGGGCAAACGATGAGAGGTCCCCGCAATAAAGTCATACTGAGCGATCTCCAGGTTGCCTAATGAACCCGAAAAATGATCGTCGTCCTTGGAACAGGCAATGATAAATATCAGGACGAACAAATAGAGAAGATTACGATTTTTCATTTTATTTGAATTTGGTGATTAACGATGATCCAAAAGAAGTCAGGATCCGGGGTCAAATGAAACAAAAGATAACGACCGTATCTTTTTTTGCGATAACCGTAATGGAACGAGCCAGAAATTCAACCGCACCTAGGAATCTAATCCAGATTTTGAATTTCCATCAAGTATGCAACCAATTGACCTTTTCGGCCCCGGATCTCTCCTTCTGTCATACCTTTCGCTTTATAGACCTCGCCCCAAACGGGCATTTCACGAGGTCCATGAGCAGCAACTTCTTGTCTTCCGTCAATGAACCTTGCTATCTCTGCAATGGGAAATTTGGTGACCCCGCGCCTTTTCATTATAAGTGTCAGATCAGGAGCCGGGGTTTTCAAGGTATCTACTGTCGCGGCTTTATCCTTCATGCCATGACATGGCGCACATTGTTCGGCAAATATGGCTTTACCCTGCATGACCTGGTAAGGACGACTGCCCTTTGGTGGGTCAAACTCACAAGACATAAAAAAAAGAATAACAAGGCTGACCGATAAAAACATTACGGAAATAATCGTTTGCTTCATAAGCCTTGATTTAATAGGTCAGAATTACCCGAACTAAACATCGAAAGAAAGTCGGATCTTTGTTATGACATAAGTCAGCTTAAGGCTTGATCTTTATCATGTTTTTGGTTCTGAAAATCCAGGTCACGCAGGGCTTTATGGAACTTTTATTGCAGAATTCAAATGATGACTGATATACGAAAAGGCAAATTCTGGAGCAATCTGCTCAAAAAGATCGTGAGGATCCTGGTAAGGAATATCTCCGGTGGTGGCAGGACTACGCACAATCAGCATGTGGTGCCACACGAGGATGGTTGGGCAGTCAAGGGTGCAGGAAATGAGAGGATCACCGCGGTCTACGAAAAGCAGTCCCAGGCTATCGACCGGGCCCGTGATATTGCTAAAAATTACAGGTCTTCTGTGATCATCCATGGCCGGGATGGCGCGATCAGGGACCGGATGCATTATGATTAGGTTTTCGGTTTTTCGGCAAGTTAAGTACCAAGTGTTCAGACGGCCAGGTCTTCAGAGAATGGATTCTCTTTCTATTCAGCTTTCTGTGTTAATGCATAGGAACAAGCGAAAGGGTTTGACTTTCAGTATGAGAGGCATACTTCTTAGCTCAATAACTCCTTAACTACCGACGATATCGTTTTTCCGTCCGCTCTGCCGGCCAATTTTTGGGTGGCGACACCCATGACCTTGCCCATATCCTTCATGGATTCCGCTCCAACCTGGTCTATGATGGCTTTTAGTTCTTTTTCCAGTTCTTCCTTGCTGAGCTGTTCAGGGAGATATTCCTCTAAAACACGGATCTCCTCTCTTTCAACCACAGCAAGGTCTTCCCTTCCCTGCTTTTCATAGATCTCCAGGGAGTCTTTTCTCTGCTTTATCAGTTTTTGAACGATCTGGATGAATTTCTTTTCATCGACCTTCTTGGCGCCGCTTTCGGTTTCTGCCAGGAGGATGGCCGCCTTGATCGCGCGGATGCTTCTCATCGCCGCCTGATCCTTGGCTTTCATTGCCTCCTTGAGATCAGAATTGAGTTTCGCTGTATAGTCCATTATGATTGGTGCTTTGTTATAGTATTTGCAATAATAACAAAGTCCTGAAGGGATAATTGTTCTGGCCTTTTGGTGAATATTTCATCTTCTTTAAGGATCTCGGCACCTGGGATGGATTTCAATGAATTCCTCAGCATCTTTCTTCGCTGTCCAAAAGCTGCTCTTACCACCATCCGGAATATTCGCTCGTCATCAATATCAGGATCTTCAGCTTTCCTTTGCATCCCGATGACTTTGCTCTGAACTTTAGGAGGCGGATTAAAAGCACCTGCCGATACCTTGAGTACAGGATACTTTTCAAAGTATGCGGCAGTTTGGACACTCAGTGAGCCATAGGCCTTTGTCCCATGATCCGCGAGGATCCGGTCTGCCATCTCTTTCTGGAACATACCCAGCATGTGCCTGACCCTCGACCGATATTGTATCGTTCTTACCACGATCTGGGAGGATATATTGTAAGGGAAGTTGCCGACCAGGGCGATCTGTTGGTCCGGAAATCTGTCCTCGAGGTTGACCTTCAGAAAGTCCTCAGCAATGATCTGATCTGGTGATAGTTCATCAAGGTGTAAATTCAGATAAGCGATCATATCGCGATCGGACTCTATAACATAAAACGGCCGATCTGTATGAATGAGATATTTGGTGATGGCACCCTGACCTGGTCCAACTTCCACAAGTACATCATAGTCCTGAAGCTGCAAAATGGCCTCTGCTATTTTCCTACAAATGTTCTCATCGTGCAGAAAGTGCTGTCCGTAAGACTTCTTGGCTCGCATCAATTCGATTCTTCGATTTGCCTGTAAATATCGGGTAGATTTCGCCCCTGACCGTTATAATCCAGGCCGTAGCCAATGACAAAGGCATTGTCGATCTTGAAGCCAACGTGATCAACCGGAATCTCGAGTTCTGTGCTGTCCGGTTTGTGGAGGAGGCACACCGTGGTCAAGGATGCTGGCTTTGTAGACATGATCAGATCATGGATGAGATCGAGAGAATGTCCTGTTTCAACAATATCTTCCAAAATAACCACGTGTTGATCCTCAAGGGAATCGAATGAGGTATAATCGATCTGGGGACTTCTGTTTGACGTAAGGCCCTGATAACTCCTGCAACGTATGAATTCTATCGTGCAGGGCCGGTTGAAAGCTCTGACAAGGTCTGCGGTAAAGACGAAAGATCCTTTCAGAATGCAGATAAAGGTCACTCGTTCGCCTTCGTCGAACTGACTGTGCAGACGATCTACTATACGTTCAATCGTCTTACTTATCTCAGCAGAAGATTTGAATTTTTCGAATTTCAGGTCTTCAATCTCTATGAGATCACCGCTATATTCCATGCTGGTCGATTAGATAGATCAAAGATGCCATGGCCGCCGCGCCGAGTTCCAGTTCTCTCTTGTTGACCGCCTGGATCCTGTCAATGGTTGTGTGATGATAATCGAAATACCTCTGAGAATCTGTCCTCAATCCCAACAATAATCCTTTCTCGTCCTTTAACCTTCCTACATCAGCACCCGAACCACCAACGCTCATGGTAAGTCCATAAGGCTCCAGGAGGGGCAACCAGGAGTACATCGTCTTGAACTTATCCTGAAGGACATCCTCATGACCATCTGCCCTGAACCCTCTTGGCGTAAATCCGCCACTGTCACTTTCGAGAGCAGCCAGGTGAAAGAGTCCTTGCGAGCGGCTGGAGTCCGCGTATGTCAGTGCACCGCCAAGGCCATTCTCTTCGTTCATGAAGAGTACACATCTCAATGTATGCCTGGGTTTGTATCCAAGGTTTTTAAAGATCTCAAGCACAGCCATACTCTGCACACAACCGGCACCATCATCGTGCGCCCCACCACCAAGATCCCAACTGTCGAGATGCCCGCCTACGAGGAGAATGGAATCCGGGTATACTGACCCTTTGATCTCCGCGATAACACTATAAGACATGGTATCAGGTAGCAGACGACTATAATTTTCCATGCTTACAGTCACAGGTCCCTCATCCAGCAAGTCACTCAATCTATCCGCTGCGTTCGTACTGATCGCCATGGAAGGAATGTGCGATTCTTTCTCATAATATCTGGTCATGCCACTATGGGGCACGTCATCCAGACGCGTGGTCATGGATCGGACCAGACATCCCACTGCTCCATTGCGCGAAGCCACGGCAGGGCCTCGGCCTCTTTGGTCTACTGCGCCACCGTAAGCCCAGAATGTCCTTACGTGTGTCGGATCCATGGGCCTGTTGTAAAAGACGATCTTGCCCGCAATAACATCGGGTCCCAAAGAATCAACCTCTTCAAGAGTGTGAACTTCAATGATCTCACCGGTAGCCTTTCCTCCTTCGGAGTTGCCCAACGTCGTAGAAGGCACCTCAAAGGTCTCTCCATTTGAGGTGGTTGCGACCACCTTTTCCGGCCCCTTCCTTTGCCAACGCGGAACCATGCAGGGTTGCTGCCATACACTGTCCGATCCCAGCTTCCTCAGTTTTTCCGATGTATATCCCACAGCTTCTATCGATTCTGGTGATCCTGCCAGCCTGCCGCCGATCTCTTCACTCAGATGAGTCAGCCAATCGTAGGCCGAACTTTGAGTCAGCGCATCATCGTAAATCGCCCTTATCATGAATGCATCGGACTGCCCATCCATCTGGGAGTTGGCATCGGTTGAAATGAAAAGGACCAGAAAAAATAACAACCATCGAGGCCATTGCCTGTTTGATTCAGTATATAATTCCGTATTCATGCTGGTAGTTTATGCTTTATAAGATCTAAGGTAACATGACTAAAAGGCAATAATACATCAAAGTGTTTAACCTTTAATTCTGATATTGAACTAAGCTTCTTGTAAAGCTCTATCCAAAAAATATAATTGAAATACAAAAACTATACTTATGCACTTCAGAATTCAACTATTCATCCTGATCGCATTCATAACGGGAACTACCCTGCAGGCCCAAGAGCTTGATGAACTCAAAGCCATGAAGGCCGAGAAGCAATCACAGATAAATGCACTTCAGAAAGAACTCAATAACATAAATGCCCAGATAGAGGCTATCCCCAAGGGATGGGAATACGGTGGTGTAGGCATCTTGGGCCTTAATTTCTCCGGCAACGAGAAATGGTATGCAGTGGAGAATCCATTTTCATCTTCTACCAGTTTTGGTGTGAGCATCGGCGCTTTTGCCAACTTGGATGCAGAAAAATATTTTTGGAATAATGTATTGAATGTAAACCTTCAGAAGGTCACTACGAGAATACAGGATGGCGAGGACGGTCCCGAGGAAGAAGTTGAGAACATAACCGACGCCCTTGATCTGTCCTCGACTTTCGGTTATAAGCTAAGCCCCAAATGGGCCATTTCTGCAGAAGGAAAATTCGTAACTGGAGTTCTGAACTTTGTGGATCCCGGGAAGCTTGTTGCAAGTGCCGGTGCGACCTGGCTGCCTGTCAATAACCTGGTCGTTTCGATTCATCCTGTCGGTTATGAGGTCAACTGGCCTGGTGAACTTGTTTCCGCTGCCGGTGCAAAGGTCGGGGCGATATACTCCAGGAAACTGCTTCCCAATGTCTCCTGGTCGTCCAATCTCAGTGCATTTTTTCCATATTCCGGGGGAGATGCGGAATTCACCAATAACAACGATGAGGTCGTCATGGTCGAGTACGAAGCAGCAGATATTATTGACTGGACATGGGTCAACAGTTTTTCAACTACCCTTTGGAAGAATTTGGGTGTAGGGCTGAATGTTGGTCTGAGGCAGGATCGTCAACTTGCAGATCTCTACCAATATGATTTTAATGGTGAGGCATCTGACAATCCACTGCAGTTGTACTATAATCTGGGCTTGTCATATACATTCTAGAGGATATTGGTCCGACGACAAAAGAAGAAAACGACCTATGGTGATTGTTCGGTAATGTCAATATCACATGTCACCAACCACATGAGGTAAACCAACCATAGATTTCCTATTTTGTCGTTCCAAAGAAAAAGGACCGGATGGCTGACAAAAAGATCTTCTTTCTAGATGCCTATGCACTTATTTTTCGTGCATATTATGCATTCATCAGGAATCCCCGGATCAACTCCAAGGGCCTCAACACATCGGCTATATTCGGGTTTGTGAATGCTCTTGAGGATATATTGAACAATCAAAAGCCCAGTCATATAGCAGTGGTTTTTGACCATAAGTCCCCCAATGTGCGTGTGCAGGAGTTCCCATTCTACAAGGCCAACAGGGAAGAGACGCCTGAGGACATCAGAAAGGCCGAGCCATGGATAAGAGAGATCGTCAAGGCCTATAATATTCCGATCCTGGAATTAGAAGGATATGAGGCAGACGATGTGATCGGCACACTGGCCAAACAAGCTGCCACAGATGGTTTCGAGGTATTCATGATGACACCGGACAAGGATTTTGGTCAGTTGGTCGATGACCGGATATACATGTATAAACCAGGCAGACAAGGTAAGAAGGCCGAGATCTACGGTCCTAAAGAAATATGTGAGAAATATGGTCTCGATGATCCAGAGCAGTTCATCGATATCCTGGCACTTATGGGCGATTCCGTGGACAACATACCAGGGGTCAAAGGTGTCGGAGAAAAGACGGCGATGAAACTCATCGGTCAATACAAATCACTTGAAGGAGTGTATGAGCATATCGATGAGATCAAGGGAAAGCTCAAAGAAAAGCTTGAAACCGACAAGGAGAACGCAGAGGTCAGTAAAAAGCTGGCGCGTATCATAGTGGATGCTCCGACGGAATTGGATGCCAAAAGTCTTGAAGTAGAGGATAAGGATAAAACCCGGCTGGAAGAATTGTTTTCCGAACTCGAGTTCAGGACTTTAGGTAAAAGGGTGTTGGGTGAGGATTTCTCACTTTCTGCAACCCCTGCCACCGGTCAGGGCAATTTGTTTGCAACAGCTCAGGAATCATCTGGAGAGTCGCTCTCTGACATGAAAACCCTCGAAACTGCGGAGCACGATTATCAACTGACAGACACACCTGACAAAAGAAAGGCTTTGATCCAGGAGTTGCTCGGTGTTAAGGAATTCGTCTTTGACACGGAAACTACGGGATTGAACCCCATCTCGGATGAGATCGTAGGTATCGCATTTTGCCATACTCCGGGAAAAGCATACTATGTGCCCATACCTGAAGAAATGGAGGATGCCATGAAGATCATGGCCGAATTTCAGCCGGTTTTCAATAACAAAAAAATTGAAAAGACCGCCCATAACCTGAAATTCGACCTCAAGGTGCTGAAGCGATATGATATCGAATTGAGCGAGCCATTTTATGACACCATGCTTGGGCATTATATCGCCTACAGTTCTGCCAGGCACAAGATGGATATTCTGGCCGAGAACTATCTGAATTATCAACCGAAGCCTATAGAAGATCTGATCGGTAAAAAAGGGCCACGGCAAAAGTCCATGAGAGATGTGTCTATCGACAAGATCACAGAGTATGCCGCGGAGGATGCAGATATCACCATGCAACTCAAGCCCATAATCGAAAAGCAGGTCAAAAGCCGGTCTGATGGCGCTATCCTTAAAAAACTGGAATTGCCACTCATTCCAGTACTTGCCGATATGGAATGGGAAGGCATCATGGTGGACAGGCAGTTTTTACAAGATTATTCGGATGAATTGGGTAAGGACATTCTGGCCTTGACAGATCAGGTCTACAAGATCGCAGGTATGGATTTCAATCTCGATTCTCCAAAACAGTTGGGGGATGTCCTTTTTAACCATATGAAGCTTCCTTACAGTGGCAGCAAGACCAAAACGGGACAATTCAGGACCAGCGAGGATGTGCTTTCCAAGCTTCAGGATGACCATGAGATCATCAAGCTGATCCTTGACTATCGCGAGCTGACCAAATTGAAATCTACCTACGTCGATGCGATACCTGCCCTGATCAATGAAGATACGGGTCGCGTACATACTACTTTCAATCAGACCATCGCTGCAACAGGAAGACTCTCCTCCCTCAACCCCAATTTACAGAATATCCCGATCCGTACCGAGCGAGGACGAAAGATCAGAAAGGCATTTGTACCAAGAAATGAGAACTTTACATTACTCGCTGCGGATTACTCCCAGATCGAATTGCGTATAATCTGCGAAATAAGCGGCGATGAAAATATGATGGAAGCCTTCGTCAAGGGGGAGGATATCCATGCCGCCACAGCCTCCAGGGTGTTCGAAGTGCCGATCGAGGAAGTCACGAGAGAACAAAGACGCCAGGCTAAAGCCGTAAACTTTGGTCTGGCCTATGGGCAGTCTGCATTTGGTCTTTCTCAAACCCTTGGGATAAAGCGAACGGAAGCGCGGGCCATTATCGACAATTATTTCAAACAGTTTCCGAAGATCAAATCCTACATGAAGGAAACCGTTGACTTCGCCCGTGAACACGGCTATGTGGAAACATTAATGAAACGCCGAAGGTATCTGCGTGACATCAATTCAAAGAATCACACCGTACGTGCCCAGGCGGAGCGGAATGCGATCAATTCGCCAATACAGGGCTCTGCAGCGGACATGATCAAAAAGGCCATGATCGATGTCTATAATGAAATGAAGGAACAGAAATTCAAATCGAAAATGATATTACAAGTCCACGATGAACTTATTTTCGATGTTTTAAATGAGGAGATGGAAGATCTGAAAAAGGTCGTGGATGACAAGATGAAAAACGCCTTACCCGACCTGAAGGTTCCGATCAAGGTGGACATGGGAACAGGTCAGAACTGGTTAGAAGCACATTGATATATGAAATTAGATCCCCCTATTGCGGTCAAAGATATCGCCAATGAGATCAACGCCCGACTTCTGGGCAATGAAAATCTCATGGCGACAGGAATCAATGAGATCCACAAAGTGCAGATTGGAGACATCACCTTTGTCGATCATCCTAAATATTACGAAAGGTCTCTAAATTCGGCAGCAAGTATCATTATCATCGACAAGGAAGTGGACCCCCCCGAGGGAAAATGTCTGTTGATCTGTGACAATCCTTTCAAGGCCTATGATGGTCTGGTCTGCAAATATCGCCCATTCAAGGCCATAGACTCACGGATATCGTCGGATGTCGTCATTCCTGACAGTACGATCGTTGAACCCGGCGTGACCATATCCAACAATGTCTCCATAGGTGAAAACTGTTACCTGCAGGCCGGTGTATATATCGGCGAATATAGCGTGATCGGTAATAATGTTTCCATAGGTCCAGGGACCATCATTGGTTCTGATGCCTTTTATTTTAAAAAGGAGGAAGGCAAATACACAAAGTGGAGATCCGGTGGTCGTGTGGTTTTGGAAGATGATGTGGATGTCGGTGCGAATTGCACCATTAATAAAGGCGTATCTGGCGACACGAGGATAGGCCAGGGCAGCAAACTGGATTGCCTTGTCCATATCGGGCATGGTGCCGTCATCGGTGAAAATTGTTTGTTAGCCGGACAAGTTGGCATAGGAGGAAAGACTATCCTGGGTGATAATTGCGTGCTGTATGGCCAGGTTGGCATTGCCCAAAGTCTGAAGATCGGTAATAATGTTACGATCCTGGCAAAATCCGGAGTTTCAAAGGATCTCGAAGGAGATAACGTCTATTTCGGAACACCAGCGGAAAAAGCGAGGAACAAATATCGTGAACTGGCAGCCCTGCGTATGCTGCCTGATCACCTCAAAAAACATAAGTGATGCCCGGCCATCTGAGAATATCAGGAACACTGGTCTGGATGGTATTCTTAATGCTTCCATTACAAGTTCCAGGACAGTCTCAGTCCGCACTTGACAATAAGTATGACATCTACAGAGAGCGCTTTCTGCGGGAGTTTATCAGGATCGATTGGCAAGGCGATGGTATTGGTGAATATCTGGAAGAAGACGGTCATTATGAAAAAGCCGGTTACAGCCTTCCTGCGTCGTATTATTTCAAACTGAATAAGGCCCGTAATTTCTGGGAGTTCGATGCATCAAATTGCAAAAATAACAACGAGGTAACCACAGACCCTGATGTGAAGAAATGGGCGGACGGTACACTCCATCTTGGATTCTACTGGACGCTCCTGGCGACAGAATATGCCTGGTATGATCAAAATGGTGATTCGATGAAAGCGATGCGCACCGCCCATGAGCTTTATTTGGCGCTCCAGGCTTACCGCCGGCTGGACATGATGGGTCAGCGGATAGCGGTCATGTGGAATGAAAAGAATGCCCCCGAATGTGAATATTCACCTCTTTACACTGGTTATTCAGGATTTTTTGTTCGTGATGATGTACCCAGGGATTTCACGGAACATTGGGGGATCGGTGGAGTGATCTCCTCTCTCGCCTGTCGGGAGACCCCAATTAAATTCTTTGAAGAAGAAGGCGCCAGGAATGTGGTCAGTCATGATCAGATCGCCTGGCTTTTGGTTGGTCTGTCAAGTATAAAGCGGGCCTTTCCTGATGAAAAGATACTGATCAACGATCGACCCATTAACCTCCAGGCTGAAGCACGGAAGATAGCCTACCGCATGGTCAAATACGTACATCAGAAACCATTGAGGAGTATACGGTTTCCCGAGTGCCGTAAAAAGAAGGTCCAGACTGGTGGTGATTCTTTTGTCTATGCCTTTGCCATGCGTCGAGCTCTTGACTACATCGCCCCGGGCCACGATATCAAGTCATCACTTCTGGATCTGATAAGTTGGGAGATAATTGCTGAAGATCTGGGAGTGATCGTTGCACGGTGGTTAGGCCTGGCCAAGAACGACAACATAGCGATGTATCTATCGTACTGTGCCAGTGGAGACATGGAAAGTTTCAAAGGTGTCTACCGGATGAGTATGAAAGTGAGTCAGAAAGAGATATTTCCAATGCTGAAATTGTGGTTGCATGGCTATGAAACAGACAGACTACCCGAAGATTATTGGAAACATATCCGCGGTCTGCTGACAGCAGCACCTGAAAAAGGCACAGGACTGGATGTCGTATCAAAAGACTCCGAATGGAGGTTCGACAATCGGTGGAGAGCCCATGAAGGTCTGAAAGGCAAGAACGGCTACGGAAATGGCATGGACTTCATGGTAGCGTATAATCTTTTTCGCCTGATCGGTGGGGAGTGAAGGTCTTGATCTTTAGGGTTTTTGATCGAGGTAAATGTTAAAGTGACCCCCGGGGTCACTTTTTGCATCATCGTTATTCAAAGGATGCTGCTAACTCTACTTTTTTGATTATCAGTGGCTTGCATTGAATCCTTTATAAGAAGGACTTTATGGGTACGTTAAGAAAGTGTTAAAACGACCCCCGGGGTCACCCTAAAGGATGACCACCAATATCAAGGTAATTACCACTACATCAATTCTTTGAAATCAGAATGCTATTCCCCCAGTGTCATTTCAATACGCCTGTTCCATACGTCAGCCTGAAGTATGACCACATTTACTTCATCACCCAGCTTGATCTTCCTGCCAGTATCTCGGCCGGTCATTGAAGCATATAAGGCATCTATGGCATAACTCTCATCCAAAGACTCAAAAGCGACCATACCCTCACAGTAGTTCCCTTCCAAAACCACGAAAAAGCCTCTGTCTATAATGCCGGTCACTACACCTGTATAACTTTCTCCTACTCTCTCAGACATATATTCAGCCTGCTTGTACTTGACGGATTCCCTTTCCGCATCCATCGCTTTTCTCTCCTGACTGCTGATATGATTACAAATTGCATCTACCTTATCCTTGTTCATCCGCCAGGGTTGCTGGAGACATTTATGCAGAATCCTGTGAACGAGAAGGTCTGCATATCGCCGGATTGGTGAGGTAAAATGGCAATAATATTCGAAGCCGAGTCCGAAATGGCCGATGTTCTCGGTACTGTACTCCGCTTTTGCCATTGACCGAATGGCCATCGGTACCAAAGGCTTGAGCTTTTCATCGTCTTTTGCCATTTCCATTAGCTTGTTGAAAGAATCTGCGATGCTCTTTTCGGACTGCATATCGAAATTGATCCCGGACTCTGCGGCTAAAAGAACAAAGTCATGGAGTTTTGCCGGATCAGGCTGATCGTGAATCCGATATGGAAATGGAATGGGTTGTCCCTCCGTCAAATTAGCTATAAATGCCGCCACCAGTCTATTGGCAAGGAGCATGAAATCCTCGATCATCAGATTGGCTTCCCCTGTCTCCTTGAGATATATTTCTACTGGCTTACCTTCGTCATCCAATTCTATCTTGACCTCATCAGTCTCAAATCCTATTGAACCGGTTTTAAACCTTTCTTCCCTCAGAATACCTGCGATCCTGTTCATCTCGAGCATTTCCTTTTTCAAAGGCCCATTTGCCCCCTTCAGAATGTCTTCAGCCTCGGCATATGTAAACCTCCGATCTGAACAGATAATGGACTTGGTAAACTTATGATCCACGATCTTTCCTTCCTTCGAAAATTTAACCAGTACACTGAAGCAATATTTGTCTTCCTCGGGTCGAAGGGAACACAGATCATTGGATAAGGCTTCCGGAAGCATGGGCAGTACCCTGTCGACCAGATATACAGAATTGCCTCTCTTCAGCGCCGCCTTGTCCAGAGCCGAATCCTGATTCACGTATTCACTCACATCAGCGATATGGATTCCGATCTCAATGTTTCCGTCCTCCAGATACTTCAGGGAAAGCGCATCATCAAAGTCCTTGGCATCTTCCGGGTCAATGGTCAATGTAGGCACATCTCTCAGATCTAGACGACCTTCCTGCGGCACTATTTCCGCCTTCTCTCGAATTCCCTTCGACTCGTTCATGACTTCCTCAGAAAAGCCTAGTTCGAAGCCATTATTTATCAGAATGGCCTTCATTTCAGCATCATTGGAGCCGGCTTTTCCCAGGACCTCAGTGATCTTGCCCTTGATCATCTGATTTCGCTTTTGCGGCCAGTCTGTCACTTCTACAATTGCACGATCAAAATCCTGTATATCTGAAGACGATGCATTGGCTATAACAATATCAAAAGAGCTCTTGGCATGATCCACAAAAACAATGTCATGATTCTTATATGCACGGAATACACCAGTATACTTTTGCTTATTGCGTTCTACAATACTGACAACGCGGCCTTCACGACGCCTTTTGTTCTTCTTCTTGTAGACTTCTACCTTGACGCGATCTTTGTCCAGGGCTCCCTTGAGATTCTTTGACGAGACATATACATCGTTCTCTAACTCATCACAGATAATGAAGGCCGCCCCCGTACGAGTCATGTCAACTACACCTTCATACTGCTTTCCGGAGAAATTGCTCTGGGGTTTTGGATCCTTCTGTACCGTTGGCCCGTTGGCCGAGGCATACTTGCCGGGTGTTACCCTTCTGACCTCGCCCTGCTTTTCCAGGTACTCCAGGGTTCTGGCTACATCATTTTTACTATTTGCCACCTTGGTCTTTTTAAGTACCTGCCTGGCGGAATATGTCTTATTGGTATTTTTCCTGAAGAATCTCCTTATCACTTTGGCGAGGTTCTTCTTTGAGACCTTTTGTCCCTTGTATTTCTTAATCTTCATGACAGTAATGTTTCATTCATTTCAATATCCGCGCGCCCTCCTTCATCGAGGTGGACCACAAAAACTTTGGAATCTTTGGGATCATAATGCTTTTCGCCAACTGGTGCTGACCCCGCCACCATTTCGATCTGACCTTTGTCTTTGATGGTACAGACAAGTCGCGCCATGTTCTTTCCATCAGTACGCGTACCTCCAATATGGATAGACTGTTTGAATGATCCGTCCTTCTCATAGGTATTCAGCATATAATGGTAGTCCATCAATTTGGCCCTCCAATAGACAAGCCCAATAAAGTTCTTTGTATCCGGCAAGCGGAAACATGGTACATATTCGGTAAACTCGTCAGAAGCTTCTTTCTCGTAGGGAGAGATGAATCGCTCTATAAAATCTAGAGGCAATGGCTTATTTTGCGTAGAGAAAGTATGATGGTCCTCTTCGTTAAGTTGTATCGGCAATTCCACCTTCGGAAAGAATCTGACGAATTCTTTAAAGTCGGGTGATTTGGTTTTTTTCATTGGGGTTCAAATTAGAATTATTCCAAATAGAGCAGAAAAAACCTTGCTCCTGAGGAAGATACGTTGCTGTTTTTACATATTACACATTACGCAGCAACAGTTGTAAATACGAGATTTTAGCGGGTTTTTGACAGAAAATGATTCAAGGTAGTGCACAAATCAGGATCACCGCTCGATCTTGTGTTGCGCTATTTCAACTCTTTCGGTAATTTAAACATGATTCACGTACAAGAGTTCTTAATTCTGAAAGTTTCAGTGTGATTGGATAGTTTTGCAATCATCAGATAATTAACGGAAATCCATGAATTGGTTGGTTAAATTTTTTACGTCCAGCATTGGCAGAAAGGTGATCATGAGTTTAACAGGGCTCTTCCTCGTTACATTTCTTATCGTTCATCTTGCTGGCAACTTGCAGCTTCTGTACGACGATGAGGGCAAGGCTTTCAATATTTATGCTCATTTCATGTCGACCAATGCATTTATACAGTTTATAGCGAAGGGACTTTATCTCTTCATTATACTTCATACGATACAGGGTTTAATGATCTGGTCTCAGAACAGATCGGCAAGATCTGAAAAATATGCAGTGACCTCTAGAGAAAAATCACTGTGGTCCTCGAGGCATATGGCGCTTCTTGGCACCCTTGTGCTCGCATTCCTTTTCTTGCACATGGGAGATTTCTGGTTCAAGATAAAATTCGATCCCGAGGCGTGGAAAGGTGCTATGGTGGCTTATGATTCGATAGATTATCAGGTCAAAGACGTATACAGCAAGGTGGAGCTTTCCTTTGCTCAGCCATGGATCGTGGTTGCCTATCTCATCGGCCTGGTTGCTCTGGCTTTCCACTTACAACATGGATTTCAAAGCGCCTTTCAGACACTTGGTCTGAGGCATTCAAAATATACCCCGACGATCAAAGCCCTCGGCAATTTATTCGCCATCATTTTACCTGTGGGATTCGCGATCATTCCATTGTACATGTTTTTCAGCTAGATATATATGAATTTAAAAAGCAACATACCGCCTGGAGAATTGTCAGAAAAGTGGACAAAATATAAGTCCACCATGAATCTCGTAGCGCCCAACAACAAGCGGAACCTCGAAGTGATTGTGGTAGGAACCGGCCTTGCTGGTGCTTCGGCGGCAGCCTCACTATCAGAATTAGGCTACAAGGTCAAGGCATTTACCTTCCATGACAGCCCTAGAAGAGCGCACAGCATTGCCGCTCAGGGCGGTATCAATGCAGCAAAGAATTACCAAAACGACGGGGATAGCATATACCGGCTCTTTTACGACACGATCAAAGGCGGAGACTATCGCTCAAGAGAAGCCAATGTATACAGACTGGCAGAAGTAAGTGTAGACATCATCGATCAATGCGTTGCCCAGGGGGTTCCTTTTGCCAGAGAATATGGTGGTCTGCTTGAGAACCGTTCGTTTGGAGGGGTTCAGGTGTCCCGGACATTCTATGCCAGAGGACAAACCGGACAGCAATTACTATTAGGGGCTTATCAGGCCCTCTCAAAAGAGATATCCAAAGGTGGTGTGACCATGTATAACCGCCACGAAATGGTAGACCTGGTTCTGGTCGACGGAAAAGCCAGGGGTATCATCGCACGCAATTTGCTTACCGGCAAACTCGAGCGTCACGCCGCTCACTGCGTCGTCCTGGCTACAGGAGGATATGGTAATGTATATTATCTCTCTACGAATGCCATGGGCTGCAATGTAAGTGCTGCGTGGAAAGTTGTCAAGCGCGGTGCACTGATGGCGAATCCGTGCTACACCCAGATACATCCGACTTGCATTCCTGTATCAGGCGATTATCAATCCAAGTTGACCTTGATGTCTGAATCCCTCAGGAATGATGGCCGCGTCTGGGTTCCCAAAAAAGAAGAGGATGCTAAAGCAATACGCGAAGGGAAGAAAACAGCCCTTGACATCCCCGATGAAGATCGGGATTATTATCTCGAACGACGTTATCCATCTTTCGGTAATCTTGTACCACGAGATGTGGCTTCCCGTGCGGCAAAAACCGCGTGCGATGAAGGCAAAGGCGTGAGTCCGACCGGCCTGGCGGTATACCTGGACTTCAGTTCAGCCATCATGCGCTACGGCAAGTCCAGGGCAATATCTCAGGGATTAGGTGAAAATGCCGGCGAAGAGAAGATCAGGGAGTTGGGGGAAAAGGTCATAGAGGAAAAATATGGGAACCTCTTTGAGATGTACGAAAAAATAACCGGCGAGAACCCTTATAAATTACCGATGAAGATCTACCCCGCCGTACACTATACAATGGGAGGTCTTTGGGTAGATTACGACCTGCAAACGAATGTTCCGGGACTATTTGCCCTCGGAGAATGCAATTTTTCTGATCACGGCGCCAACCGGCTCGGTGCATCAGCACTCATGCAGGGTCTGGCAGACGGTTATTTTGTTATTCCTTATACCATCGGTCAATTTCTTTCCGACGAGATCAGAACGCCTGCTTTCGATCCCGATAGCCAGGAATTTCTGGATGCGGAAAAGCATATTCGGGAACAGTTTGACGACCTGATGAACATCAAAGGCAAACAGAGTGTAGAAACCTTCCATAGAAAGTTAGGTAACATCATGTGGGAGTATTGCGGAATGTCCAGAAACGCCGAAGGTTTGAAAAAGGGTATTGACATGATCAAAGAACTCAGGGACGAATTCTACAAAGATGTCTTCATACCAGGCACATTGGAAGAGTTCAATCCTGAGTTTGAAAAGGCTAACAGGGTCGCCGATTTTCTGGAAATGGGAGAACTGATGATGTATGATGCTCTTCATCGCGACGAATCGGCAGGAGGTCATTTCAGAGAAGAATACCAAACAGAAGAAGGAGAAGCCCTTCGAAGGGACGATGAATATGCCTATGTGGCCGCCTGGGAATGGGATCCGCAAGGTGGACACGAAATGCACAAGGAAGATCTCGAATTCGAAAACGTAGAACTCAAAACAAGAAGTTATAAGTAAGCTTTTTGAGACGGCCGGAAAGCCCTTTTGTTGGTCGTCTTACCAAATACGATTAAAATGAAGTTGACACTAAAAGTTTGGCGACAGAAAAGCCCGGAAGATAAAGGAAGGCTTGAGTCCTATAATGTAGAAGCAAATGAGCACATGTCGTTTCTTGAGATGATGGACGTGCTCAATGAAGATCTCATCTCAGAGCAGAAAGATCCCATCGCCTTCGAACACGATTGCAGGGAAGGGATCTGCGGATCATGTAATATGGTGATCAACGGACGACCTCACGGACCACTTCAGGCCACAACTACCTGCCAGTTGCATATGCGTCATTTCAAGGATGGCGATACGATAGTCGTAGAGCCGTTCAGGGCAAAACCATTTCCGGTTATCAAAGACCTTGTTGTAGACCGCTCGAGCTTTGATCGTATCATCCAGTCCGGTGGCTATATTTCTGTCAAAACCGGTCAGGCACCA
This sequence comes from Saprospiraceae bacterium, assembly GCA_033722295.1. Lineage (GTDB taxonomy): Bacteria > Bacteroidota > Bacteroidia > Chitinophagales > Saprospiraceae > JAWVZH01. The sequence goes on from JAWVZH010000026.1 coordinate 18,355, forward strand.
GACGGCAATTCTATCCCTGTCGAAAAGGACGACGCAAGTACGGCCTTTGACTCAGCCACCTGCATAGGCTGTGGTGCTTGTGTCGCCGCGTGCCCCAATGCATCAGCTATGCTTTTCACATCAGCCAAGATCTCTCATCTCAGCCTGCTGCCCCAGGGCGAGATCGAACATGAGGAAAGAAGCAAACGGATGGTCGGTCAAATGGATAAGGAAGGCTTTGGGAATTGCTCCAATATCGGCCTGTGTGAAGTGGAGTGTCCTAAAGAGATCTCACTGTCCAACATAGCCAGAATGAACCGCTCTTACATCGCATCTGTTTTCGGAGGTAATGAAGCATAGATCATTCCTCATACTTGCCAGTATTGTCCTTTTCGGACAACTCGCCAACGCTCAAAGCTATGCCTTCGGACTAAAAGGTGGACTTTTGGCCGGAATGCAGCAGTGGGAAGGCCAGAATCGCTCCCTGATGTTCAAAAGTCATGGTGTTATATTCATAGAGTCCGCGGATGAAGGTCAAACCTATGGTGTATTTGCTGAAGCCGGATTTCATCAACGTGGAAGTGCCAGAAGAAATGTGAGATTTACCGGCCCCAGTGGCAATCTCTTCGATGCGCCGACTCAGGAATTCATCTTCAACAACGTTTCACTTACACTTGGTGCCAAGGACAAAAAGTTACTCAACGCAGAGACCTTCTTTTACTACGGACTGGGAGTGAGAGGAGAATATACGGTCAGCACCAACCTGGAAGAGTTCAGGGAAACCTTTGAGGATATTTACGGAGCCAACATTCTGGTCGGCGGCTATCCGATCCCGGAATTTGTAAGAAAATGGAATTACGGCATTACCGTTCAGGGAGGCCTGGAGTGGCATATGTCGGAATTCGTAGCGAGTGTGTTTGAGGTCAGGGTGAGTCCCGATTTTTCAGCCCAGTATCTCCAACCGCCCATTGCAAATGCCTATGACCCAATCACAGGTAATACGAGGTCTTTCAATGAACAAAAGGCCGTTAATATCTCCATAGAACTGACAATAGGGTTGCGGTTTCTCAGAAAGATCATTTACATCGACTAATCTTTAACGATTACTCCTATTAACAGAATCTTTTCTACCTTTCAGAAATGGAGCGTTTTCGTTTCACAGGTGTTATCGCTGGGTGCGATGAAGCAGGTCGCGGTTGCCTTGCCGGGCCAGTGACTGCTGCAGCGGTTATACTTCCAGAAGATTTTTATCATGATGAGCTGGATGACAGCAAAAAGCTGTCAGAAGACAAGCGCAATGAATTGCGAAAAGTTATAGAAACTCATGCACTGCATTTTGCCGTAGCCCACCTATCACCAGAAGAGATCGACGAACATAATATTCTGAAAGCTTCTTTTCTTGCCATGCATAAGGCTCTTGATGGACTGGGCGCACCCATGGAAATGATACTGGTAGATGGCAACAGGTTTATCCCCTATAAAAATATTCCGTACAAGTGTATGATAAAAGGCGACGGCCGGTATCTTTCCATTGCTGCTGCCTCCATTCTGGCCAAGACTTACCGTGATGAATATATGTGCCAGATCCATGATCAATTTCCGGAATACGGATGGATTCGCAACAAGGGATATCCCACGAAAGTGCATAGAGAGGCGATAATGAGATCAGGACCAACGCCCTTTCACCGTAAGAGTTTCAGATTATATCCTCAGCTCGAGCTGTTCTGAGATTATACCATAGCTTTCAGAAAAGGGTTGTACCGTCTTTCACGGCCAATGGTCGTCTTTGGACCATGCCCGCTGTAAACCTCCCATTCATCATCAAGGGGCAACAGTTGCTTTTCTATACTGTTGAGCAGTGTCTGATGGTCACCGCCAGGCAGATCTGTACGGCCAATACTATCCATGAAGAGTACATCGCCAGAGATCACCTTCTTTCCTGTTTTATCTAAAAAACATATGCTGCCAGGTGAATGTCCTGGAGTGAATCGAACTTCGAGAGTAGTATTACCAAATGAAACATTGTCTCCCTGATCCAGAAAATGTTTTATTTCAGGAGAAGGCGTAAGTTGAAGACCATATAGATTGGCCATTTTCGGACTGGCATTGAGAACCGGCACTTCTTCTCGATGACCATGTATTGGCAGATCGTATTTTTCCGAGATATAGGCGTTAGCGAAGATATGATCCAGATGGCAATGTGTATTGAGAAGCAAGACTGGTTTCAGGCTCTTCGTCTCTATAAAATTGACCAGTTTATCCTGCTCCTGGCGATCATAACATCCCGGATCCACAATAGCGCATTCACCGCTCTCATCATGAAGTACATATGTATTCTCTGCAAAAGGATTGAAGGTAAAGCCTTGTACCTGCATGGGCTAAAATCGTTTGAACATTATAACCTCTGAAGGAATGGATTGTTGCCATAATACTGGGAACCTGATCTTATTGCAGCGCGACGCAGAGTACACGCAGCAAGTAGTATGTTGCATTGACCGTCTTGCTTATGGCCGGCCTGCTGAAGCTCGAATCACAGATTTGATCTTCAGTGTATCGAAATCAGCTCTTAGTACGTTATCTTTAATAACGATGCGGCAAACTGTACTCAAAATAAGTCTGCTCACTGTAATACTGATGTCCTGCACCGGGCTATGGGCTCAGTTACAGGATGAAGAGTTCGGTAAGAACCGGGTCCAGTATCACGACAATTTTGATAATTGGTGGATGTATGAAAGCGACAACTTCATCACCTACTGGTATGGAAAGGGCCGCAACATCGGAGAAGTTGCCATGCAACTTGCCGAAATAGATTATGATGAGATCGTCAATACCATAGAACACCGAATTAATGAAAAGATCGAGATCATCGTCTATGTGGATCTGACCGACCTTAAGCAGAGCAATCTGGGAAGTGAAGAGATATTTACCAATTCTGCAGAGCGCACCAAGATCATTGGACATAAACTTTTCGTTCATTTCAACGGGAGCCATCAGGACCTGAGAAAACAGATCCGCGAGGGAGTCTCGGCCATTCTGATAGATGCCATGCTATATGGAAGCAATTTGCAGGAAATGGTACAGAATGCCGTCCTCCTGAATGTACCTAAATGGTTCAGAGATGGCCTTATTGATTATATCCGTTCCGAGTGGGATTCGGAGGTCAATCAGGAGTTGAGGAAGATCTTGCTCTCTGAAGAAGGTAGAGAGTCTTCTTTTGGCGCTCTGGCCAATCTCTACCCACGGACCATTGGACATGCATTCTGGTATTTTCTCAGTGAGACCTATGGCCGGGCGACCATCGCCAACCTCCTCTATCTTACGAGGATCAACAGGGATCTGGAGCATGGATTCCTCTATGTTCTTGGAACCGAGCCAGACAGACTGGAAGAAGAATGGAGAGCCTTCTATGATGATCTGATCAACGAGCCATTGAGCGGCCAATTGGAAGAGGATCTTTTTACCCTGAAAAAACGTCGAAAGCTGACAGCGGTGGAGTACAACAATCCCGGTTCCGCCCTGGCTTACGTCACCAATGAGATGGGGAAGGTGAGGGTCTATATCAGATCTGACGGAAAGGAGGATCTTGTTTTGAAAGACGGCTATTGCAACCTGGTACAGGATCCCGATTACAACTACCCGATCATCGACTGGACTCCCGACGGAAGATATCTCTTTATCGTCTACGAGCGCAGGGATGTGGTATGGTTGAGAAGGATAGATTTCCGGTCAGGAGAAAGTATGGAGCAGAAAATGCCTTTTGAACTGCAAAGAATATACGATGCGTCTGCTATTAATGGACGGGAATTGATCTTTGCGGCGACAGACAACGGTTATTCTGATCTCTTCAGGTATTATACCCGAACCCGTCAATTCGAAAAGCTGACGGATGACTACCACGATGACCTCGAGGTTGAATATTACGAGGATGAGAACTTTACTGGTGTACTTTTTCTGAGTAACCGACCAAATGAGATACTCATTCCGAGGGAATATATCGACACTATTCTTCCACTGTCCAATCCCGATGTATTTTTCTATGACCTGGACAGGCCTGAATCCCCTCTTGCAAGACTGACGGATAATGATGTGAGCAATAAGAAAGAGATCCTGCTTCTTCCGGGTGACCGCCTGGCTTTTTTATCCGATAAAAGCGGCGTGTGGAACAGAAGGATCCTGGATCTGCAATCGGCATTCAAAGAGATGTCTCTCGGGATGTATGTGGAATACGGTTTTGACGGCCTTCTGGAGTCTCAGTATCCGGACAACATTCAGCTACATGCATATAATGCCGCGACCTACCGGGTTCTGGATGTCTTCCATTCTTTTGAGAAAGCTGTGATCGAAAGACGTATGCTGAACTCGCGTTTGATCCGTGACTCCCTTGAAGTACCGGAAGTCCAACCGGTAGCCGATGATGATAATGCGATCGATTCGGCCAAGGTCAAGTATGACCTCAATTACAGTCAATTCTTTGAAACACCTTACGAAAATCCTGAATTCATACTCGAGGAAGAAGAGGCGGAGGAAGGTATTGACTGGGAAGATGATGCCATAGCTGACTACAAATATCACAGCAGTTCGCATGGGGACGTACCCAAATTCGTCTTCTCCCAGGCGGTGGCCAGCAGACTTCGGTTCAGGCTTGACAATTTCAATACCAATCTTGATAATTCGCTGCTATTTGGCGGTCTGGACACGTACGCAGGAACAAAACAGGGATTTGAAAATCCACCTCTCGGCATTCTCCTCAAAGCCAATCTCAAAGATATCTTCGAAGATTACGAGATCGACGCAGGAGCGAGGATCACCACAAGTTTTAACGGATCAGAATATTTCATCTTACTCAAGGATAAAAAACGGCGCATCGACAAGCATTATGCCCTCTATCGAAGGGGCATAAAGAACCTTATCAACGAAGGTCCATATGCCAATCGTCGGGGACGTAATATTACTTTTATAGGATTGTTCCAGGCTCGCTATCCCTTTGATGTATACCGTAGTTTACGTGGAACGGTAACTTTCAGAAATGACAAGTTCAATGTTCTTGCCGTCAATCAATTCACTCTGGAGGCGCCGTCACTTGATGAGCAGCGGCTGGGGCTGAAGCTGGAATATGTTTTTGATAATACCATTGATGTAGATATCAATATCAAGAATGGAACTCGCTATAAGGTTTTTACGGAACTGGTAAAGCAACTCAGTATAGATTTTGATCCGTTCAACCTTGAAGCCAATAAGGGATTCATGACGGTCATGGGCGTGGATTTCAGGCATTATCAACCTTTTCTGAAACATTCCATCTTTGCTTTTCGATTAAATGGCGCAACTTCCCTGGGTTCTGAAAAGATCCTCTTTTATGCAGGAGGTATGCGTAACTGGCTCTTCCCGGAGTTCAACAATACGACCATCACGCCTACTGAAGACAATTTCGCCTACCAGACCATTGCCACCAATCTTCGCGGTTTCAGGTATAACATCAGAAATGGTGGTTCATATGTCTTGATCAATAATGAGATCCGTATTCCGATAGTCAAGTATCTTACCAAGCGTAAGATCAAATTCACTCCTATCCAACAACTTCAGGTTAGCGGATTCTTTGACATGGGTCTGGCCTGGCTGGGTAGCAGTCCCCTGGACCGTGATAACCCAGCTAATTCCGTAGTGCTTCAAAATCCTTCAGTAACACTGGATATCAATCTCTTCAAGGATCCGCTGATCATGGGTTATGGATGGGGGCTTCGCACATTGCTTTTCGGATACTATGTCAAGTTTGACTATGCGTGGGGTATTGAAACCCGCACCGTTCAGGATCCTGTATATTACATCTCCCTCGGTCTGGATTTTTAGATCTCCAGAGGCACCTGGCCGGAGAGCAGATCCTCAAATGATTCACGCTGCCGGATCAGGTGGTCTTCACCATTCCATAAAAGCACTTCTGCGGGCCTATATCTCGAATTGTAATTAGAGGCCATGGTAAAACAGTAAGCGCCAGCATTGTCGAATCTCAGTATATCACCAGGCCTCACCTCGTGCATCCTTCTGTTTATGCCGAAGGTGTCCGTTTCACAAATGTAACCGACGATCGTATATACTCTTGGCTTACCCCCGGGATTGGAGATGTTGTGAATCTCATGGTGTGCATTATACAGCATCGGGCGAATCATATGATTAAATCCCGAATCTATACCGGCAAAGATGGTGGATGTGGTTTGTTTCACAACATTGACACGAGCAAGGAAAAATCCGGCTTCACTGACCAGGTACTTGCCAGGTTCGAAAACAAGCGCCAGATCCCGGCCGTAATCCTTACAAAATCCGTTGAACTTCTCACTCATCTGCTTGCCGAACTCCTCAATATCGGTCTCGATATCCCCTTCCTTATAGGGTACCTTGAAACCACTGCCAAAATCTATGAATTCCAGGTCGGGAAAATGCCGTGCCGTATCGAAAAGGATATCCGTAGCCCTGAGGAAAACCTCAATATCCATGATATCAGAGCCTGTGTGCATATGGACACCATTGACATTGATATCCAGGGTTTCCACCAGTCTCTGTACCAGAGGCAATTGATAAATGGAAATACCGAACTTGGAGTCTATGTGACCAACGGAGATATTCTGATTGCCACCAGCCATAATGTGGGGGTTGAACCGGATACACACAGGGTGACCCGGATATTCATGGCCAAAGGTCTCAAGCATTTCGATGTTATCGATATTGATCCCGACACCCAGCCTTACGGCGGCCTCTATCTCATCAAAGCCTACACAATTCGGTGTATAAAGAATTGCCTTTGGATCGAAGCCGGCTTTTAAGCCCAGTTTGACCTCCTGGATCGACACTGTATCGAGTCCGGCTCCGAATCGCTTCATCAATTTGAGAATATTGATATTGCTCAGGGCTTTACATGCATAATTGATCTTCAACTCATCCACGTCAAAAGCCTGATTGAGGCGTTGGAACTGCCGTTCTATTGTATGGCCGTCGTACACATAAAGTGGCGTCCCGTATTTTTCCACTAAGGAAAGACCCAGAGAATGGTCCATGGTTACAGGTTTAAATAAAAATGCAAATATTATGCTTTTTTACTGATCGGTGTGCGGTTCCCTCAACATTACCTTAAGCTCCTCGAGAGTTGTCGCTTCGTTCGCCGGTTTGTCCCTTCTCCATCTGTTGATCCTTGGGAACCTGACGGCGATCCCCGATTTGTGCCTGCTAGACTTTACTATGTCCTCAAAAGCCAGTTCGAACACCAATTCGGGTGCTACGGACCGGACTGGCCCAAAACGTTCCCTCGTATTTTTGTTGACAAAGCGTGTCACTTCCCTGAATTCCTCATCTGTCAATCCTGAATAAGCTTTAGCGAAAGGAACCAATTCATCATCATCCCACACTGCGAAGGTCAGATCTGTGTACAATCCCGATCGCCGGCCATGACCGCGCATGGCATAGATCATGACTGCATCCACAAGGTAGGGGTCGACCTTCCATTTCCACCAAATGCCTGTCTTTCTACCTGATCCATAAGCAGCTTGCCTGTCTTTTACCATCAATCCTTCCGCCCCATGTGCCCTGGAGGCCTGTCTCACTTCATCCAGCTTCTCCCATGAGGACGCCTCTAC
>JAWVZH010000027.1:0-25100 GCA_033722295.1 Saprospiraceae bacterium
ATTATTTAATTCCATGTCATTGGCATTAAGACCAGGATTAGCCTCAATAGGATCAGACCATGTGTTGCCATCATCGAATGAGTAACTGACAGATGTTCTGAAAGTGGCTCCGGTCGCCAGATTCAAGTGGCGAACCAATTGATAGAATCTCACAGAGACTCCACCTGTAACTCCGGAGAGGTCTATTCTGGGACTCACCAGATCACAGATAAACTGCGGATATGGGGGGGCGCCAGGGTTATTAACGCCTTGAGTTATATAAAAATCTCCGTTAAATACTGCAGCGCCATTGCTTTGTGTTGGTGAGGCAATGATATCACCGGGATTTGCAGCGAAACCATTGGTTACATCACCATCCGGACTCCATACCCACATGGAATCACCTGTGATGGACTGAGATTCCCATCCTTGTAGGTCACCGTCAAAATCATAGTTAGCTATGATGTTCTGAGCTGCCAAATTTGAAGCTCCGGCAAGGATGAATAAAATAAATAATCGAGTAAAAAGATTTTTCATACTATAATATTTACGTGTTTTCAAAATTATCTTGAATGATGTGATACTAAATTATCAACATAATGGGCAAGAATACGTCACAAGGGCTACAAAAGTACGACAATTTGAAGAATAACAGAATATCTAATTGTTCATCTAAACATCCAATTACTTATACAAATAAACGCGCAAATTCGCTACACACTTTATTGAAGAATTGGATCAGAAAGAAGCATTTCCTTCGTGATATATTGGACACCAGAAAATCGACAAATGTTCCCACCCACCAAATTGCTGATCTCAGCAGTTCGATCAAGTGGCTTTGATTTATAATGCATCAGACTCAATATGGCAAGTACCGCATCACCAGCACCACAGACATCAACTACATCGACGGCAATTGCAGGCCTGTGGATGGATCCTTCATTATTCATTATTAAAATACCGTCTCCACCCAGGGTTAGAGCAACGGTATCCACGGACAATTTTGACTTCAATGTTTTGGCCCCTGATTGCCATTCAGATTGGTTAGTTAACGACTTATCAATAGCCTCTTCGGTTTCCCTAAGATTTGGCTTAAAAAGGTCGATCCGTTTATACAACCAGAAATTTTCTTTTTTGGGATCCACAGAAATATGAATCCCTTTATCATGGCCTATGTCAATTATGTTGGTGATAACATACTCTGTAAGAAGTCCCTTATTATAGTCCTGCAAAACTATCATCTCAGGCTGATTGCTATTCACATAATTTCTGATAGCTGATATGACCTTTTTCTCATAATCGCTTGTTATCTCTTCGGTCGATTCGAAGTCTACTCTGAGAAGATGCTCCTTGTCAGCGATTATTCTTGTCTTGATGGTAGTAGGCCGACCAGGAATGCCAATCAGGTCTTGTGAAATTCCCGCATCGTTAAACAATCCTTCAAGTTCATTGCGCCCTTCATCCTGTCCCGTGATCGCAATGATATGGGTCTGACAACCCAATGATTTAAAATTAAGCGCCACATTACCGGCACCACCGAGTTTGGTAGAAGTGGACTCATGGTCGAGTACGGGTACGTCAGCTTCAGGGGATCTTCGCTCTGAGCGACCACGTAGGTAACGATCAAGCATGACATCACCTACGACGAGCACCCTGGTGCCACTGAATTCGTCAAGAAGTTTATTGGCCTCTGAAGTTGTCATTGATTATCTCATCTTCTTTAAGCAAAGCTATTATTTCTTGCGTGGCACCCGAACGTGATTCTATAAATTCCTTTAATCCTTTCTGGATCTGACGTCTCAGCTCCAGATTTTCCAACTTTTGACTTAACTCCAAAAAATCATTTCTGGTTTCCACGCTGAAAGCCAGATTGTGCTTCAACATCATTTTTGCTTCTTGAAACTTTTCATACTTCGGGCCGAATACGATTGGAATATAAGCTGCAGCGGGCTCTAATGTGTTGTGTATACCCTGATCAAATCCTCCTCCGATATATGCCCATTCTCCTATGGCGTAAAGCTTATTGAGCCAGCCAATCGAATCAACGATCAAAAATCTTTCTCTGTACTCCATTCCATTTTTTAATTCCGACAGTTTGACTGCTGGACTCTTGATCGAGCCGAATAATTCCCTGATTCTTTTGTATGAAACATCATGTGGGGCTATGATCACACACCAGTTGTCATCCAATCGATCTTCAAATATCGGCAGAATAACCTTTTCATCCTTAGGCCAGGTACTGCCTGCAATAATTGCCTTTCTGTCAGATAAGAACGACTTAATGGTTTCAGGCAATTTTCGCTTGGCTTCTTCCTGGATCTCTAATACCCGGTCGACACGTGTATCTCCTGCGATCTCGAAATTTTGGAAAGCATGTTCCTCTAGAAGTTTTGCCGAGGCTTTGTCCTGTACAAGGATTCTCTTGAATGATCTCAGTATTTTCTTAATGGGCCGTCCGAGAAAGGAAAAATAGAATTGATCCTTCCTGAAAACAGCCGAAATGAGATATAACGATACATTTTGAGCCTCAGCTTCCCTTATAAGGTTTAACCATAGGTCATATTTTGTGAAGATCAGTGCACGAGGACGAATATTGTCGATGAGGGTACTAGCATTTTTTATAGTATCAAGAGGAAGATAGAATACCCTGTCTGCAGAATCATAATCTTTTTGCACATCATATCCGGAAGGGGAAAAGAAAGAAAGCAAGAGAGGTATACTGGGATTATCTTTCTTGATTCGCTCAATGACGGGACGTGCCTGCTCAAACTCTCCCAAAGATGACACATGGAACCAAATTGGTGAGTCTGACCTTTTCTGTATTATTTGCTTCCGACGTCCTTCTAACCATTTCTTGGCCTTATCTGACCACAAGGAAGAAACCCTGATGAGTAGGCCGTAGGCTTTGATAATTAGATTATAGATTGACCAGTACACGAATCAATAGTAAATATTTTCAGTGGACTGATTGAAATAGAACGGTATGATCCATCCTATTCGAAACCCGTGAAGCAGGTCCATATTAGTAGTGTTGTCAGCCTCCATTGTATCGAAATTATAGGGACGAACGCTTTTGGTCCAGGCCTGTGTGAGATCAAAACCAGCTATGAAATTTATCCTCCTGTCGTTGCTCAAATACCGGATTCCTATGAACTGATGAAGGCCAAAGCCAGCACGCCGGCGGTCATATCCCTTCTTATATTCACCCCGAATCTGGTCAGCGGACTGTCTGTCATCCTGAATCCTGATCCAGTGTATCAGATAGGAGCCACCTGCAGAGGCGACAAGCTCAAATCGATTAGCACCTTTGACCAAGTTCTGATTCCAGGTCAATCCAAAGTGGCCGTTGACACCCCTTTCGCGCAAGAAAACATCGGCAGGTAGTCCATCAGTACCGATGAGATATCCCTGCCGGGTCCTCAACTCGTTGAGGACATCCTTCTTCACTGTTCTGCCAAAAAGATAATCGACACCGAGCCTAATACTCAATGGACTGTCGGAAAACCGGTACTCTATGCCAGCAGCAATAGTGTTATTGAAGCCAAAGACATCAGCCAAATCTCCACCTGGAAGTTGTACACCAAAGTCAAAATTGATCATTACTGCAGCCAGATCATCAATATTGCTTTCATCTTGCGCCAATGTTCGGTCGACAAAGCTGCATAACAGCAACACAACTGAAATAATCCTTGAGAGTCGAATCATAACACGAAATAAGATATAATATTCAACGTATGAAAGTCCTTTATTGTGTGGTTATGGCAGACAAGTCTATTTACTGGTTAACGATCTGCATCTTCATGGGCTGTTTTAATAGGATACAAATAGGACGGGCTGGATTTATTAACATATATTTACATATAGAGAAATGTCATATACGAAAAAAATAATTGTTACTGGCGGAGCAGGATTTATAGGAACTCATGTGGTCAAACGGTTGGTCCATGAATATCCTGACTATCTTATCATAAACCTCGATGCGCTGACCTATGCAGGGAATCTGGAAAATCTTAAGGAGATAGAAGATCAGGATAATTACATATTTGAAAAGGCTGATGTAACAAACGTAGAGGAGATTTCAGCTCTTCTCGATAAATATCGGCCGGACGGGATCATCCACCTCGCTGCTGAATCACATGTCGACCGATCCATTTCCAATCCTCTATCATTTGTAGAGACCAATGTCCTTGGCACAGTGATATTGCTCAACCTTTCACGTGAATTACAGGACAAGAATCCCGATTTCCGGTTCTATCAGGTTTCCACTGATGAAGTTTATGGAAGCCTGGGCAAGGAAGGACTGTTTACAGAGTCGACGCCTTATGATCCTAGAAGCCCCTATTCAGCAAGCAAAGCTTCGGCCGATCACTTTGTGCGGGCCTATGCTCATACTTTTGGCCTCAACGTTGTCATCAGTAATTGCTCCAACAACTATGGACCTTATCAATTTCCAGAAAAATTGATCCCACTGATGATCAATAATATTCTCCATTCGAAAGAACTACCTGTCTATGGGGATGGCATGAACGTGAGGGACTGGCTTTGGGTGGAAGATCATGCTGAAGCTATAGACCTCGTCTTTCATAAAGGTATTCGTGGGAATACTTATAACATCGGTGGAAATGAGGAATCCACAAATCTGGATCTTGTACATCTTTTGTGCGATCAGATGGACAAAGCACTGGGGCGGAAAATTGGAAGGTCAAGGGAGCTCATCAAATTTGTCAAGGATAGACCTGGTCACGACCGGCGGTATGCTATCGACGCTTCCAAGATCAAGAAGGATCTGGGCTGGGAACCATCTATTGATCTCCAAGGTGGTCTCAGAAAGACTATTGACTGGTACCTGAATCATCAGGAATGGTTAAAACACGTCACTTCCGGAGAGTACATGAAATATTATGAAAAGCAATATGGCTAGAGTTATGTGTTTCTCTCAGCAGATGTGTCGATGTTTTTTGATCCTGATTGTAATGATCTCTGTCAATGCATTACACTCGCAGACTACGAAGGAGGAAATGGCGAGACAGGAGTTGGAAAAAAGAGGCATAGATGAGGAAGAACTAAGATCTCGATTAATTGAAAAGAATATTAATCTTGATGAGTTGAAGGAGCTATCTCCACAAGAGGCCCTTGAGGCTCAGCAGGTCATTGAAGAAACCATCAATGAAATGGAGCGAGAGGATGAGGAAGGAATTGCGCAGAAGCAACCTGCTCCATTATCTCTACCACAAATAACCGATACCACGGAAAAGGTGGGAAGCACCTCTGAAATTCAAGATACGATCAAAACCTCGCAAGTAGTTGATGTAGCGATCTATGGGCAGCATATCTTCAAAAACCAAAGTCTCGAGGTGTATACCAGATCTAATGATGTCAAACCACCTGATTCATATGTTCTGGGGCCGGGAGATGAGGTCATAGTAGCGATCTGGGGTCTTTCCAGGCTGGACGAAAATCTTGTGATCAACAAATCCGGTTATGTGACTCCTTATAAGATGCCAAGGGTGTTTCTCCAGGGATTCACCTTTGATCAGGTCAGGCAAATTTTAAGAGACAGGTACGCTCAATATTATCGATTCAGAAAAAATGAATTTGAAGTTACAATCAATTATAGCCGCACTATACAGGTTAACATATTTGGCGAGGTGGAAAATTACGGTGGATTCACGATCCCTGCAACTAACACTGCTTTCAACGCCCTTGTTGCTGCAGGAGGTCCTAATGACATAGGGTCAGTCCGAAGGATCACATTGAGAAGGAACGGAGAAGTGAGGACTATTGATGTTTATGCCTTCATGAAGGATCCCGGAGTAGCAGCGGATTTCTATCTTCAAAATAACGATATCATTCAGGTGCCGGTGGCGCAAAATGTTGTAGAAATCTCGGGTGAGGTGAACAGACCGTTCCGCTATGAATTATTGGAGGAAGAGACGGTGGAAGACGCGATTACCTACGCTGGTGGTTTCACAACTGAAGCTTTGACCGACAGAATTCGTGTTCTAAGGTACGAGGGTGGTATGCAAAGAAGTATTGACGTAGATTATAACATCTCGGGTATTGGAGGTCGGGATTTTACCTTGAAGCATGGTGATAAAGTTGTAGTCCTGCCAATACAGGTACGAGATAGGAATGTGGTCACCATAACAGGTGAAGTGACCTACCCGGGAGAATATGCCCGGGAACAGGGCATGACGCTTAGTGACCTGATCGAGAAGGCCGGTCTTTTGCCGTCAACCAGGCACGACCTCGCATTTTTGAAAAGGCGTAACGGGGATGGCACTGTGAGTTTGACTCGATTGGATCTGCATAAGGTGATGGATGGTGATGCAGATGATCAACTCCTGTTAAATGGTGACGAGATTATAGTCTATGCAAGATCAAGATATGTCGATAGTGCTTACTTCGAGATTATTGGAGCGGTCCGGGAACCGGGCAGATTTTTATTCGACAGAAGTGGTCAACTAACTATATATGATGCCATATTGCTTTCCGGTGGTTTAAAACGAAATGCCCAAAGCTATGCTTATATCTATCGAGATGATACTGCGACCGCGTATGATCTGAAGTACATCAGAGTAGACCTTTTGAACGCAACCAAGGCTGCTGATTCACCCGAGAATATCTCTTTATTACCAGGGGACAGGGTGGTGATAGGTTCAAAGAAGCAGTTGATCGATGAACAATATATCGATGTGGGTGGTGCGGTAAGACAACCAGGACGGTATGAGTTTGGTACGAACATGACCTTGATCGATGCATTAAGCTTGTCCGGGGGTTTTACCTACTCGGCAGCAAGCAATCGCATAGATCTCTTTCGTGTCGAGATCGAAGATAATCGTGCTACAAAGACAGTAATAAAGACCATTCAGGTGGACAAGGATCTGGCAGAAGTATCGCAAGCAGATAACGTCCTACTTCAGCCTTTTGACCAGATCGTAGTACGTGAAGTCCCTGAATTTGAGTTTCAGCAGAATGTAAGGGTAGAAGGTGAAGTCAGATATCCCGGATTATATGCTCTTTCCGGTGACAATGAGAGATTATCAAGCCTTATCGAAAGGGCGGGTGATCTGACGCTGGAAGCTTTTCCTCAGGGAGCCACATTATTCAGGTCATTGGATAGCATCGGGTACGTAGTGATCGATCTTGAGGAGGCCATGAAAAATTCTGGATCCAAGTTTAACATAATCCTAAAAGATGGTGATGTAATAGACGTACCAAAGCAGCAGGATCTGGTTCGTGTTACAGGTTACACCAATGCAGCCCAGCAATACCCGGACCGTATTTTGAGTGATCAGAATGGAATTGCTGTTCCGTTTCATCCCGGGAAAAACGCGAGATTTTACATCGATGAATTTGCGGCGGGTGTGGCAGATAACGGAAATCCGTGTGATATCACTGTAGAGCATGCCAATGGACAGATTGAAAAAACCAGGAATTTTGGTCTTTTCAAGTCTTATCCTCAGGTAAGACCGGGTTCAATAATTAGGGTAGGTATCAAGGAAACAGATAGAAAAGAGAGGAGTGATAAAGCAGAAAGAGAGGAAGTAGATTGGGGCAAGATATTTGCCAACTCAGTAGCGCAAGCGACGACCATCCTTTCACTGATCCTGCTCTTACAAAGGATTGATTAGGGGGACTACTCTGTAATAGCAGCCACTCCAGGCAGTGTTTTTCCTTCCAGAAGTTCAAGCATGGCGCCGCCTCCCGTACTGACGAAACTGACCTTTGCACTCAAACCACTTTTATTGATAGCTGATACACTGTCACCGCCACCAACGAGAGAAAAGGCACCTTCCTCTGTAGCCCCGGCAACGGCCTGGGCAATGGCAAAGGTACCCTTATTACAGGCATCAAACTCGAACACACCCATAGGGCCATTCCACACTATGGTTTTGGCCTTGAGGATGACATCTGTAAAGTAGGATATTGTCTTTGGACCGATATCAAGACCCATCCAGCCGGATTGTATGTTGGTATTTTCTGTGACTTTAAAGTTTGCCTTGGGAGAGAACTCTTCGGCTATAACAGAATCCATCGGCAAATGGATCTTTGTTGACCTCTCCATGGCAAGCTCCAGAATTTCAGAAGCCATTTCAATTTTATCTTGTTCTACAAGAGAATCTCCTACTTCGTAACCCCTGGCAGCCAGAAAAGTATAGGCCATTCCTCCTCCTATGCATATATCATTGGTACTATCCAACAAATTCCTTACAAGGGGAATTTTATCACTCACCTTGGCACCACCCACAATAGCAACAAATGGTGCTTTTGGCTCTAGCAACACTTTTTGGCCATTTTCCAGTTCGCTTTGCATCAATAAGCCGAACGCCTTATGCTCTTTATCGAAGAACTTGGCAATCGTGGTAGTTGAGGCGTGCGCTCGATGAGCCGCTCCGAAAGCATCATTGATAAAGATATCAGCAAGGTCAGCCAATTTTTTTGCGAAGGCGTCATCACCTTGCTTCTCACCTTTATTGAAGCGCGTATTTTCCAGTAATAAAACCTGCCCAGGCTCTAATGCTCCCGCTTTCTTTCGGCTTTCCTCTCCTCCGCAATCCTCAGCGAAGAAGACTTTGTTGTCCAATAGTTCGTTGAGATGTTCTTTTAAATTTAAAAGAGAAAATGCAGACTTGTTGATAGTCCCGTCCTCATTTAGTTTAGACAATGGACGCCCAAGATGAGACATGAGGATGACGCTTCCTCCCCGGTCAAGAATATAGTTTATTGTGGGGAGAGCCCGTCTGATTCGTGTGTCATCTGTGACTTCACCATCTTCATTGAGAGGAACATTGAAGTCAACTCTGACAAGCACTTTCTTGTCCTTAAAATTTAGACTCTTCATATGGCAAAGATAGCTGCTCGGTCACACTTTTGAAGCTAATTCAGCAAGTCTGGCGGCATATCCGGCTTCATTATCATACCAGGCCGTGACTTTTATATAGTCATCCATGGTTTGGGTCAATTTTGAATCGAATATCGTTGAATGACGGTTCCCTATGATATCCGAGGAGACAGGTTCGTCCTGGCGATATTCAATTATTCCCTTAAGATCTCCTTCTGCCGCCTTTTGAAATGCTGAATTCAATTCTTCCACTGATACAGCCTTATCAACAATACAGGAGAGCTCTACAAGAGAGCCAGTTATTACGGGTACACGATAAGCTGCCGCGAAAAGCTTGTTTTTAATAACAGGAATAACCTTAGCTGCAGCACCCGCTGCCCCTGTAGTCGTAGGTGCGATATTCTGGACCGCGGCGCGAGCTCGCCTCAAGTCACTATGGGGAGCATCTTGCAGATTCTGATCAGCCGTGTAGGCATGTACGGTATTCATGTTGCCTCTGACAAAGCCAAAGTTGTCAATGATAACAGATAACAATGGTGCCAGGCAATTAGTCGTGCATGAAGCATTTGAGTAGAGGGTATGTTCATCAGATATGTCCGAATCATTAACTCCCAGCACGATCATTTTAAAGCCTTCTCCTTTGGGCGGAGCAGAAAGCAAGATCTTTTTGGCCCCGGCCTCAATATGCTTACTTACTTTTTCTTCTGTCCTGAAGACACCGGTGCATTCTAGTACCAGGTCAACTTCCAAAGACTTCCATGGCAGATCGGAAGGATCTCTTTCGTTCAGTGCTGGAATGCTGTAATCCCCGATATGAAGTTTATTATTTTCACTCCTTACATCGGCAGGGTGGGTACCATGGGCAGTGTCATATTTGAACAGATGAGCTAACGTGCCATTATCGGTAAGATCATTGATAGCTACCACTTCCACAGAATTGTCTTTGATCAGATTGCGTAGGGCTAATCTTCCGATTCTTCCGAATCCGTTGATGGCAATTCTTTTCTTCATATAATAATTGAATTAGGATTTAAAAGTATAAAAACAAGGTTCACAACAATCAAACCAGTTGAAGGTTATGATAACGGCACAAAAAATTAAAATTCCTTTGGATTTAAAATCGGAAAGAATATATATTTGTGCTCCGTTAAAAAACGGCCCGTTCGTCTAGGGGTTAGGACGCCAGGTTTTCATCCTGGTAACAGGGGTTCGAATCCCCTACGGGCTACGAAAAGGGTTGCCGATCTGGCAACCCTTTTTTTTATCATATCATTCTTCTCAACTCCACTGTCCCTGCTTTAGTCCATTTAAGGTTCCTGGCCTGGTCTCTCCCCACTTTCACTGAAGCTGTAGTAGTTCTGATTCTGTCCAACTTGCTAGAACCATGGCGATCGTAGTCCAAAGAAAAGAAGGGCTGGATACATCTATCCAGCCCCTTGATTTTTTAATGTTGTATATAACTACTGTCTGATGATGGGCAGAGTACTTTGATCTCCGGTTTCTATATCGGTCAATCTAATAAAGTAGATTCCCTCTGGCCATTGAATCACAGAGATTTCATTTAGTCCCTGAGTTATTTCCAGATGCGTCATAAGCTGACCATTCGTATTGATGATATGGACGACTTGATTACCTTCTTTTTCGCTCTCAATGATGAGTCGATTATGAACAGGTGTGGGATAAACGCGCCAATGGTTAACACTTTCATCAGAAATGTCAGTTGAAAACTTGTCCCAGATCCTGAATTCATCAAATCCACCTTCGGAGATATGACCGGAAGCCTGGTCGTCCGACACTTGAACACTTATGGTCATCGAATCTGTAAGATCGATATAATCAGCTATTTGATAAATAGAGCTATCGCGCCAGAAACTTCGGGACTGCCTGACTACCTCGAGAATTACTTCCTCCTGTCCATTATTGATCGCTACGACCAATGAATCATTCGGATCCGGCCGGCTACCGTTGTAAAACCAAGTGCGGTAGCTCATATACGGCTCGACGTAGGTCGTCAGGTCTATGACCGGTGAAGTAAGAAGAGTGAATCCATCGTCTACATCATCATCACCGGCACCACCACCCGCAGCATTACCAGTAACAAAGCATTGTTCACCTATATCGCTTTCAACATCTCCGGCGGGATTGGCAATCTCACCCCGGACAGTCGTACCATTTGGATCGCCCCGCTCCCATTTACCGCGTGGAGCAGTGCCAGATTCCGTCCATCCCAGGTCGAAAAGAAAGTCATCCTGATATCCCTTTTCCAGTTCAATGGTGACCTGTATATTTTGATCCAATGTGATGTCCGTTATCACATCATGGTTATAACCCCAACTTCCTGTAACGATCTCATAGGTCGTATCCGGCATATCGTTGTATATCGCCACATTGAATAATCCAGAGGCATTAGCCTGCGAATTGTAACTATCAAAATCATTGGAAATCAGCACCTGCGCATTCGGAACAGGATCTTTGCTCACAGCATCGATAACGAGTCCTGTAGCGGTAAAGAACGGGCGGGAAAAGAGTTCAACATTAAGTATTTCCACTTCTCCATTGACCAATTCCACTTCTATTGTCTGGTCGATATATTCCGGATGAGAAAAGACCACGTCGAACATACCTGATTCCGCCTGTCCTGTCTTGTAATTTCCCGTAAAATCAGTCAATTCGCTGTTGAAGAATGAAGATTGTATCTCTACACTTACGTTAGGAATAGGATCACCTGTAGCGGCGTCTGTAACCATACCTTCGAGATAACATGCTCGCTGGTAAGTAGCATCCAAAACGTATAATCCCGTTTGTATATCATTTATCAAAATGAGGCCTGAAGGCAGGTAGGGATAGGCTCCCCAGCAACCATTAAACCCACCATGTGGTCCTATATAACTGTCAAAACTCCCAACTTCAACTAGATTATCTGGCTTGTTCCCATCTACGATCTTCACACCATCCGTGTACCATGAAGTGACCAGAAAACCATTGATAAAATGAGTGTTATGAGGTATTACGCCCTGATTCTCCGTAGACTTGGGTCTGAAGTTGTCTAAAAACTGGATATTGTTCAGATCACTGACATCATAGGCATCGAGATAAGCATTGGCCCTTTCATCTGTAGTGAACAAATACTTATTATCGTCACTCATCCATGCATTATGTGTAAAGTTGCTGGATGTATTCTGCCTGGCCAGTTCGATCGGGTTCGCTTTGTCCGAAACGTCCCAGACTGAAAAGCCCTGAGAAAGATCGGACGTCCAGAGGGTATCTCCACGTGAAACATTGTCATGGCTGTAAGCAGCGGATTCTGCACCCAGAAATTCCGGATTTTCCGGATCATTATTGAGGTCAAACATCATAACCCCATTACTTCCGGTGTTACAACCGCTAAGGAAGAGAATGCCCTTTTCATCGATATACAGATTATGGCATTTTCTGATAACATCTGGCGTGCCATTATACGTAAATGGCACATTCAAGAAAGTATGTGTTATAGTATCAGGAGCTTTCTCCATGTTGATGATCAGCAGACCATCCTCTCCGACATCGGCAATGACATAAGCATAATGCTCCCAGGTTTTAATGTCTCTCCATATGGAGCTGACTCCGGGAATATACGCCCTCTCGATGGGGTTTTCTGGATCTTCGAGGCTGAGAACAGCTGTTGCTTCTGATGTCCCCATAATGGCATATTCCGTTCCATTATCATCGACATAGCCCCATACATCACTACCCCTTTCGGGATATTGAACATTGCTGAGCTGCACCAAATTAAAATCGGATTGTTGAGCGATCGAGAATATGATCACTCCGAAAAACATAATTAGAGTGTTGACTGATTTCATAAATACTATTCTTTAGCAAACCGCAAAGATAACCGTATGATCCGCTTTTTTTAATTGATCCCTAATACAGTACTCTTATTTGACCATAGTTGTTAACCGCGATACGGATATTTGTCGCCCTTCGTCATCAAAAATCTCGATATTCCACACATGAATATTGCGACCGAGCTTCACCGGAGCGCATTTAGCGGTCAATACTCCGGATTTGGCGCTCCTCAAATGGTTTATGTTCAGCTCGACTCCCACCGCGGATTGCTTTTCTTCTTCAGCAGCGAGTAGCGATGCGACGGAAGCGACGGATTCAGCAAGAGTGGCCGTGGCCCCACCGTGTACCAGGCCAAGTGGTTGCTTGTGAAATTCTTTTACTGGCATTGTGGCGATCAAATAGTCATCGCCTACTTCAACGTAGGTGATTTCCAGGTGATCTGACAGTCCATTTTCGCACATGGCGTTCAATCCTTCAAGGGTAAACTTCTTTTTCCAGATCTTACTCATTCTTCTTTTCTGTGAGTTGATAGACATATTCCAAGACGTTTTCAGGATGGACTTTGGTCCACTCACCCTGGTTCCGAAACCAGGTCATCTGTCTTTTGGCATAGTTGCGAGTATGTTGTTTAATTTTTTCCACTGCCTCATTCAATGTGTAAAGGCCATCAAGATACTCAAATAGCTCCTGATACCCGACGGTTTGCAGCGCAGAGAGATGACGATAGGGTAGAAGACGGCGGACTTCATCCAGAAGCCCCTCAGACATCATCTCATCCACGCGCTGATTAATACGTTCGTAAAGTTCATCTCTATCGCGGGTCAATGCCAGTTTGATCGTATTGAACGGACGAGTATTTTCGGATCTGCCTAAAAAACTGCTAAACGGAAGTCCGGTTTCCTCTATAACGGATAATGCCCTAATTAACCTGTGTGGATTTTGTATATCTACAGATCGGTAATAATCAGGATCCAGTTCCCGGAGGGCCTCTTGCAAAAAAGAAAGCCCTTCACTATTGAATACCGAGGTCCACTTTTGGCGAGACACTTTAGGAAATTTGTCCAAACCTTCTGTCAGAGCCTTCAAATAAAGACCTGTTCCACCAGAAGCGATGACCCTATCATGTTTTTCAAAGAGTTTATCCAGAACAGAAAGCGCTTCCTCTTCATAGTGACCCGCGCTGTATTCATCTTTGATGGATCTGTGAGCTATCAGATGATGAGGGACAGCATTTAATTGATCCTCGTCGGGTCGTGCTACGCCAATATTCAATTCCATGTAGACCTGTCTGCTGTCGGCAGAAACTATCTCAGTTGAATATTTTGAGGCTACCCTAATGGCCGCTTCGGTCTTGCCTATTCCGGTAGGACCGCCAATAACAACGAGTAATGGTAGGTCAACTTTCAAAAGTTAATTTAATATTTGTGGGTCAGCAGCAAAAGTCCGAATGTTTTACCAGTTTTTAAAAGTTATCATGACATTGGCCTTTCGGGTGTACTTCCGACGCATAGAGGTGAAAGGGAGATATATCATGCCCGATGAAGGCCCTGTGCTTGTGGCTTGTAATCACCCCAGTTCTTTTCTGGAGGGATGTCTGGTATCGTGCTTTCAGGATCGTGAGATGCACTATCTGGTAAGGGGCGATGTCTTTAACATCAAGTGGCTTCGGCCATTACTGCTATGGACCAATCAAATACCAATATATCGGTTTCGAGATGGTTTTTCCAGTTTAAAAAAGAATCAAAGCACCTTCAGCACTACTTACAAGGTACTAGGCTCCGGTGAGGCGGTGATCATATACCCTGAGGGCAGCACGGAGCTTGTGAAGCAACTTCGACCCCTGCAGAAGGGACTGGCAAGATTATCTATGGGTACGATCTCGGAATATCCGGAGCTTCCGTTAAAGGTGGTTCCTGTAGGCGTCAATTATAACGACGCTTTGCATTTCCGGTCCTCCGTCATAGTCTCTGTTGGAGAAGCCCTGGATGCACAAAAGTACTTCGAGGACTATCAAAATGATGAGCGTCGTGCATTTCGCCGCATTACGAAAGATGTACACGAGATCATGTCGAATCATATCATTCACCTTGAGGATCCAGATGAAGGTTTTGCCGATAGTCTGCTAACTGCAGCAACCCATTTCGGAGCAAAAAAGCACAGTGGTGTTGTTTTGGAAAACGATGCGTTCGAAAGGCAGCAGAAAGTTGCGGAATACCTTAATCAATTAACCGATGAAGAAAAGCACGAATTCGCTAATCTGGATTTTTCTGGATCGACGACAGAACTTGATATGTCGGTTTTTCAGGACAAATCGGGATTATTGCGGATGATCGGAATTATCCTGATCGCTCCTTTAGCCTTGTCAGGTTATATTTTAAACTTTCCGGCCTATTGGATCGCCAGATATATCACCTATGAAAAAGTTCCACACGCTGAGTTCAAGCCGGCTGTCAGGATCGCGGTCTGGGCTCTGGGACAAATGATCACTACACTGGTCTTATGTTTGGCACTATTGGCTGCAGGGTGGGGATGGCGGAGCCTTTTGCCTGTTATTTTTCCGGTACTCGGCATCTTCACGATCTGGTGGTATGAGCTCTATGTCAGGTACAAAATGTTATCTCGCTACAAATCCCGGATAGAAGAACTGGAGAAAACGGTCGCAGGGATCTTGAAGGAGATCTGATCTGACCCTCGTTATCACTAAATGATAGATTTGTCTATTTTGAAGGAAAAATTAAACTTCTCAATGATGTCTATTCGCCTTATCTCTGGTCTTCTAATTTTTTGTTTGTTTTTTACCGTTCCATCCTGCTCTGAAAAAGATAAAAATGCCACCCTTGAATCGGACCTGGACAGGCCCAGCTTTGCCCTGGTCATTCATGGAGGAGCGGGTTCTGTGCATCCGGACAGGATGAGCGAAGAGCGGGAGAAGGTATATACCGATGCGCTCAACCGCGTCCTGGATGAGGGGGAAAGGATTCTGTCGGAAGGCGGGTCCAGCCTCGATGCCGTGGAGGCTGTTCTAAAGTTGATGGAAGACGACTCGCTTTTCAACGCCGGGAGAGGTTCTGTTTTTACCTACGAGGGCACCAATGAACTGGATGCCTCCATCATGGATGGCAATACCATGAACGCCGGTGCTGTGGCGGGTGTAAGTCGTATCAAGAATCCTATATCTGCAGCGAGGGCCGTTATGGAGAGTTCCGAGCATGTTCTTCTGGCAGGTCAGGGCGCTGAAAGATTTGCCAGGGATCATGGATTGGAAATGGTCGATCCGGAGTACCTCAAAACACAGAGCAAGTGGCGACGACTTAAGGCTGTTCAGAAAAGCTTGAGAGAGGACTCCTATATTTCTGAGAATGGAGGAGATGAGAAATTCGGGACCGTGGGTGCCGTAGCCCTGGATGAGGACGGACATATCGCAGCAGGTACTACCACTGGAGGCATGACCAATAAAAGATGGAATCGCATTGGGGACAGTCCTATAATTGGTGCTGGAACTTATGCAGATGATAAGGTCGGTGGCGTGAGTTGCACCGGACATGGCGAATTCTATATTCGTTATTCCGTTGCCTATGATCTCATTGCCAAAATGAAATACGCCGGCCTTCCTCTGAAGACTGCCGCAGAGACCATCATCCATGAAGAACTTGTCGAAGCCGGGGGAAGTGGAGGACTGATCGCATTGGACCGTCAGGGGAATATCGCGATGGAATTCAATACTTCAGGCATGTTCCGAGGGTATGCCAGGCCGGGGGAGAGAGAGGTGGCTATGTTCAGGTGACAAGTGACAAGTGACAAGTGACAAGTGGCTGACTGGATAAGTTGTGTGAGAAAAAGAAGTTCAGATAGATACTACTCCAATAATGTGACGGAACCCATTAATTTTCCACTTTTTCCTGAGTGATCGATATAAACAACATAATAGGTGTAGACACCAGGGTTCATATCTCTTTCATTAAGTAAGCCGTTCCAACCCTTCTCTCCAGGTAGAAAATCATAGGCTTCAAATACATGTTCGCCCCAGCGGTCATAAATGAGAAACTTCTCTATCCGTTGTACACAATCCGATGCGTAGATGTGAAAGACATCGTTGAGATTATCACCGTTCGGTGTGAAAACATTTGGAACCCAAATACGGCTATCTCCTTCCAGATTAATATCCAGTGTGCGTTGATAGAGGCAACCATGAGTGTCCCTTACAGTTGCACGGATTTTTTGGTTTTGAAATAACTTGAAATTATAAGAGAGGTTACTTGAATTGTATTTAGCACTATCGACACCTGTAATGTCAAATGCAGCTACTGCACCGCGTTCTGACGTATTGAGTTTGAGGATGACGTCAGAGCCGCAATCCCCGGTGGATATATGGTCTATATCCAGATACAGGGTGTCGATCAGAGATAGAGCAACAGTGGTATCTTCGGTGCAACCCATAAACTTGTGAGTGATCTTGACGCTGGTTCCGGGATGAGATGTATATGTATTGTCCGATGAAAATAAACCGTCATTGAATGCAAAAAGTGAAGTAGAATCCGAAGAAGAAACATCCACAGTACCAATAAAATCCGAATGACAGTCCGCATCTACCAGATCTATATTGAGATCAGGGATGTCGACTGTATCTACCTGATAATCAAATGATGACCAGCAACCGAACGAGTCCTGTACGTGCAATGTATAAGACCCACTAGACAAATTGGCGATGAGGGTTGTGGTGTCACCAGTGGACCAGTAGAAGGAATCGATATTGGATGGGGATGAGAACAAGACTTCGAGGTGGCCACTATCTTCTCCGGGGCAGCTTGGTTCTTCCTCAAAGCTCAGATCTACCGGCTGAGGAGGTAATACATGGATATCCCAAAACGTGTCGCATTTTACTCCATTCGTTTTAGTTGAGTACCTTCCGAAGGTGTCGATATTTAAATTTTTGATTATAAGGGATTCACCTGGGCACATTCTTCGTGTGATGCTTTGTTGGAGGGTGTCTTCGACACTGATATAAAGTTTTATTATGGAGTCACAACCATGAATACTTTGTAATTTTTGATTATAGGTTCCCGATTGCTTCAGCCATTGACCAAAGAAGAAAAGTGAGTCGCCCTGACATAAACGGGATGTATCGCGCACTTTATATTTTTTGTAGAAATCAACATTGACCTTGATGATAGTGTCGCATAAATTTCCTCCAAAGGTATCCGTTGTAAAAGTCCCTTCTTTGGTAATTGAGAGGTTATGAATATTTAATGTATCCCCTTCACAAATCTGGTGATTCTCATATAGTGATGTGGTCATTCGGTTCTCATAGTCAATCAAATCTTCAGTGACCCTGGTAGAATCGTTCACAATAGGGGTTGTTGGATCATCAGAAACTATGCTTCTTTCTAGTTCTGACCAGGATCCCGTCAGAAGAGCCTGGTTAGAATAAGGAAGCGCATGAGCAGGTATTTTTACTTCAAACGTAAGAGTCATAGAATCTTTTGCATGAAGAATATTAATTGCTGATGATAAAGATCTCCTGTCATTCGATATTGAAGGTTTGATGTCGCTTAAGTCATCCAAAACCTTGGATATCACCCCACCTCGAGCTAAAGTATCTGTGAGCTTCAGATCATGGTATTTAAAAACTGATTTGTTATTGATTAAAAGTCTGTATGTTATACAAATGCTATCACATCCGGCGATGACATTTGTAACTTCCTTAGAAAACTTCAAAGGAAGGGGGCAAGAGCATCCGTCCGTTCCTGTTGCGGAAGGCCCCGTCCCTAATAATATAACGTCTTCATTTGCGAGATCAATTTTCACCAGTCTCCTGTGAGGAGTTCCAACACCAGTATTCTTTCCATACGCCAGTATTTCACCATCTTCATTGATGAACATTCCACCCATTGCTTGAACCATACTTGGCTGTACACGGAACATAGGTGTCACCATACCAAAGTTGGAAGATGTAGGATTGATGTTTATCAATAGAATGTGCCCTCTTGTTCGGGATGGTCCAATAAAATATTGCTGAAATGATACTAAAACATCATTTCTAGTTGGATGAACAACCAAATCAGCAATCATCTTCGTTAAGCTACCCGAATTTCCGCTGGAAGGATCCCAGTAAAGATTGGTGCTCCACTTAAGGTTGAGACCATTCTGGACGTCATAGATCTTTAGCACACCCGAATTCCGGTTGGTTGTGACGTAACGACCTTCTCTGTCCACTTCTCCTGCTACCAATGACAAGCCACCTCCGGATGGGTCTCGGCCCAATAAATCATATGTTCCGTCACTGTGTAACCTATAGATGTTCCCTGAGCTGGATGCAGCATATATCTTCCCATCGTAAAAATTAAAACCGAAAGCATTGAGGGTTAAAGGATACTTGATAACTTCATTAAATACGACTCCACCTTGATTATCGACATCGTACAACTTAGTAGGAGGTCGTCTATTATTTTGGCTTAATAAGACAGATTCATCACAACTGAATTGTTGAGTGTAGGATGTGCTCATTACCGAAATTAAAACCACAAAAAGTGATACTCCTCTCATTACATTAATAATTTAAACATAATTATATTATAAAATGTAATCCCTTAGAAATCAATGCAATTACCTGTAATAGTTTTTAGTGATTCCCGTCGCGTTCTCCCGTCCAATTAGAATTTGGACTCCACCAGAGATCAGTCCTAAACCATATGCAAAGACCTGGGTGAACAGAGTGACCACCGACAGGAGGGAAACACTGAGACTCCTGTAAATCAAAAAGGATTGGATAAAGGCGGTTAAGGCAACAAGTACAGCCATAACCAAACCAATGAGTAGTAGGGCGTAGGGAATAAGAAAAAATGGGGCAAGCACGATGATAATGGCACCACATACGACTATAATTGCTGGCATGATATGGACAAATCTTAACATCTCTGGGTAAGCCCGACCCAGGTTGACTCTCGCCACACCCCAATTGAATATCTGCTTGAAGAATCGCCATAAACTCGTTCTTCTTTTGTGATATACCTTGGCTTCCGGAATAAGGGCAACCCTGAAACCGGCGTTGTATATCCTGGCGGAATAATCCATATCCTGACCATGACGTAAAGCACTCATGCCACCGATCTTTTGATATACTCGCCGGTGTATGCCCATATTGAAACTCCTGGGATAAAACCTTGTCAGGCTTTTCTTTGAACCCCTGGTGCCACCCGTACCCAGAAAAGAGGTCATGGAATAATTTACTGCCTTTAAGAAATCCGGAAAAGAAGGATGGCTGTCATCCGGTCCGCCAAAAGCGTCCACCTCGTGCTTTGAGAGAAAATCTTCTATTTTGGAAAGATAGTTCCGGGGCAGCAGGACATCGGAGTCTATAAAAATGAAATATTCCCCTTTGGCATGATCCATGGCCAGATTTCGTGCTGCTCCCGGGCCTTTGTTTTCCTGATACAGGTATTGAATAGAATAGGGCTTGTGCAAGCTCTGTATGAATCTACCAGTGCCATCCTGGCTGCCATCATCAGCGATCACAATCTCATAGATGTGAGTATCGATATCCAAGCGATCGATGCTTTCGAACAGTTCCTGCAATTCGTCAATACGATTGTATGTGGCGATTATGATGCTGTATTTCATGTGAGCTGCGTTCCGATCGATTTCAGAAGTGAAAATAGGACATTCTTCATATCCTAATGGCCAACATCTCACAAAGAATGAGTATGTCGGGATTCTGCAGGACTGTCTTACCTTTGCTTAATAGTGAATAACAGAAATGGCGCAAAGACACAAGAATAGAAAGCAGTACTTCGAAGAGCAAGCATACACCACGCAAAAGTATGTTATGCCTTATATCGCACAGATAAAGCCTATTTCACCTGATATGAGGATACTGGAGATCGGATGCGGAGAGGGTGGTAATATGAAACCTTTCATCGAGATGGGCTGCGAAGTTACAGGCATCGATATCAATGAGGAGCAACTGGGCAGAGCAAGGCATTTCTTTGATGACCTGGGTTTCGACAATAATCCGAGGCTGATAGCAGACGATATATACAACATCAAAGCTGAGGAGATCGGTTCTTTTGATGTGATCATGATGAGAGATGTCATCGAACACATACCGGATCAGAACAGGTTTATGGGATATGTCGGTGATTTCTTGAAGAAGGACGGTGTGATCTTTTTTGGCTTCCCACCATGGTTCATGCCATATGGCGGACACCAGCAAATGTGTAAGACGAGGCTGGGGAGGTTGCCCTACATCCACCTCTTGCCTCGTCCCCTATATCAAAAATATCTGGAGTGGGCCGGTGAAAATGATCGAGCTGTTGCCACCAGGATGGAGATCTATGACACCGGTATCTCTATCGAGCGATTCAATAGAATAGTCAGGAAAAACGGTTATGAATTCCTCGATGAAACTCTTTACCTCCTCAACCCCAACTATGAAGTGAAGTTTTCTCTTAAGCCAAAGAAGCAACTTCCTTTTCTCAGATCAATTCCCTTCCTGAGGAATTTCTACACCAGTTGTTGTTATGCCCTTGTAGCGAAGAAAACCTCACGACCATTTTTTCAAAATCCATCTTAGGACGAACCACAAGTGACTCAGGATCGCCTGCATATAGCCATAATGATCAGCCAACACGAAAAACCGGTCGCGTAAAGAGACAAACTTCTTTTGATCTGAAATGCCACCCACCAGGAATTCACTGATTATTCCGTCATAACGAATCACTGTATCGCTGGCCTTCAGGCATTTGATCACCCAGTCAATATCCGCACTGAGATTATTGAGAATATATGGCGGACTTAAGTCTCGCTTCACAATGAAGGATTGGTGACTGACGACCAGTCCCTCCTTCAGACTCTTCCAGTTGAGATTGTCAGGCAATTGACGCGTCGTCAGTTCTGACCGGTTGCCCAGATGATTTCTGTGTTCATCGATCAACATGGTTTCCCCATAGTAAATATCCGCTTTGGGAAGTGCCATTATCTCACTGATGACCGTCGGGTTTGCCAGTGCATCTCCTGCATTCAGGAACAGAAGATAGTCACCTTTTGCGATCTGCATACCCTTGTTCATAGCATCATAAATGCCTTTATCAGGTTCGCTCACCAATCGGGAGATTTCCACAGGATGTTTTTTAACCAGCGAAATGGTCTTATCAGTGGATGCGCCTTCGATGATAATATATTCTATGCCGTCATAATCCTGTGCATGTACCGAGTCGAGGGTAGGCGATATAACATCTTCGCCGTTGTATACCACAGTTATGATACTTATTGCTTTCACAGTGCTAAGTTGTAAGAAAAAAAGTATATATAGAATATTCTCATATTTATATTAAGTGGGGATGTATTTATTATGGATATTTACGACGTCTAACAACTATCAATTTCATGTCCAAACTGACAGATCGTTTCTGGGTAAAGCACCTCATTGCCATAGTGATTTTTGTGGCAACAGCGTTGATCTACTTTTACCCGACCACATTTGAAGGGAAGGTTATTGGCAATCAGACCGACCGGATCCAATCCATTGCTAGGCAGCATGAAGTACAAGAGTTCAGAGAGCAGGAGAATCGTCCGATATACTGGACGAATGCGATTTTCAGTGGGATGCCTTCAACGCTCATAGGAGGAGGTGACCCAAATACATATGACTACATTACACGTACTACCCTGAATATTTTTAGACTTTTTTCCCCGGTAACAACAGCTTATGCACTATTCTTTGGGGGCTTCTTAGGGATGTACTTCCTATTGCTTGTACTAAAGGTAGATTGGCGTTTGGCTATTGGTGGAGCTATACTCTATGGCTTGAGTACATCACATTTATTGATTCTTGAGGGAGGACATTTCAATAAATTACAAAGCATCATTTTCTGTCCCCCATTTCTTGCTTCATTGATACTTCTTCTGAGAGGTCGTATCTGGGTAGGAACAGCCCTATTAGCCTTATTTGGAAGCGTCCTACTCCGGACCGGGCATGTTCAGATCATCTTCTATTTTGGCATTCTCATGGGCCTTTTTCTTGTTTTCCGGTTGGTCCGAGCTTACAGGCAAGATGAGAACGTAACATCATACGGAAGGCATTTATTATTTATCCTTCTGGCAGCGGTCATTGCGTTTCTTCCAAACCTCTACCGAATGTGGGCTCTACAGAGTTACGGGGAGGAGTCTATCCGAGGTAAGACAGAACTGGTACAGGAAGACAAACCAAGTGAAGGCTTGACCAAAGATTATGCCTTTAGCTGGAGCATGGGTAAGGTAGAATCAATGAGTGTGCTCATTCCGAATATTATGGGAGCGACGAGTGCAGAAGCGTTCATCAGCGACAGGGAAAGCGCTACTTTCAAAGCATTACGAGGGAATCCTCAAGCCAATCAGTTGGCACAATTCACAAGAAAATACTGGGGCGATCAGCCTTTTGTAGGCGGGGCATATTACTACGGCGTAGTACTTATCTTTTTATTCCTTGCTGCGCTTTTTGTGATTCCTCCCGCCTGGCGTTGGTGGTCCCTGGCATCTCTGGCTGTGATCTTCATCCTGGGATGGGGTCGGAACTTCAGTGCTGTCAATTACTTCTTATTTGAGAATATTCCGCCTTTCAACAAGTTCCGGGCTGTCAATATGATCTTCATCCTTGGGCATATCATAATTCTTTTGACAGGTTTCAAGGGGCTCGATCGAATGCTGAGAATGGGTCCAAAAGAAAGTTGGCCGGCTATAAAAAAGGGTGCGGCGATCACCGGAGGATTGATCCTGCTTGCATTGATCATGAGCTATACTATGAGTCTGGTGGGCCCCAATGACCACCTCATACAGAATCAAACGGCATTTTTGGAAGCATTAAGGGAGGATCGCGCCTCCATCATTCGTTCCGACGTGTGGCGTGCCCTGTTTTTCTTATTAGTGGCCTTCGGATTGTATTATGCCTGGCTCAAGGAATACGTGCGAATGGGTTCGTTGATCTTCTTGCTGCTCATCCTTGGTTTTATGGATATTTTCACGGTCAATCTGCGATATGTTTATCCGGATAAATTTGTAGAACAGAGAGATTTTGATCGAGTTTTCAGTCCGCGTCCGGTGGATCGACAAATTCTTCAGGATGGTGATCTTCATTATCGTGTTTTTGATCTGAGCAGCGGTGATCCGTTCAACAATAATATTTCAGCTTATCATCACCGGCTCGTTGGTGGATATCATCCTGCGAAGTTGAGGAGATACCAGGAAGTCATAGAGCGCTACCTGTCCAAACCGGACCAGTTTCCACATATTTTCAATATGCTCAATACCAAATATTACATCCAGAACAACCAGCAAAATCAACCTGTGGCTTTTCAAAACGATGAAGCTCTGGGTAATGCCTGGTTTGTGGAAGAGATCGTCGAAGTTGAGGATGCAAATGCAGAGATTGCTCGTTTGCAATCTTTTGATCCGGAAAGAATCGCCGTCGTGAATGATAAATTCATGAGTCCGGATATTCCTAAACAGTTTGGTCCATCAACAGGTAATACTATTCGTCTCACCAATTATATACCTGATCACCTGACCTATGAGTATTCGGCCGATAAGGATCGTCTTTTGGTGTTTTCCGAGATATATTATCCTGAGGAGAAGGGTTGGAAGGTGTATGTAGATGGAGAGAGAGTTGATCTGATGCGTGCCAATTATATTCTTAACGCGGCCGTGGTTCCGGCAGGTACGCATGAATTGGAGCTGAGGTTTGAAGCCGATGGAAGGACCGCGATGTTGTCGGTATCCCGCATAGGATCAATCCTCTTGACGCTGATGGTCCTTTTCATGCTCTACAGACTTTATCGCAGTGGAGGTCAGGAATGGCTCAAACCCTCCTTGATTACCCCAGCCAGGAAGAAAATTAAAAAAAGGAAGAAGCGTAGGTCCTGATGGACAATTATAATTATCGAAGAGGATGAAGCAATTGCTAAAACATGTATTGAGGAAATCTGGCTACGAAGTCCGAAAATATACTTCTAATGATGAGCACCAAAACCTGATGAAGCTCATCGATTCCCAAAAGATCAACACCGTACTTGATGTCGGAGCTAATGTCGGTCAATATTCGACCAGATTGAGGACACTGGGATTCTCCGGTCAGATACATTCCTTTGAGCCATTACCAGAGGCCTTCAAAGAACTCAGATCTGTTTCGCGGTCGGATGGCAAGTGGGATATTCACAATTACGCCCTGGGGAGTGAAGAGCAATTGACGATGATCGATCGAATAAAAAATTCGTACAGTAGCCGGAAAAATTCGATCATCTTGATAATGTTAGTTGTCTATGGCCTTATCTTTTATTTCGTACGGATCATATTCGGACAAAACCTCCTATAATTTCTGAAGAAACTAAATAACGTCAAATGTATAGCTAAAAATTAGATAAAGTCACTGCGTTTTTCCAAGATAGGAAAAAAATAGAAAAAGCCTTTTAGGAGGCCGGAA
>JAWVZH010000028.1:0-24831 GCA_033722295.1 Saprospiraceae bacterium
ATACCTGTGTTCTCCGTAGATGGTGAAAAAGGATATGGTTTTAATGAAGAAACCAAACCTATGCTTAATACATCTCATGGTTTTGTACCCTGGGATGATTCCCACCATCCTGAATTATCTCAAACCAATGGTGAGACAGATGGAAGATGGCTCTTTATCAATGGTAATAACACACCACGTATAGCCAGGATCGATCTGACCACTTTTGAAACTGCAGAGATCATTGAAATACCAAATAGTGGTGGTAATCACAGCTCCCCGTTCACAACTGAAAATACGGAGTATGTGGTAGCGGGCACAAGATTTGGAGTACCCTACCCACAGAACGACGTTGCTATTGACAGTTATGCCGAGAACTTTAAAGGCATGCTGTCTTATGTAAGTGTCGGTGAAGAAGGCGAGATGGATGTGGCATTTCAGATCCTGCTTCCCGCATTTGACTATGATCTCGCACACTCAGGTAAAGGGGCTTCTCATGGTTGGACTTTCTTCACGACCTATAATACAGAATTGAAATCCACTTTACTGGAAGTCACTGCTTCACAGAATGATAAAGATTATATCGCTGCGGTCAACTGGAAAAAGGCAGAGGAATATATCGAGCAGGGCAAGTTTGAAGAGGTTGCTGCCAACTATGCGCACAACGTTTATGATGAAAAGACGCATATGGCGAGCTCTACAATGAAGAAGAAGGTTAAAGTCCTCACTCCTGAGGAGTGCCCGGGCCTGGTCTACTTCCTGCCGACGCCTAAATCACCTCACGGTGTAGATGTGGATCCAACCGGAGAGTATATCGTTGGTAATGGAAAATTGTCTGCCAACCTTACAGTACACTCTTTCACGAAGATGAAGGAGGCGATCGAGAACGAATCCTTCGAAACCACGGTTGCTGGTGTTCCTGTATTAAAGTTTGATGAAGTTGTCGCTGGAGTTGTGAAGGATGCCGGACTCGGGCCATTGCACACAGAATTTGACAATAAAGGAAATGCCTACACCTCATTCTTTATTTCGAGTGAGGTTGTCAAATGGGATGTCGGCACCTGGGAAGTTCTGGATCGCGCTTCATCTTTTTATTCCATCGGCCACCTGATGATCCCAGGCGGAGACTCTAAAAATCCTGAAGGAAAGTATCTGGTCGCCCTTAACAAGATCACCAAGGACAGATATCTGCCAACAGGACCTGAACTTTGTCACTCTGCCCAACTTTATGACATATCAGGCGAAAAAATGAAACTATTGCTCGACTTCCCCACAATGGGAGAACCGCATTATGCGCAGGGTATATCAGCCGACAGAGTAGTTCCGAATGTGAAGAAGTTCTATCCCATAGAAGAGAACGAACATCCGTATCGTGCTCTGGGCGAAAAAGACGCAAGGGTAGAACGGGAAGGTAATGATGTACATGTCTATATGACAACCATCAGAAGCCACTTTGCTCCGGACAATATTGAAGGCATAAGAGTAGGGGATAATGTCTACTTCCATGTGACCAATCTCGAACAAGACTGGGATGTACCTCATGGATTTGCCGTCATGGGAGCGAATAATGCCGAACTTTTGATCATGGGCGGACAAACGGAGACATTCCTGTGGAAGCCTAAGAAAGTAGGTGTTTATCCTTTCTACTGTACGGATTTCTGCTCGGCTCTTCATCAGGAGATGCAGGGATATGTAAGCGTTTCACCGGAAGGTGCTGACACTGAGCTATCATGGAGGTTAGGCGAAGATCAGGAACTCTGATTTTAAAAATTATTGAAAATGAAAGCGGGAAGATGTTCATGCTGATCCCGCTTTCATTTCACTTCCATCTTTTACATTATATACTATTACTAATCCAAATTTCATGAAACGACTTCCGCGGTTGTTAATGTTGGTTGCTTCACTTTGCCTCTTGGCACTGTTTGTTTTCCCGATGTGGCGTATTACACTCATAGCACCACAATATCCAAATGGAGTGACAATGTACATCTGGATCAATAAGCTTGGAGGCGACTCACCCAGTGTACTTCAGAATATAAACATCCTGAATCACTACGTGGGAATGAAGTACATCGAACCAGACGCTATTCCGGAATTGAGATATTTTCCGTATATCATTGGCATCATGGTCGGCCTGGGATTGTTGGCTGCTGCCATAAATAAGAGACTTGCTTTTCTGAGTTGGGGTATAATTATGGTGGTGCTTGCAGCATTAGGAATGTATGATTTTTATTTGTGGGAGTATGATTATGGTCATAATCTCAGTGATACAGCGCCCATCAAGATACCGGGTGCCTCATTCCAGCCGCCATTGTTCGGCACCAAGAAGATCATCAATTTTACAGCCCAGTCATATCCGCACACCGGCGGTTATTTTGCGACCCTGTCCATCTTGCTTGCTTTTGTCGCATGGTGGCTTAAGGGAAAGTTCATGTCAAAACCTTCAAAGGCTGAGCCATATCCAGAAGCCAGGTCGTCAAGGCCAGTAAAGAACAAAACCACCAGGATTGTTAGCATGGCCTCGATCGCCCTGATGAGTTTGATAATCGTAGGCTGCTCTGCGGATGTTCGTCCCATCGACTATGGAAAAGACAACTGTGAATATTGTAAAATGACGGTGGTCGATCCACAATTCGCTGCAGAAGCTGTGACATCGAAAGGCCGCATCTATACATTCGATGCCATCGAATGTCTGGTTAATTACGTGGGTGAAAAAGAGGATGTGAATTTCAAATTACTAATGGTGAATGATTATACCTCACCACCTGATCTGATCGACGCCCGCACAGCTACATACTTGATAAGTGAGAAGATACCCAGCCCGATGGGCGCGTTTCTTTCAGGCTATGAAAGCCGTGCAAAGGCCCAGGAGTACCAGGATGAATTTGGCGGAAAACTCTACGACTGGCATTCATTAAAAAATACATTTGAAAACAATTAATTCCAGACTATGGATCATCCGGCCAATTATTTAATCTAAAATCTTGGATATGAAAAAGTCAATAAATTTATTTTCCTTGTTTCTTTCTTTAATAATGCTTTTCGCTTGCCAGGCTCCGGGCGATCAAAGCGCTCAGTCTGCCGGCGAAAGCTCAGAAGACCAAAAAATACAGGGCCAGGCTGCTGTTCAGGACGAAGAGTCCAGCCAGAATATATTACAGGTGGCGATCAACTCCGATGCTCATAGCACCCTCGTAGCTGGTGTGCAAGCCGCTGAACTCGAGAATGTACTCGTGAATGCCGGTCCACTGACCGTATTTGCTCCTACTAATGAGGCCTTTGATCAATTACCTGAAGGCACCCTGGATGAATTGCTCAAACCTGAAAACAAATCAAAACTTGCCAGGATCATTAAATATCATGCAGCACCTGGCAATTATACAACGGATATGTTGAATGACGGGCAGCGGCTTTTTCAGGCAAGTGGTCATTATGTTACTATATCAAAAGAGAACGGCAAAGTGTCCGTGGAAGGAGCCAATATAATAGGCTCTGTCGAGGCCTCAAATGGTATCGTCCATGTCATTGATAAAGTTATCCTTCCACCAGATGAATAACCCGCTGACGCCTTTGACAGGGTGCATAAAAAATTTGTTTATCATTGGATTAGTTGCCTTGATCGGTACCGGTGTCAAAGCCGGTACCATTAAGGTATGCCCCGACTGCGAGATCCGCTCCATTAGGGAAGCAATTAATGTGTCACAATACTGTGACACTTTGATCGTGGGGCCGGGAACATATTCCGAAGGCCGGATTATAATCAACAAATCGCTGACGCTCATAGGAAATGGCTTTCCAGTGATCGATGGCAGTAACAGTTCTGAAATATTCACCGTCACTGCCGATCATGTCCACATCGAAGGATTTCAAATTCAAAATGTGGGCACCAGCTACATGGAAGACAGGGCGGGAATCCGCATTCAAAAAAGTGCTCACTTCACAATTATCAGGAATAAGCTGATCAATACATTTTTTGGGATATATCTCGAAAACGCCGACCACGGCATTGTCAAGGACAATATCCTCCGCGGAGAAGCTGTCGATGAAATGTCTTCAGGTAACGCCATTCACCTCTGGCATTGCAAACACATCCTCGTGGAAGGAAACGAGGTCAGTCATCATCGGGATGGCATATATTTCGAATTTGTCGATTCGAGTTTGATAAAAAATAATCGGAGCAGTGATAATATCCGCTATGGTCTTCATTTCATGTTCTCTAATGACGATGATTATCATAACAATACGTTCAAGAGAAATGGTGCGGGAGTCGCGGTGATGTTCTCCAGGAGGATCAATATGTGGGAAAACCTCTTTGAGAATAATTGGGGAAGTTCTGCATATGGCATTCTCCTCAAAGAAATTTATGACACCCGGATCTATAACAATGTCTTCAGGCAAAATACCATCGGCATATATGCTGAAGGCTCTACACGGATCGACTACAAGAAAAACGATTTTATAAGGAATGGCTGGGCAATAAAGATCTCCGGGGGTTGCCTTGACAATCATGTCAATAAGAATAACTTCATCTCCAATTCCTTTGATCTCGCTATCAGATCGTCTTCAATTGAAAATGATTTTCACGGAAATTACTGGAGTGAATATACCGGGTATGATCTTGACAGGGATGGCATAGGTGATGTGCCGTACCGTCCTGTTAAACTTTTTAACTACATAGTCAACAATACACCCGAAGCCATGGTCTTACTCAGAAGCTTTTTCGTAGACATCGTTAATTTTGCCGAAAAGGTAAGTCCGATATTTACACCGGCGAAAGTTTTTGATGCCAGACCTTCTATGGATAAAATATTGACCGCGCAAATTGACCAAAGTTTTGATCGCCAATGATAAGCATAAATAAACTGCATAAATCCTTTGACACCAACCACGTACTCAATAACATCACCGTAGATTTCAGCAGGCCTGGCATCACGGCGGTGCTGGGACCAAATGGTTCCGGAAAGACCACATTGATCAAATGTATCCTTGGAATGGTCATTCCTGATAAAGGAGACATTCGAATGAACGGAGAGAACATACTTGGCCAGTGGGCACATCGTCAGCAGATAGACTACCTTCCGCAGATCGCTCGATTTCCTGAAAATCTCACCACCGAAGAGCTTATCGAGATGGTTAAGGATATAAGAGGAGAAGAGATAGATGCCAATATGCTGATAGACACTTTCGAGCTCTCGCCATTCCTGGATAAAAAACTGGGAAAGCTTTCCGGAGGTACGCGACAAAAGGTCAATCTCGTCGTTGCACTGATGTACGACAGTCCGGTTATCATCCTCGACGAGCCTACCGTCGGCCTCGATCCGGTTGCCCTGCAGAGGCTCAAAAAACTTTTGAAAGAAGAGAGTGCAAAAAACAAAACGATACTTATCACCACACACATTATGAGCTTTGTGGAAGAAGTCGCCGAAAACATCATCTTTCTTCTGGAAGGAGAAGTGGAGTTCGACGGCACCACACAAATGCTGCGGGATCGTTATTCCGGTGACTCACTGGAGGAAAGTATTGCCAATATCCTGGTTAACGATCCTGATCCTGACCTGTAAGGTCACTACTATCCAATGACAAACGAAATCGATATATGTACAGAGTTCTGAAGTATAGTATTTATGATCTCATGCGAAGCAGATGGACCTATATCTATAGTGCCTTCTATTTCCTGTTTACCCTGGCGCTTCTCCTGCTTAGCGACGACATGTCCAAAGTGGTCATCAGCCTGATGAACATTATTCTGTTTCTCTGTCCCCTGATCGCTACGATGTTTGGTATAATGTATTATTATAATTCCAGGGAATTTACAGAACTGCTCCTGGCACTTCCTCTTCCCCGAAGGCATATTTTCCTGGGGCAATATTTGGGCCTTGCCATTTCCCTTTCGGTGAGCATGTTACTGGGGATCGGTATCCCCTTTATAACATATGGCATTTTTGGTAGTCCCGAGATCTGGAACTTTTCAATGCTCCTGGTGACAGGCACCTTTCTTTCTTTCATCTTCGCGGGCATTGCCTATCTCATTGGGCTCGGATATGAAAATAAGATCAAGGGATTTGGATTCGCCATATTACTCTGGTTGTTTTTTGCTGTGATATATGACGGCATATTTCTCCTGGCCATGTCCTATTTCAAGGAATACCCACTCGACAAGTTTGCCATTATAGCCTCCATACTCAATCCTATCGATCTTTCGCGGATCCTGATTTTGCTTAAATTAGATATATCAGCCCTGATGGGATACACCGGAGCTGTATTTGACAAATTCCTGGGATCTGAGATCGGTATGGTCGTATCCATGTTGACTTTGGTCCTTTGGGTGGTCATTCCAGTTTTGTTCATACTGAGGATGGCCCGATCCAAAGATTTTTAATTTAAAATCAAATGATCCATGAGAAACAATATTCAAAAAAGCGCTCAACATAATACCATATACGGTATGGGATTTATCGGAGCACTCGTTTACTTCATTTCCACTGCAACGAGTTTGTGGACAGGGGTTGTGGGTGTCGTTAAATCGATATTCTGGCCTGCATTTCTCATTTATGAGGTACTGAGCCATCTGGGCATGTAAAGTAGGATCAGTTTTACTTTGACCTCCTGATCGTTTTAGTCATTCAAACGGTTGCTTCATGAAGTACGATCTATCACGTCGTCCCTATACCTTGCTCGACTGCTATGATGGGCTGGAGGAATATTTTTCTCCAAGAGTCATCGGAAAATTAAATGACAGCTATATAAAGATCGCAAAGATCAAGGGTGACGATCTTCCCTGGCATCATCATGAAAAAGAAGATGAGCTTTTCATCGTAATAAAGGGGAAACTGAAATTCGAATCCGCAGAACACGGAACGTTTGCGCTGTCCGAAGGACAGGCCTTTATTATAAAGCACGGTATCGAACATCGGGTTTCTGCCACTGAAGAATGTTATATATTGCTCATAGAGCCCGTGACCACCGCTCATACGGGTCAGGTAAAGAGTAAGATGACAAAGTCGATCTCGGATCAACTGGGTGAATGAGCCGGAAGTCGAATTTTTAGGTAAGGCCATTCTATGAATCAAATCAATTCCAGAATTGTCTTCCCGAGTAAAAAACAAAATGATAATATCAAACCTGCCCAGGGTATCCACTCCGGAATTCTTATTGGCGCCTTTTGAGCACTTCCTCTTTTATTCATCGCGATCAGTGAAGCATTGACAAGAATGAAGACGATTAGGATCACATAACTCGTGGTGTTGGCAAGGGTCACTATAGGCAACCACAAGGTCAACAGCAAGATCATTGTAATCACGATAATACTTGCAATAACGGGAGTACGGGTAAACTGAGATACACGACCTAGTGGCTCAGGTGCCAGGCCATCCCTGGCCATGCCATATAATACTCTGCTGCACATGATCATCTGAATCAGAACACCGTTGATCACTGCAACAAGACTGATCACTACAATGAGATTGGTCAAGCGGGGATTTTCCTGTAACATAAAGTCAGCTAATGGTGCATCGCTGTTCCCCAATTTGTCTAATGGGAGTGCGAGAACGGAAATCGTAGAAACTAAAATGTAGAGCACCGTAACGAATACCAGAGAATAAACGATGCTCTTTGGCACATTCACTGTCGGGTTTCTGGTCTCCTCCGCCATATTGGCCAGGTCTTCGAATCCGATAAAGGCAAAGAATGCCAGAAATGAACCCAACATCATTCCTTTGACCAGATCAAAGTTTGAAAAATCCATAATAACGGAAAGGTGTCCTGGCAATTCTATCAAATACGGAGCACCGATAAAAATAATAACTATCAGGCCCCCTATTTCGATCAGGGATATCAACGCCGCCACTCCTACCGATGTGGTCACTCCCCATATCACTATTCCACCGAGTAAAAGCACCATAAAAACCTCCACCGCCGTATTCGGTAAGACGATAAGAACATCAAGATACCCCGCGAATCCCGTTATAAGACTGGCAGAACTTACAGTTCCTGAGATTACAACCAACCAGCCTACTAATTGCGAGATGAAACGAATTCCCAATCCTTCCTGGATGTATACGACCTCCCCTGCGCTTTTAGGCAAAATAGAAGACAATTGAGCATAGGAAAAAGCAGTGAATGCAGCCACAACTGACGCAAGGATAAAAGCCAGAGGAGCACTCATCCCTGCATATCCGGCAACTTTCCCTACCAGGACATATATGCCGGCACCTGTCATGGTGCCTATGCCGTACAGTGTCAATAACCCTAGACCTATTGACCTTTTCAGACTTGTAGGTTGAGTAATCATTCCAGAACTTTAAAATAGCCTTTAATCGTAGCATTCGATCGGCCATGCTCCTTTTAGGATAAGAACGAAACCTCACCCGCCCCTGTATGTTTTAATGTTATATCTCATTAAATAACAGCAACATGCAAAAAATAGGAATAATAGGATCCGGTGCGGTCGGTCAGGCTCTCGCGAAGGGCTTCTTAAAATACGGCTATCCCACCACGATCGCTTCTCGCAGCAAGGATAAAAGAAATCAACTCATTGAAGAGATAGGTCAGGGAATAAATTCCGCGCCACCGGAAGAGACTGCTAAAAATGCGGATCTGGTCATTTTTGCCGTCAAAGGAAGCCAGGCGGTTGAGGCACTCGAAAATATTTCGCAAGACGCATTATCCGGAAAAACGGTGATCGACACGACCAACCCCATATCGGATGAGGGTCCGAAGAATGGGGTTTTAAGGTACACTACGAATATCAATCACTCCCTGATGGAAGAATTACAGGAGAAATATCAAGACGTTAGATTTGTGAAAGCCTTCAGCAGTGTGGGCAGCGCGCACATGGTAGATCCTGATTTTGATCAAAAACCAACCATGTTTATATGCGGCAATGATGCGGGAGCCAAACAACAGGTATCAAGGATACTCGACCAGTTTGGCTGGGAAACAGAAGACATGGGAACCGCTGAAGCGGCGCGGGCCATCGAACCACTCGCGATGCTCTGGTGCATACCGGGATTCCGGGAGAACAGGTGGAACCATGCCTTTAAGCTTTTAAAAAAGTAAGTACCTGGATTTTAGATCCACGGTCCTATATTTCTTAATTCAGATTTAACTTCAATATGGTCAACAGGTTGATATCCAATCACCAGCTTCTTAACTTTGTGCAATGACAAGAAAACTACTGGATACAGATCAAAAGGCCCTGGAGATCAATTTGGATGATACCGTCTATGGTACATTTGCCGAGATCGGGGCCGGCCAGGAGGTTGCGAGATACTTTTTTAAAGCCGGAGCAGCAGTAGGCACCATAGCAAAGACCATGTCGGCCTACGACAAGGTCTATTCCGATCAGATCTATGGTGCAGAAGCCAGCGGCAGATATGTTTGTGAGTCGCGACTGTATAAAATGCTGGATCATGAGTATGACCTGATGGAGTCAAGACTTTCCGAGCATCGCCCGGATACTAAATTCTTTGTGTTTGCAGATACGGTTAGTGCCATCAACTACACCCGCACGGTCAAAGGTCACGGATGGTTAGGCATGCGCTTTCAATTAGATCCGAAAGGGCCTACCAATGACTTTATACTTCATGTCAGGATGCTGGACAATAACAATCACCTCCAACAACAAGCCATTGGTAAACTCGGGGTCAATATGGTCTATGCCAGTTTTAATTATCATCACGACATAGATCAGCTTGTAAAGTCACTTCTCGATGACATCAAAGACCGGGTAGTGATAGACATGATACATATCGATGGTCCTGACTTCAAACACATGGACGACCGAATGCTTTGTCTCAAGATCGTCGAACATGGATTATCAGAAGTGGCCATATTCAATGACAAGGGACGGAGCGTGCATGTCAGCGAATTTTTATATAAAAAATCGGTTATCGTGGTAAGAGGACATTACAAACCTCCGACCCTGACGAGCGTCGATGTCTTCAAACAGAGCTCACGCCAATTCTGTACTGATGCCATATGTGAACTGAACCAAACGCATATGCTGGCCGAGTTGACACTGGACAATCTCAAATCAGAAGACCAACTCGATGAGAAGGATTATCTTCATCGAGCAGATCTCCTGAATGCCCTGGGCCAATATGTGCTGGTCAGCGATTGCAAGAGCCACCAAAACCTTATCAGCTATCTGAGGGACTATAAAGTATCAAAACTGGGTTTGCTGATCGGAGTTCGCGAACTCCTAGAGATCATCACCAGGAATTTCGAGCAAAATCGCTCAGGAAATCTGCTCTCCGCCATGGGTGAGCTCTTCACCAAAGATATACGTATCTATACTTATCCTGCTCTTACCGAAGATGGAACGATCCTGAGAGCGAAGGACTTGCCTGTTCCGGAAGGCATCGAGTTCTTGTACAAGTATCTCCTTGATTCCCAACACATCGTGGAGGTCGAAGAATATGACGAATCGCTGTTGAAAATATTCCCGTGGGAAGTCTTGCGACTGATCCGCGAAGGTGATGATGCGTGGAAGGAGATGGTACCGGAAGAGATCATTGGCCTTATTGAAGAAAAAAAGATGTTTGGCTATAAACAGGCCGCGGCCCA
The DNA here is from genome assembly GCA_033722295.1 of Saprospiraceae bacterium. Lineage (GTDB taxonomy): Bacteria > Bacteroidota > Bacteroidia > Chitinophagales > Saprospiraceae > JAWVZH01. Next base: position 10,546 of record JAWVZH010000028.1, read on the forward strand.
AATCAATGAAAATTGAGACTTTTAAATTTGATTTTCGTCCTGATGATGGTCTATGCGTGCCAGTCCGGTCAAAAACCAGATAACCAGAGCATGTCCGTAGAATCACCATATGAGCCGACCTATGATTTGAATTTCCTACTGGGACACTTCGATCCCTCGGATCATCCGGACTTTGTGGAGATACAACCAAAGCATTCCAGTCGTAAAGGTATGTACATGCAGGGCAAAGCTTATGAGTCGTTCCGGGAAATGTACGAAGCTGCTCATAAAGAAGGTGTGGAGCTCACTATAATCTCAGCTGCAAGAAATTTCGATTATCAAAAAAGCATCTGGGAGAAAAAATGGTTTGGTAAGACGACATTAAGCAGCGGCATAAATGCCTCTTCCATCGATTCATTGTCGGACAGGGCCAAAGTGATAATGAAATTCAGCGCGATGCCGGGAGCGTCAAGGCATCACTGGGGAACAGATATCGACATCAATTCACTCTCTAACACATATTTTGAGAAAGGACAGGGGAAAATCGAATTCGAATGGTTGAATGAGAACGCCCGAAAATTTGGATACTGCCGGCCCTACACTTCCAAATCCGCCGGCCGAACAGGATATGAAGAAGAAAAGTGGCATTGGTCCTATCTGCCTTTATCAGCGGTAATGACCAGGGACATGGAGCTTTTATTCAGGGATTCAATGCTGCGGGATTTTGCTGGAAGCCAGGTCGCTGAAAAACTGAGGATCAAATCAGAGTATATTCTCGGAATAGATTCTTCTTGTTTGGAAGAGATTTGAATAGCAGGTCACAGATATTATATTTTCGACCCCCGGGGTTGAAATTTCGCGCAATCCATTAGTTTACAAATGATTTGATCTACCTGATTGAATATCAATATCTTATGTGTACAATACACGTATTCTATAGGGCCGCAGGATTATCAAAAGTGTTAAGAAAACGTTAAAACGACCCCCGGGGTCACTTTAACATCTCAGCCTTTTCCTCCCACCCCACCGTCCACCATCTTTTCCTTCTCACATTCTGAACGATTCCCCGTAATGTGGGTTTTTACAGTAAAACAGATAAACATGTCTCTTACAGAATCTAAAATGCTCGAATTGGGCGTAGAAGCGCCAAATTTTATACTCCCTGATACCATTAGTGGAAGGAACATCTCATATGAAGAGGTTTCAAGTGATAAAAAGGGAACACTGGTCATGTTCATCTGTAATCATTGTCCATATGTACTGCATGTGATCGAAGAGGTCAAAAAGCTTACAGACGAATACATGTCCAAGGGCATAGGAGTTGTTGCCATCAGCAGTAACGATGTGAAGAACTATCCTGCAGATTCACCGGAGAAGATGAAAGAGTTTGCCGCTAAATATGATCTCAACTTTCCCTACCTCTATGATGAAAGTCAGAATGTTGCCAGAGCCTATGATGCCGCATGTACACCGGATTTTTATCTATTCGATGAGGATGACAAACTTATATACAGGGGAAGGCTGGACGGCTCAAGACCCAATAACGACGAGCCGCTGACCGGTAAGGACCTACGGGATGCCCTCGACAGGTTGCTGGACGGAAGGCCACAATCCAAGGAGCAGTACCCCAGTGCAGGATGCAATATCAAATGGAAGAACAATTGATATTTCTGACTCTTTGGTACTCTCAAAATCACTTCTGACAGCTGATGTCTGCCAATTGCTATATTTGTTGATCTCAAAAAAGCAATATGGCTCCAGTTTTTACCAATGATGCAGTCGTTCTAGGGATCTTGTTGATCGTTCTGGCCCTTATTTTTCATACATCAAGTTCTGATAACCCTGCCTGGAAGAAGTTCTACAGGTTCATTCCAGCTCTCCTTTTGTGCTATTTCATTCCGGCCCTGCTAAACTGGCCATTCGGATTGATCGCACCCCACTGGTATGAAAGTGGTATCGTAGACCTGGCTGCACAATATGATGTCGTGATCGGCAGCGGTATGAGTTATGACCAGATCACACAACTACTTAATGAAGTCGGGGTTCCAGCTTCTGAATACAAGGCTTATCAGGGACATTCACAATTATATTTTGTCGCCTCCAGGTACTTGTTGCCGGCTTCGTTGATCCTGCTCTGTCTCGGTATTGATTTTCAGGGCATCATCAATCTGGGACCAAAAGCACTGATCATGTTCTTTGCGGCAACCATCGGCATAATTCTGGGTGGCCCTATTGCAGTCCTGGTAGTTTCTTATGTATCTCCCGATGTCATACCTGTTACGCCAGACGAGTTGTGGCGCGGCCTATCGACGGTTGCTGGCAGTTGGATAGGAGGTGGTGCCAACCAAACGGCTATGAAGGAGATATTCCAGGTAAAAGATAATCTTTTCGGAACCATGATCGTCGTGGATGTGGTCGTGGCTAACATATGGATGGGCTTCTTACTTTACGGTGCTAATATCTCAGATCGCCTCGATCTTAAATTGAAAGCCGATAATTCAGCCATCGAGGATCTGAAGCGCAGGGTCAGCGAGTACAGCGCCAAGGTTGCTCAAATCCCAACCACGACTTGGGTGTTCATTCTTCTGGCCGTGGGATTCGGAGGAACGGCTCTGTCACACTGGGGAACGGACGTGATCACACCTTTTATGGAAAACTTCAAAGAGAGATTGGTGGAATTGCGTCTTAATTCATTGATGTCCTCCTTTTTCTGGCTCATTGTTATCGCGACCTCCTTCGGACTGGCTTTGTCATTTACAAAAGCCAGGAAACTGGAGGGTGTAGGTGCTTCCCGATGGGGATCTGTGTTCATCTATATCCTTGTGGCAACTATTGGGATGAAAATGAACATCGGGGAGGTACTTGACAATCTCGGCCTTTTCTTCGTGGGAATAGTCTGGATGTTGGTACACGTTATTATCCTCTTACTCGTAGCCTACTTTATAAAAGCGCCATTTTTCTTCGTCGCTGTGGGTAGTCAGGCCAATATTGGTGGTGCCGCATCTGCTCCGATCGTGGCCTCGGCATTCAGCCCTTCGCTTGCCCCGGTGGGAGTATTGATGGCTGTGCTTGGTTATGCCATGGGTACATATGGCGCTATAATCTGTGCCTTGCTCATGCAGGGGGTCGCTTCCTGATGCAGGTAACACGGATTATGGAGAATGGCAAAAGGCTAATGGCGATCTAGTCCTAAGAATCTTGATGAGCAGTTATAATGGCTAATAGATAATTCAACTATTAATATAAAACGCCATTCCATGCATTTGTCCGTTCATCACTGCCGTTCACATTATTCTGTAGAAAGACACGATGTTTTTCTAATACTAATGGGAAATAGTATAAATGGCTGTGTTTTAGTATCTTTGCACTCCATTTTTTGAGAATAAGATTGATATGAGTAAGCCTAGGTTATTGTACGTCACACAGGAGATGAACCCCTATACCAACTTAACCGCGATATCCTCCATAGTCAAGGGTCTGCCGCAGGCAGCCAATGAAAAAGGCATGGAAATACGGGTCCTAATGCCGCGATTTGGCACTATCAACGAGAGAAGGCACCGCCTTCATGAGGTAGTGAGGTTGTCCGGCATGAATATCATCGTAGATGACGATGATTATCCGTTGATCATCAAGGTGGCTTCTCTTCCGGGAGCCAGACTGCAAGTCTATTTCCTGGATAACGAGGAGTTCTTCAAGAGGAAGTTCGTTTTCGAGGATGAAGATGGCAAGCCTTTCGAGGACAACCAGGATCGCATGGTCTTTTTCTGTAAGGGTGTACTGGAAACCGTTAAAAAGTTTGGTTGGCCACCGGATCTTATCCACTGCCATGGCTGGATGACAAGCCTGGTTCCTTTTTATCTAAAATCCGTCTATAAACAGGATCCTATATTTGAAAGATCCGATGTCATCTATTCGGTCTACAAGGAATCGATGGAAGACAGTTTTACGAATGCTTTCTTCTCAAAAGCCTCGATCAATGAGCTTGGAGAAGAAGATCTAAAAGCCTATAAGGACGGAGACAAAATAAACCTTCACAAAGGCGCTATTTCTTACGCGGATGCGTTAGTTATGGGAAGCGATGAGCTCCCTGACAGGGTTCAGAAAGCTGTAAATGACGCTGACCTCCCAAAATTGGAATATGTTGAGGATGATGAACTACTACCTTCGTACATCAAGTTCTATCAAGAATTACTGGCCACAAAAGCTGAAGCTGAGTAAGTTCAGCCTGGTCTTTTTTGCTGCTATGGCAGTGATAATCACCGGATGCAACAAACCGGGTATACTGGGTTCAGATTTTGTTGAAGAAGATGAGGTGGATGTCAGAAGCATCTCGGATTTTATGTTCGTGGCCAAGACCATAGAAAGGGATCCTTTGACAGTATATACCAATAACTTTACCGTACCCAATACATTTCTGTTGGGAGAGGTCAATGATCCATTTCTCGGAAGATCGAGGTCAGAGATCTACACTCAGATAGACTTTTCTGCACGGAAAAGCAATCCATTCGATAGCGCCATGATAGATTCTGTGGTGCTCACCCTGAAGTATGACACCTTCGGACTTTATGGCACATTTGAGGACCAGGTGACTTTGTCCGTGTTCGAAATGGAGGAAGCCATGCAGGAATTTGATGTTACCTATAAAAGCAATCGAAGGTTTACTTCCAATACCGCCATGCCTTTGGGTCAGAAGACATTTACACCAAATCCCTTCGATTCACTTATCGTAGAAGAGACGGATCCGGATACTACCTACAGGTTGGCGCCTCAGTTGAGTATTCGCCTGGATGTTAATTATTTCAGGGATAAACTGGAGGAGCTTGATTCGGTCTACTGGGCCAATCCTGATACTTTCAAACAAGAGATCATCAAGGGACTTCATCTGTCCCTGGATGCACCGAATACCATGTTGGGGCTCAACTTCCAGGAGCTTGCGACGACGCGGCTTAAGGTCTATTATAAGCCGGATACGGCAAGCGCAGATGACGATCCTTTTATATTCAGCTTCTTTATGGATGAGGCTATTGCCAAAAGTGTTTATTATGAACATGATTACAGTGGCAGCCTGGCCGGCGACATACTGGCTGACAGCATATCGGCTGCCAGCGATTCTATCATGTTCCTCCAGGAAATGCAGGGATTGAGTCCCGAGATCACTATCAAAGGTCTGGATACTCTGAAGGGCAAGCTTATCAATTCCGCTATACTGGAATTGAGCGTGGCCAGACTTCCGGGAGACGATAAAGAAATGTACACCAAGCCCTTCCTGATCACGGCTGAACAATACGGAGACACAACCATTATAGATATAATCGATACAGAGCGTGCAAAAGCTGAAGCATCAAGGAGAGGAAGTACTTCCTGGTTTATATCTTCCTTCGGAGGCAGTTGCGAAAAGATCACCGATAACGGACAGGATCGAAACGTGTACCGTGCCAATATTACTTCCCACTTGCAGGATGTTGTCGATGAAGGTAAGGATGAGACCGTTGTCATAATTAGCTCACTTTTAAGACCGGAAAGTCCAAAAAGAGTATTATTTTACGGAACGGACACCAAACACCCTGTTAAGCTGAAAGTTATATATACTGATTTATAATAATATATGTGTGGTATAGTAGCCTATGTCGGCCCCAAGGAGGCCTACCCTGTACTAATAGAAGGTCTTAGAAGGCTGGAATATCGTGGATATGACAGTGCAGGTGTGGCCCTCATCAATGGTGGGATGACAATTTATAAATGTAAGGGTAAGGTCAGCGATCTTGCCTCTCATGCAGAAAATGGACAGCTGGTGAGCACCATAGGTATGGGACACACCCGTTGGGCAACACATGGAGAACCCAACGACATAAATGCGCATCCGCACGTCTCTCAAAGCGGTGAATTGGCGATCATCCACAACGGCATTATAGAAAACTATAACATTCTTAAAGAGGCCCTTGAACGACTCGGTCATTCCTTCATTTCGGAAACTGACACCGAGGTTCTGGTTCACCTCATCGAAGAATATAGAAAGAGAGATGATCTGTCCCTCGAAGATGCCGTCAGAAAGGCCCTTTCCAAAGTTATAGGTGCTTATGCCATAGTCGTGATCGACAAGAACGATCCTGATAAGCTCATAGGCGCTAAAAAGTCAAGTCCGCTTGTTATAGGCATCGGACATGATGAGTTCTTCCTGGCTTCAGATGCCACTCCTTTTATCGAACATACCAAAAAAGTGGTCTACCTCAATGACGAAGAGGTGGCCGTGGTGAGAAGAGATGGAACATTCAAAATCACCAACATTGAAAACAAGATCCAGCAACCCACAGTACGTGAACTCGACATGGAGTTGGAACAACTGGAAAAAGGCGGGTATGATCATTTCATGCTCAAAGAGATCAACCAACAGCCTGAAACCATATCAGATGCTCTGAGAGGTCGATTGAATGCCCGGGCCGGATGGATAAGATTGGGAGGCATGGACGAATACCTCAATCGCATGCTGGAAACCGAAAGGATCATTATTGCTGCCTGCGGCACAAGCTGGCATTCGGGATTGATAGGTGAATATCTGTTTGAAGAACTCGCGCGCATCCCTGTAGAAGTGGAATACGCGTCGGAACTTCGCTACAGAAATCCCATTATTACTGAGGAGGACCTCGTTATCGTACTGTCACAATCAGGAGAAACTGCCGACACCCTGGCTGCCCTACAACTGGCCAAGGACAAGGAAGCGCTCACTTATGGGATCGTAAATGTTGTCGGATCTTCCATAGCCAGGCAGACGCATGCAGGAAGCTATATACACGCAGGCCCCGAGATCGGTGTCGCCTCTACCAAGGCATTTACAGGTCAGGTTACTCTACTGACGATCATGGCCATAACATTGGGATATAAAAGAGGAAAGCTGAACGAAAGCACCTACCATATGCTGCTCAATGAACTTGAGATCATACCTAATAAAGTCGCAAAGGTGCTGGAGCTCGACGAACAGATCAAGTACATCGCTTCCGAGATCAAAGACGCCAACAATGCACTTTACCTGGGTCGGGGATACAATTTTCCTGTTGCCCTCGAAGGGGCTCTCAAGTTGAAAGAGATCTCATACATACACGCTGAAGGTTACCCAGCAGCGGAAATGAAACATGGCCCCATTGCGCTGATCGACGAGAATATGCCTGTAGTCGTCATAGCGACCAATGCAAGCGCCTATGAAAAAGTGATCAGCAACGTACAGGAAGTAAAAGCCAGGAAAGGCATAGTTATAGCCATTGTGAAAGAAGGAGAAAAGGAGATAAAAAAGATCGCAGACTATACGATCGAGATACCTTCTACTGCAGAACCTTTGACACCTCTGCTTTCGGTTGTACCTTTACAACTTCTGTCTTACCATATTGCAGTAATGCGAGGATGTAATGTGGATCAACCTAGAAATCTCGCCAAATCAGTTACCGTAGAATAAGATCATGGAAGAAGCAACGAATAATTTAATATACAACTCCCAGAAGGAGGCACTTATCATACCCGAGTATGGCAGGAACGTTCAGGAACTCGTAAAATATTGCAAGAGCATTGAAGATCCGAAGATCCGACAGGCTTGTGCAGAAGAGATTGTGGAATTGATGTTTCGAATGAGTACGCAGAACAAGAATACCTCGGAGTTCAGAAGCAAACTCTGGAAACACCTGTTTCACATAGCTGGTTACGACCTTGACGTCAAGCCTCCCGAAGATGTGGACATACAGGAAGAAGACTTTCATTTTCAACCGGAAAAACCGGAATATCCCGAGCACACGACCGAGTTCAGACACTATGGCCGCATCGTTAAGAAGATGGTAGACAAAGCCCTTGAGATGGATGAAGGTCCCGAAAGAGACCAGTTTCTCGAAATTTTGGGCTCTTACATGAAGTTGGCCTACAGGACATGGAACAGAGAGCATTATGTAAGTGATGAGATCATCAAGCAGGATCTTAAGGCGATGACGAAAGGCACAGTGGACATCGAAGAAAAGGTTTCTCTCGACTATCTCAAGAATACCAAAATCAATACGTCAAGCAGCCGAAAACGCAAGGGCAAGTCGGGCGGACGCCGCAGCAACAAATCCAGAAGAAGACGATAGATATGTCAGCAGGAGAAGCTTTTATCATTGAAGGCGGATCTAGGCTCAAAGGATCTATAACCCCACAAGGCGCGAAGAATGAGGCACTTCAGGTGCTCTCAGCCACACTGCTCACTGATGAAACAGTGACGATCGATAACCTTCCTGACATTCTTGACGTGCGGAAGATGATCTCTCTGTTGAAAGGACTCGGTGTTAAAGTTGAACAACTCGGGGAATCCAGATACAGCTTCAAGGCTGATGATATTGACCTGGAATATGTCGCATCCAAAGAATATCTCAAGGATGCCCGGCAGATTCGCGGATCCGTCATGTTGATGGCGCCGCTTCTGGCGCGTTATGAAAAAGCCTTTCTCCCCAAACCCGGAGGAGATAAGATCGGAAGGCGGCGGCTCGATACGCATTTTATCGGTTTTAAAAAGCTGGGAGCCACGTTTGAATACAATGAAAAAACGGATCAGTACTACCTGCATGCAAAAAAACTGCAAGGGAACTACATCCTGATGGATGAGATCTCTGTCACAGGTACAGCCAACATAATTATGGCCGCCGTATTGGCAGAAGGTCAAACAACGATCTACAATGCTGCCTGTGAACCTTACGTGCAACAGTTGTGCAGCATGCTGGTTTCAATGGGCGCCGACATCTCTGGTATTGGATCTAATCTTTTGGTGATCAATGGCGTGGGTTCTTTATCAGGTGCCGATCATCGTATTCTGCCCGACATGATCGAGATCGGCAGTTTCATGGGACTGGCCGTTATGACCAATTCCCCCATTACGATCCGAAATGCGAAGGTCGGACATCTGGGAAATATCCTGACCGTGTTCGAGCGACTTGGCGCCAAATTCAAGGTGGAAGGTGACGATATTGTGATGGGCAATCATGATCATTACGAGATCCAGAGCTTTATCGATGGTTCTATAATGACGGTCTATGATTCACCCTGGCCCGGATTCACTCCTGATCTGATGAGCATTATTCTTGTCATGTGTATCCAGGCCAACGGAAGCGTATTGATACACCAGAAAATGTTTGAAAGTAGATTGTTCTTTGTAGACAAGCTCATCGACATGGGTGCTCAGATCATCCTGTGTGATCCACATCGTGCGACAGTGATAGGAATGGACAGAAAACAACAACTTCGTGGCATTTCGATGTCGTCTCCTGATATCCGTGCGGGAGTAGCGCTTTTGATAGCAGCATTGTCTGCCGATGGCAAGAGTACGATCCATAACATACACCAGATCGACAGGGGTTATCAGAATATTGATGGACGCCTCCAAAAACTGGGTGCCGGTATCAAAAGAGTAAAAATCTCGACTTGATGAAACTTACTACCATTATTTACGTTGTCCTATAAAAATAAAGAGGTCATGAGTACTACGACTAAAAATCCGGTGATGATGTATACTGAGCAGACCCCGAATCCGGATTCTCTCAAATTTGTCACCAACAGAATGCTTTACAAGGGAACTGCGGACTTCAGGACTGAAGAGTTCGCTAAAGAATGGTCACCCATGGCCAGTGCCCTTTTTGAGTTGCCATACGTCGACGGCGTATATATCTGCAATAACTTTGTGACGATCACCAAGGAAATGAGCTACGCCTGGGAGGATATCTCGCTAAAGCTCAAAGAGTGGATCAAGTCCTACATAGAGGATGACAAACAGATCCTCAAAGACGGTTTCACTGAAGCCATGGAAAAGCTCGAAGAAAAAAGAGGTGTAGGCTATGAATATTCCGAGGAAGATGCGGAGATCGTCAAGAAGATCCGTGAATTGATCGCCAAATATGTACGGCCTGCAGTAGAAATGGATGGTGGTAACATCGAATTCAAATCGTACGATAAAGGTACAGTAACGGTCACTTTACAAGGTGCATGTAGCGGATGCCCTTCCTCTACTGTTACACTCAAAGCCGGTATAGAAGGCATGCTCAAACGCATGGTTCCGGATGTGAAGGAAGTCGTAGCGGAAATGGGGTAATGGCTTGTGGCATGTGACAATCGGCACGTGACAAAAATTATCTTTCAGAGTCAACACGACGAACAAGCCCAAGTACCTAATACCTAATACCTAACTGTCAATGTTCGTCATACTCCGTAACTTGCGTGCGGAGAAGGCATTCGCATGAAAGATATCCAAACGAGACTACCGGAACTTTTGAAAGAGGCTGAAAAGGCCGCAAAAAAAGCCGGGCAGTTCATCCGTGAGGAGTTTGGAAAGATCTCAGCGCACCAGGCTGAGGTCAAAAGCCTCAACAGCCTGGTCAGTTACGTGGATATCGGAGCAGAAAGGTTGATAGTAGACGCTCTCAAACCGGTTATCCCGGAAGCTGGTTTCATCACGGAAGAAAAGACCACGCCTAACTCCAACAAACATTTCAATTGGGTGATCGACCCGCTGGACGGAACTACAAATTTTTTGAAGGGTATTCCTGTTTTCTCCGTTTCTATCGCTTTGACGGCTGGCGGTGATGTCGTCGTAGGTGTGGTATACGATATCATGCAGAACTGGTGCTTTACCTCATACAAGGGAGGGGGTGCTGCTCTCAATGGAAAATCCATCCAGGTGTCCAGGGAATATGACTTCAAAAAAGCGGTCATAGCAACGGGTTTTCCCTATGAGCGTCTCGATATCAAGACGAATTCAGATATTTTTTTCCTTCTTCAATCGATAATAGAGAAATCCAGCGGTATTCGTCGTTTGGGCTCTGCTGCCCTGGATCTTGCATACGTAGCGTGTGGCAAAGTCGAGGGATACTACGAAGCCTCCCTGAATTCCTGGGACCTGGCCGCCGGCATTCTGCTTGTACAAGAAGCCGGTGGGATCACAACAGACTTCGATGATTCGTCCAATATGCTCGCTAGCGGAAGAGTGGTCGCTGCCAACCCAAAGATCCATGATGTCCTTCAGGCCACCATACGAGAATGCCTCAGTTAAGCTTTGAAGTAGTAATCCGAGGATATGATCTGTGATCACATCCGCACACATCGATATATAGACATCATTGGTCTAATATTATATTTGATTGCTTATTGTTGACTTAGGTTTATCCTAGATAACTCAGTTATGTCTTATTTCGAGATACTCAGGCAATCTTTTAAAAATGTCAGAAAGAACCTTCTGAGATCTGTTCTGACGATCATGATCATTGCCTTTGGAATTATGGCGCTTGTGGGCATTCTCACTGCTATCGACACTATTCTGTTCTCGATGAATGACAATTTCTCGTCCTTAGGAGCCAATTCATTTCATATAAAAAGAAAAGAAGCTTCAGGCAGTCAACACGGCCGAAATTTGAAACAGGGTGAGGTCATCTCCTTTCGTCAGGCCGAAGAGTTCGCCGAAAGATTCGACTTCCCTGGGATCGTAACTCTCGGCTTTAATGCCACGTCTAATGCCACGATCAAGTTCAGGAACGAAAAGACCAACCCTACAGTTGGGATCCGGGGGATCGACCATTATTTTCTCGACGTATTTTCCTTCGATCTGGAGGCGGGCAGGAACTTCACGCGACAGGAAAGCCAACGTGGAGGATTCAAGGCCATACTCGGTTCGGAGATCATTGAATTATTGTTTGACGGCCAGGAAGACAAGGCACTGGGGCAGACCATCTCCATTGGCAGTCATAAATTCAAGGTCGTTGGCATCCTGAAATCTCAGGGCAGCAGCATGACCTCCAATGCCGACAGGAGGGTTTACATCCCCTTGCTGACCGCCAAGAATCTGTACGGCTCAGAAAACAGCCATTATTATATTGATGTCGCCACATTCAAATCGTCACAACTCGATGACGCCATGGCGTATTCCACGGGTTTGATGAGAAATGTCAGGCGACTTAAGGCTCAGGAGGAAAATGACTTCGAGATCCGGAGTTCTGCCGGATTGATATCGATACTGAGAGATATAACTTTTGAACTCAGGGTTGCCACTGTTGCCATAGGCCTAATGACGCTCTTCGGTGCGGCCATTGGACTGATGAACATCATGCTGGTCAGCGTTACCGAAAGGACGAAAGAAATAGGTGTCATCAAAGCATTGGGCGCCACAGAAAAGAACATCATGACCCAATTCCTGACCGAGGCTACGATCATATGTCAGTTGGGTGGTGTGGCAGGGATCATCCTCGGCATTTTGATCGGTAATGTCGTCACCTGGCTCATCGGAGGACAATTCCTGATCCCCTGGGCATGGATCATTCTTGGATTGGTCGTTTGTCTCATTGTCGGTATTGCATCTGGTTTCTACCCTGCATTAAGGGCCGCCAAACTGGACCCCATAGAAGCCTTGCGCTACGAGTAATTATCAAATGAACATAGAAAGGACCAGCCTTTATTAGTGTATTAACGTATGGGCTCCTCAGGTACTCGGTATTAGGTATCAGGAATTAGAGACTATGGTAGTCAGATTTTGAGCCGTTCTGGCAGAAAAAGTTAAAGAAGACAGTGGGCGGTATGGTGATGATGTTTAAAGAAAGCACCTATACACGATAATCCATTCACACTCTATAACTAATGCGACCATCACTCATTATTTGGATAAAAGCGTATGACAACCGCATTGGAAAACTGTCTATTGTTTGTCGCTCTTCTTCCCGAGCGTCCCCACGATCACCTCAAGTTGCTGCATGATCTCTTTTTTCTTGTGACCTGGGGCAAGAACAAAACCATCAACAAATAGCAAGGCATCCCTCTCTTTCAAATGAATAAGGTAACTAACAAAAGGTCCACCCATGAAGTCGTTTTCCATCTCCCAGATACCTCTGGCCTCGAGCGTATAATGACCGTTGATCTCACGTTTGAAAACATACATCGGAAGATCTTCATCGTTGATGCGCATATAGGAACCGTCACTTGAACTCGATACATACTGCAGACCGAAGGCGTCCCTTATTTTTTTCATATAAGCTCTGGAAAATTGCTCCTGGCTATTGTAATCCAGTAATTGGAGCATCAGGTTGACAGTGATATCCTCATAGTCTTTTCTGAGCCATATCAGTGAATCTTCCTCGACAGCAATAATGTAATCACCCGGAATGCGCATATGCACACCCAGTTTATCCTCAATTGTCTTGATCGCTTCCCTGTTCTCCTTTTGAAGGTAGGTCTTAGCTTTGATCTGCTTGAGATCATGTTCGCGGACTTGTTCGGAGATCTTTGGAAAATAGGCACTTACGGCATTTGCCAGAGCGTCTTCTCCCGGTGCCAGAAAATATAGGACCAACTGATCTGTCGCCCATTTATCCCGGATCCGCTTCAGTTTGGCCGTATCCACATCCAAGGCCTCAGCTCCGAGATGCTTTTCCACAAGTTTATAGGTTCTGGAGCTCGTATCACGGGTATTCACACATATCAGATAGGTTCTCAGCTCACGTCTGAGTTCTTCCACCTGTATCTCAAATGCAGTAAAGTGACGCACATCGAAGAGGGGTTCAGGGCGGGGCAAAACCGGATACACACTTTCCAGGTAATAACTCAGACTGTCACCCACCTGTCCTTCCCACAACTTATCCTCACAAATTACGGTGATCTGGTTAGCTACACCGAGTGCCTTGGGCTTTGAGCGATATTGGCTACCCGGTCCGGATGTGCAGGCAAACATTAATAGCATGATGCCACCAGCCAAGATTCTCCTGAAACTAGCATCCAGGAAATAATCCTTGTGTTTAGAAAGATACTCGTTCACCTGCGACATACAGACCAATCTATAACTATTACTTGAAATTTAAAAAGACACTTTCTCGTACAATTAGATGCTGTTCGAGATAATTATGGTGTTTTCAAATACAAAAGATATGTACTTCGTCAGGCCTACAACAATTGTGTAATAATGGCTTCTTCGGTCAACCCTTCCGCTTCCGCCCGATAGTTCTTCACAATTCTGTGTCTCAGAACATAGGACGCCACAGCCTGAACATCTTCGATATCAGGAGAATATTTTCCTGAGATAGCGGCGTGGCATTTTGCGCCCAGGACGAGATACTGCGAAGCCCTGGGGCCTGCACCCCATGAGATGAATTGCTTGATCATCTCCGGTGCCAGATCTGATTTTGGTCGAGTTTTAGAAGCCAGTTTCACGGCATATTCCAGCACATTATCAGAAATAGGGATCTTTCTGATGAGCTGCTGGTAGTCCAGAATATCTTTTGCGGAAAGAATATGTTTCAGGTCCTGGGTGATATTGCCTGTTGTGGTACGTAC
>JAWVZH010000029.1:0-24621 GCA_033722295.1 Saprospiraceae bacterium
ATAATGATATTAAAATGATATCATAAATATATAATATTTTTTTACATGTCGCAAGGGCATTCGACGTAGTGCTCGTAGAATTCGATAGAATGCTACAACGATCAGCATATTCTGATTCGTTGCAAGACTATTGTAGCAACAGCTCTGAGGGCTTGAATGTAGATACACCTGCCTTGCTAAGTACATTTTCCACGATCCGGTCAGTGTGATAGGGAAAGTTAAGGCAAATGGCCTCATTGTTGAGCATCCAGTTCTCTATTACCGATTTATTCGAACCAGACAAATGGCTGATCACAGTTACTCCCAATTCGCTTAGCGCCTTGGCGTTGCACTGTTGTTCATACTGCCCGATCATGGGTATAGCGATCATATTTTTACCCAAAAACATCATTTCTGATGGCCCTTCAAAACCCGCTCCAATAATGATGCCCTGGCAGGAGGAGATATCTGACAACCAGGTGGGACTTCCTACTGGCTTCAACTGTATATTTCTGAAGGTGTAAGCATTAGTGAGTCCTTTGACATAGATCCGCCACTCTGCCTGGGGCAGATTTAAAAAATAGGATTGCAGATAAGTTTCACTGTATGCCGGCAGGTAAACCACGTAATGCTCTCCCGTTTTTGGTTCCAGATGCCTCATACTCCTCCTGATGATGGGCTCTTCAATATTCTCATCATAAGATTGATAGTGAAATCCGATCCAGTCGCTCGTAGGGGCATAGTGTTTTAATATTGCTTCGGCAGGCATTGACCTTTTAGAGATGCGGGGCGTCTTTTGAGATAAGAATGCCGCCTGGTGACTCAATCCAATGCATGCTTTCCTTTTTAACTGACAGGCCCAGGCAGTAATGGGCTCGAAGTCACTTATCACCAGATCATAATCCTGCACGGGTAATGCGTTCACATCTTTTAAAAACCTAACAGGATGCTGTGACCTTACAGTCCTGATCACGTCGACACCGCCCTGACTCCCAAAGTGAAATCCAATACCCGGACGACGATATTTTACGTCAAACGGTAGTTTGATATCATATTGTGACCCACTCACAAGGATGTCTACCTTGCCAAATTTGGACAAAACTGGCGTGATGGCTATGGCCCTGCTAAAATGACCATTACCTGTTCCCTGGACGCCGTAGAGTATTTTCACAATCTTGAGTTATGTGGCGATCAATTATCTGGTGAAGGCAGTGCGTAATTCTGAAACGGAATTCATCTCCATCGAACGAACCCAGACCTCATAATCGAAGATTCGCCATTCCCTCTCATTGTATTCCAATGCCGTCAAATTTTCGACCCAGTCACCGGAATTGAGATAGACGACCGAGCCATATTGGTTTCGGACGACACGATTTTGGGCTTGATGTATATGTCCGCAGATCACATAATCATAACCGTTATCGATTGCGAGTTCCGCAGCTGTCAATTCGAAATCATTGACATACTTTATTGCTTTCTTTACATTGGTTTTTACAGCCTTGGACAATGACATTGAAGGTCGTCCCATTTTATTCAGCACCACATTCACAAATCGATTTATTCTGATCAATAATTCATAACCCTGTCCTCCGAGCTTGGCGATCCACTTGGCATGTTGAATCGAAGCGTCGAAGACATCTCCATGAAAGAACCAATGCAGTTGGTTGTCGATCTTCAATACCAGCTTATCCAACAATTTGAATTTTCCAAGGGAAAGGTCAGAAAGTCGTCTGAGCATGTCGTCGTGATTTCCCGTTAGATAATAGATCTCCACACCATCCTGTAGCATTTCCAGGAAAGTTTCAACGACTTGAAAGTGTTCCTTAGGGAAGTATCTTTTCTTGAAGTACCAAATATCTACTATGTCCCCATTCAAAATGAGTTTTTTAGGGCGTATGTTCTTTAGGTAATGAACAAGTTCTTTGGCATGACAGCCAAACGTTCCAAGGTGCAGGTCTGATAAAACAACAATTTCTACGTCGCGCATAGCGATCGGATCGGTTTTGATTAGGTCAAAAATATGCACGGCGTATTACCTGAGTATTAATTCATATTTATTTATTAGTTAATATGTAACTATTTACAATGCAGGTAATATAGATCAAATTAGTCCGAGATGTAAAATGATTTTATCCATCATGCATATCTAGATGAAAATGAGGCCTTCCTCAGGTGTACCGTATTGCAGCGATTTACCCTCTGCATATCGCTGGCCACTTATCCAGGCGAGCAGGGCATCCATCTCGTGCCAGGATATGGGTTCAGTTCTAATTGCAGGCAAGGCCATTCTCAGTTGCAGTTCATTTAGAAATTCAGCTGGACTTTTGTCTTTTTTGCTATAAATGGAGGAAAGATGTAGTTCCCGGACGAGTCCGGCAGGATAGGTCTCGTACATCGGCACACTGACTTCAGATTTCAATTTGATGGCACGTGCGGTCAGGCCTCCGAGAAACATTGGTGACATGGCCTTAAGTTGGCGATCCGCCAATCGGTAGAAATAATCCGCATTCTTATGGAAATAAGCTCCTGGCAGGGATAGCGGCGCGTCAATAAATATTGCCGATGGTTGAAATTCTATGATCTGTTTTTCGAGCCACAGGTCAGCATTTTCATTTTTGATCGATGTAGAAAACAGTAGCGATCCGTCTTTCTCTTGTATGCAGATCGAAGTGGTTCCCGCTAATTTGCTACCGAAGTCTACACCGAAGTGATCGTAGGTATTCATGATGTATTAATGCTGATAAGAATAAGATGTTGCCCGTGGAAGGAATAATGAGTGGGAGAATGTTAAAGTGACCCCGGGGGTCGTTTTAACATTTGACCGTATTAAACCTTACTTCATCATAAATATGATATAAATCTAAGCAACTGGTTATCAGATATATACGAGTAATAATGTCTGTTAAGCGACATATTGGGCTAATTCTAACCCCGGGGGTCATTTTAACACTTCACACTAAATAGCACTCAATCCGCCGTCCACACCAAAAATCTGACCGGTGATCCAGCCTTTGTCCTGTAGGACGAGATATTCGGCCATATTTGCGATATCGTCGGTTTCTCCATATCGTTTTAACGGATGGCGTTCTTTAGCTGATTCAACGCGGGATTCTGTAGAAAGTAAGTTTTTAGCAAGAGGCGTATTGGTCAGTGATGGGGCGATGGCATTGACCTTAACCTTGGGAGCCAATTCTGCGGCAAGAGAGCGAGTAAGGCCTTCGACGGCTCCTTTGGCCCCGGCGATGCTCGCGTGGAAGGGCATACCGCGACCCACAGCAACCGTAGAAAAAGTGATGACTTGTGCATCCCCACTCTTCTTCAATGGCTTCAGAGCATGCTTGATAACATTGACTGCTCCGAGATAATTGATCTCCATGTCTTTTTTGAAATCCTCTACATCCAGACCGGAAATCGGCTTAAGGTCGATAGTGCCTGGGCAGTAGACAAGGCCATGCAGTTCTTCGGGTAGCCATGATGTGTCCAGATTTTCATCAAGCACATCCCAGGTTTTGTAGTCCTTTATGCCCTCTATCTCTTCGGGGTTTCGACTGGCACAGTAAATATTCGCTTTGCCCTTTAATTTGTTGACCAGGGTCTTTCCAATTCCACTATTGCCTCCAACTATAAGAATATTTTTCATGATCTTAATTTTGAGTTATGCTGTGGAGGTAACACAAACTCAACCAGGATGTTGAATTGATGAAATATTCTCAATGGATATTAGAAACGTGCGACCTTCCTTTCGTCAGTCCAATCCTGACTCGATCCCTCTAAGATGAGCCGGTATGCCTTCAGACATCCACAGCGGCATGGATTCTCCCAACATGTAATGATCAAAGAATTGCATCATACGAGTTTGAAAATCTTTACGATTCTGAAATTTCACAGGCCAGTGCGGTTCATCCCGGTAATTGAGCATCCAGGCTTTTTTACCGAGACGACGAAGAGCCATGTAAAATTCTATGCCCTGGTACCATGGAACGGCCTGGTCCTCATCGTTATGAAGAATAAGGACAGGGATATCGATTTTATCAACATCAAAGAGGGGAGAATTCCTCAAATATACCTCTCGGTCTTCCCATAAGGTCCTTCCCAATCGACTTTGTGTTTGCTCATACTGGAACATACGGCTCATACCTGAACCCCAGCGTATGCCGCCATATGCACTTGTCATATTCACTACAGGTGCGCCGGATTCAGCGCAGGTGAATAGATCACTTTTGGTGATAATATGAGCCACTTGGTATCCACCCCAACTGTGTCCTTGAAGGGCGATCTTGGCTTCATCAACTATGCCTTTCTCTATGAGATGCCGAACGCCGCTTTCCACTATTTCAAGGGCACTTTTTCCGGGATCTCCGATCTGATACACGATATCCGGATTGAAAATAGCGTAACCCCGCGAAGCATAATGTGGATAATTGATAGTGCTTCGATGAAGATAGGGACGGCGGTATCGATGCAGTCCATCACTGCTTTTTTCATAGAAATTGACGATCAATGGATGTTCATCGCCCTCTTGATGGTCCTCAGGTAATACCAGCATACCTTCATTTCCGTCCCATTCAACGTGTTCTATGGTCCCCCATGCAAATCCATTTGCCTGTGACTGCAGATCTGTGATCTGCTGTGCATTTTTCCAGTTATCGAGATCTGCAACCAACAGATCGGGAAATGTGCGGTAATCCTCCTTTGTGTAAACAACTGTAGAACTGTCCCTTGATAATGTCGGACGGAAATCATAGAACATTGGTTCTGTTACCTGCTCAGTGATCTTTTGTATCTCCATATCCAACCAGCCGTAGCCTGTACTCTTATCCCGTTCTGAAAATAGAAATAGCCATTGGCCATTTGGATTGAGATAGTCTGCCTCCTGATCCATATTTACTATCCTGACCCTGAGTTCTGATGCCCTTCCATTCGTCATTTTAGAACCGGATAGATCGGCCCTGGTATCGAATTCCCACACATCATACCTATCGTAAATGTAGACATGCTTTTCATCAGGTGAAAACCCTGCCACTCCGTAGGCATAAGGGGGGCGAGGATGATCATGTTCTTCATCTTCAAATTTTCCTATATCCTGGTTGGTCCATGTATAGCTTTTTCTCGTACGAAGATTGTGAGCACGCCAATGGCCCTTGCTTGGATTATGCCAGTACAGCAGCTCACCGCTTGGAGAAAGGCGGGGATAGCCATGCACTTCTTTTTCGATCAGCCATCTCTCACCGGTATTGAGGTCCACCCCGTAAAGGTCTTTGTAGTCATGCCCGGTAAAGACAATATTATGCAGATAGATCTCATTATGATATGCACCGGCGTAAGCGCCGTTTATTTTTTTGTTTAAAATCAAATGATCAACAAGTGTGTCGGTGAGCTTGACAATTCTGTCCACTCGTGGCTCCCAGATAGCATGAAAGGCTTTATCTCTCAATTCATCCACTCTTTCATTCTGCATAGGATATATCAGTGGATCATCGGTAGACCATATCTCAACATCGACCATCTCTTTTTCCAGTAGACTTGTGTCCTGACGGGCGGGTGGGAGATTATATCCGAAGATCAATCTCTTGCCATCCTCAGAGAATCGGGGTTCATAAGCGCCAACCACCTGGCTGCCCTTCATAAGTTGATCGGTTGGAAAATCAACGGCAAGAGATAGGCTGTCCATAACATCAGCCCAATACCATAATTTATAGGGACGGATATAGGCTTTTGTAGTGTCCTCATCGAGGATGAAAACAAACTGTTGTCCCGTCTTATCAGAGACCACTTGTTCCAATTTCCCTTCTGTCTGCCTGACCTTTTTTTGACCCCTGGATGCCAGATTATAAATTATAATTCCAGCCTGATCTGTGGAGTCCCTACCAGTTGTTAGAGCAGCCAGGTGCTGACCAACCTCAGACAACTCCCATTTTGTAACGAAATATATAGTGTCTTCCTGGCCACTCAACATATGTCGCGCTATCAGGTGGTGACCATTATCCTCATTCATTTCCCTGGCGCTGGATTCCGTAGTATCCCCTTCCATTTTCGGAATTGACCCTAACTGGTAGATCAATACATCGGGAAAGCTATCGTTCATCTGATGTTTGGTCACATCAGCAATTTCGAACTCTGTGCCCTTTTTCAGATCCAGAACCTTCAGGGTGTCAGGCGGCAGGTCATCTTTTTTGGTGCCACTTCTAAGCAGACTGTCGACTTCATCTTCGTCTGGTTTAGTCGTGTAAACCAACCAGGTTTCATCGGCATTGATCTTGATATCGTAGCTCCTCTCGAAACACGAGGTGGTTCCAGTCAATGTATTATGAAAACAGCACGATGGATTCCCATCTTCGGATTTGATATCATAAAGGACATATTGTCCAGAGTGAGAGAGATCATGGCGATCGATATATTTCCATTTGGCCATGTCCTCAATAGTGATGGATTTATCCTGGGCGTAAATTGAAGTGCAAGAGAATAACACTACTGTTAACCACACCAGACTGCTTGAATAAACTTTCATATTTTCATTTGGTTAGAAAGATTGTGAATATAGAAAATTCGTTCATCCTTTTTTGAGTCATGATATTTGAGCGAAATTGTCTGATCGGTATGCAGAGGAATTGGATAAACAGGACTCAAGGATTGAGATCCACTATTTTAGACAAGTAGTTATAGCTTATTGAAGATTGTCTCGCCAGCCAAGCACAAAAAAGCCCGCCAGTTTGCCATCTTCATTCAGGACAACGCGTACCTCCGGGTCAGTCTTTGATTCAAAATCACCTCGGTATCTGTAGATAAATAGGTTGGCCTTTCTGTCATATAGAATCTCTACTAGTTCACCTGGACCTGCGTACTCTCCAAAGTTCATGGATATTTGAAATGCGGCATTTTGCTGAACCTCATAAGTAAAACCTCTGACCATTGCGTCAGCCGCAATATTTTCATTCAGTGTTATATAATCACCAGTATTCATGCCCGTCAGGATCTGATGTGCGATCTCAGAACTGAAGACCTCATGCTCGGGATTGACCTTTTGAGAATCTACTTTGGTGATTTGCTTTGTGGTATTGCATGATGTAATGACCGTCAAATGGATTAACAGTATGCACTTTAGAAGTATTGTATTAAGCCAGCTTTTCTTCATTGTCCGAATATGAATTTGAAATCGCCTTAGCTTATGATATTTTGATTTGATCTAAAATTGAAAATAATAAGAATGAATCTATTTACAATTATATATTCATGCTGCCAGGTTAGCGCCATTCAAATTCTACCACTGAATGTTTTTCCAGAAACCGGTCAGGAATAACCTTCAAGATGTGGGATTTCAAACTATCGATGAGGGCTTTTTTAATGTAATTGCTGTGCACCGCTAGGCTGACCTCTCGCACGGGTTCAGGACTGGAAAACCTCCTTACATGTTTGGATTTCAACTCGTTCAGTACAGATAGCTCGGGTACGAGTGTATATCCAACGCCATATTTTACAAGGTTTTTGAGTGCCTCGATGGAGCCACTCTGATAATCGAATCCTATAGATGAACTGTGCTTGGCTTGTTGGCATATCGAGAGTGTCTGTTCACGGAAACAATGCCCTTCATCCAGTACCAGCACCTCATTAGGATCCAAGTCTTCAGCAAGTAGGAGCTTTTTATCCTGGAAGCGGTGATTCTCTGGCAGGAAGAGCAGGAATGGCTCATAATATAATGGGACCTCCCGGATATTGACCTCGTTCAGAGGTGTGGCTAACAATCCTATGTCGATGGTGCCGTTTTGGAGTTGAGTTATGATCTGACCTGTTTGGAGTTCCTGGATATTGAGATGCACCTTCGGATGTTCCTTCAAAAAACTGGGGAGAAAGCGGGGCAGCAGATATGGCGCTATAGTGGGTATGATGCCTACGGTGAATTCACCTTCCATCGTTTCCTTTTCGTGGTTGATATATTCTTTGATCTGGCTGGTATCCCTCAGGATACGCCGAGCCCGGGAGATGACCTCTTTACCGATATCTGTTGGCTGTAATGGTTTCTTTGTCCGATCGAATATCCGGATGCCGATCTCATCTTCGAGCTTCTTGACCTGCATTGTGAGGTTGGGTTGGGAAACAAAACAATGTTCTGCCGCATTTACATAATGGCGATGGTCGTCAAGAGCGACGATGTATTCCAATTGCTGTAACGTCATATTTTATAAATAATAATTATACAATTATAATAATTATTGATTTGAATAATAACACAGTTTTTGGCAGATTTACGTACTATTGGCGAATTCAGACAATCACAAAAAATTATATAGCATGAGAAGTAATGGAAATGGAAGCAAATGCCCTTTTTCCAGCGGCCGGATAGAGCACGCCGCTGGTGGGGGGACGCGAAACGAAGATTGGTGGCCCCATAAGTTGAATCTCAATATTTTGAGACAACACTCCTCTTTATCTGACCCGATGGATGAAGATTTTGATTATAAGGAGGCCTTCAAATCTTTAGACTATGAGGCATTAAAGAAAGACCTTAATGATCTGATGACTGATTCCCAGGATTGGTGGCCGGCAGATTTCGGTCATTATGGTCCTTTTTTCATCAGGCTGGCCTGGCACAGCGCCGGTACATATCGTATCGGAGATGGTCGTGGTGGTGGTGGAACCGGAAGTATGAGGTTTGCGCCACTCAACAGTTGGCCTGATAATGTTAACCTGGACCGGGCTCGAAGACTACTGTGGCCCATCAAGCAGAAATATGGCAAGAATATATCCTGGGCGGATCTGATAATCCTTGTCGGTAATTGCGCCCTTGAGTCAATGGGCTTCAAGACCTTTGGTTTTGCCGGTGGGCGTGAGGACATTTGGGAACCTGAAGAGGACATTTACTGGGGCTCTGAGGGTGAGTGGCTTGCCGACAAGAGGTATAAAGGAGATCGTGAACTTGAGAATCCTCTGGGTGCTGTACAGATGGGCCTCATATATGTCAATCCTGAAGGGCCGAACGGCAATCCCGATCCAATAGCAGCTGCTACAGATATTCGGGAGACTTTTGGTCGTATGGCAATGAATGATGAGGAGACCGTGGCGCTGATCGCCGGAGGTCACACTTTCGGAAAGGCGCATGGCGCGGCCGATCCGGCATTACAAGGGCCTGAGCCCGAAGGTGCACCGATAGCCAATCAGGGTATTGGTTGGATGAGCAGCTATGGATCAGGAAAAGGTGGTGATACTATTGGAGGAGGTCCTGAGGTGACCTGGACCAAATCACCGACCAAATGGAGCAATAATTTCTTCGAGAACCTCTTCGGTTACGAATATGAGCTCATGGAAAGTCCTGCAGGTGCCAAGCAGTGGGTTGCCAAGGATGCCGATACAATTATTCCAGATGCCCATGATCCCTCAAAAAAGCATAGGCCTACGATGTTGACTACTGACCTCTCATTGAGGTTTGATCCGGCCTACGAAAAGATCTCGAGACGTTTCTATGAAAATCCCGATGAATTTGCTGATGCTTTTGCGAGAGCGTGGTTCAAATTGACTCACAGGGATATGGGACCCAAAGAACTTTACATTGGTCCTGAGGTACCCGAGGAAGACCTCCTGTGGCAGGATCCGATCCCGGAAGTAACGCATGAACTGGTCAATGACACGGATATTGCTCAGTTGAAAGAGAAGATTCTTAATTCAGGACTGGGTGTTTCTGAACTTGTCTCAGCTGCATGGGCTTCAGCGTCAACATATCGAAACTCGGATAAGAAAGGTGGAGCCAACGGTGGCCGCCTGCGTCTTGCCCCTCAGAGGGGATGGGAGGTAAATAATCCTCAACAGTTGCACA
This sequence comes from Saprospiraceae bacterium, assembly GCA_033722295.1. GTDB lineage: Bacteria > Bacteroidota > Bacteroidia > Chitinophagales > Saprospiraceae > JAWVZH01. The sequence continues at coordinate 9,785 of JAWVZH010000029.1, forward strand.
AGGTACTTGACAAGCTGGAAGCGATCAGGAAGGAATTCAATGATGCGCAGTCAGGCAACAAACAGATCTCTATGGCAGACATGATCGTGCTTGGTGGATGCGCAGGTGTCGAAAAAGCAGCAAAGGAGGCAGGTCATGATGTAGAGGTGCCCTTCACTCCTGGAAGAGGCGATGCCACGCAGGAATGGACTGACGAAGAACAATTTTCGTATCTCGAACCTTCCGCCGATGGTTTCAGGAACTACCTAAAAAAGAAGTATGACACCACGGCAGAAAAATTGCTTGTGGATCGCGCTCAGTTGTTGACGCTGACAGCTCCCGAGATGACGGTCCTGGTTGGAGGAATGCGGGTGATGCATACGAACTGGGATGGTTCGAAACACGGTGTTTTCACAAAAAGGCCCGGTGCCCTGAGCAATGACTTTTTCGTCAACTTGCTCGACATGAATACCGTTTGGAATGCAACCTCAGACGATGAAAATGAGTTTGAAGGCAAGGATCGCAAATCGGGTGAAAAGAAGTGGACCGGATCTAGAGTGGACCTGATCTTCGGTTCCAATTCAGAATTGCGAGCTCTCGCGGAAGTGTATGCCTGCGCCGATTCAGAGAAGAAGTTTGTAAACGACTTTATAGCTGCCTGGGATAAGGTGATGAATCTGGACAGGTTTGATTTGAAATCATAAAGGTTTTCCGGGCTTGCCGGAATCTTTATTATTAAGATGATCCATAAAGCTGAGAGGAGAGGTTAGACTTGTGATGTAGGCATGGTCCTACATCAAACCTCCCTCTCAGCTTTTTTATTTGATCCAGCTCCTCATGCTGAGCCAAAGGTTTACAGAAGGACTTCGCCTTCAGTATGAATTCAACCTCTTGGCGATTTTATACGGTCATGTAGTGAATGTATATGGTAACGATGAGCATGCCGAGGAGAGGTTAGACTTGTGATGTAGGCATGGTCCTACATCAAACCTTCCTCTCAGCTTATTTATGTGATCCATACCTGATGCTTAGTAAAGGTTTTCGCCCTCCTGGGGGAAGATTCACGTAAGGAACCATATCACTTTGCCTCAATTATCGCCTTACAATTATCTACTGATTTATTCAGATTCTTAATCATGGCTGATTTCACGAATAAGGTCTCCAGCAACCAGCCCAGAGGCCTCAAGTTTGGCATCAGCTCGTACTTTGTAATATGCGTTAGTTTTGTGCCTCCATGGGTTGGTTCTAATTTCATCGTCAGGTGGGCCTTGAAATCTGGCTCATTGCATTCATGAATTTGAATTTGAGGTGCGACGAACTTTGTTACGCGCCATGTTGTTACGGATTCTTTTGGACCGACTTTTGACCGTTCTTTATAAACTGTTCCTTTCTTGACAGGATTGTCGGTTGTATCAACCAACGAATTCATGACCTCTACCCAGTCCGGTGCTTTTTCTATGTCACTAATAATATCCCAAACTTCCTGAGGAGAGGCTTTAATCTCTTTTTCAATTTTGACAGTATTCATTATGTATTATTTATTTGCAGTACAAAATGCCTAACATTTAGATCGCATTATTCATCATTCACTTATTCAAACCAGTTCAGTTCGTCGGCTATTAATCAAATGTGCTGATGATCAAAACCTGGTTTTTGACTTAAAAACCTCCTGCTACTCGGATAATAATGAGCTATCCGTACTATATAAATTAATAAAAGGATGGAAAACTACAAATTGTGGCCGCATACCAATGCAACTGGTATTTTATTCCAGAACACCCCAATTTGCTTATCTTTGAGGTACTTACGTATAACTAATATGGAGATGAGACCCCTATTTATCTTGGTATCGATACTGTTTATTTTTTCTTGCGAAGTGCCTCGTGAAGCACCGCCGGAAGCATTGAATGACTGGTTCTACAACCAAAGAGCATATCCATCCGGTAAGATCAATAACAAGCTCTACCATCAGGAAAAGCAAAAATTACTGCAAGAGCGCATCCTAACTCTCCGCGAAGGCCAGCAGGATTGGCAACCTGAAGGACCGAAAAATATAGGTGGTAGAATCACAGATGTTGAAATGCCCTTCAATTCAATGGACGATATCTGGATAGGTGCGGCCAGTGGTGGAGCATGGAAAACGACAGATCGCGGATTGTCCTGGACGGAGATGACATTAGATCTGGGTTCTCCACCAATCGGGGATATTGCCGTTAGACAGACCAACCCTCAGGAAGTCTGGATCGGCACTGGCGAGTCCAACGGAGGAAGCGGTTCCATCGCCTACGAAGGATTCGGAATATTCCGGAGCAGAAATGGTGGTCAGTCCTGGGAAAATATGGGGCTCGAGAATTCAGGAAGTATAGGCCGGATCGCCCTTGATCCGTCAGATCCTTTTACCATATACGTGGCAGCCATGGGCTATCTTTTTGAAGAAAACAGCGAAAGGGGAATTTTCAGATCCCGGGATGGAGGGAAGACATGGGAGAATATACTCTATCTCGGACCGACATCAGGCGGCTCTGATATCATTGTGGACCCTAATGATCCCGATATCCTTTATGCCAGTGTATGGGAGCGGATCAAATTTCCCGATCATAAGATATACTGGGGGCCAACCAGCGGTATTTACAAGAGTATCGATGGTGGTGACAATTGGACAAAGTTGACCAATGGATTGCCGAAGGATTCACTCTGCAGGATCGGTATAGCTATGGCACCGTCCAACACGCAGAGGCTCTATGCCCTTGTTACCGGAATAGATGGTGTCTTCGAAGGCTTTTATGTCACTTCCGATGGTGGTCAGTCTTGGGACAAGTCCCGGGAAGACCTGTCATGGAACTACCGAACCGCCGGTTATTGGTATTGCAACCTTACGGTGGATCCGGATGACATTAATACCGTCTTCCTATGTGGTCTGTACATGATAAAAACAGAAAATGCCGGACAATCCTTTGAGGGAGTTTGTGACATGCACGTGGACCAGCATTCTATCTTCCTGCATCCCATGAACAGTGATTTTGGTCTGGTGGGTAATGACGGAGGACTCTACCTGACCAATAATCAATTTGAGAACTGTGTGAAGTATAAGAATATTCCCATAACGCAGTTCTATACGTGTACGATAGACCCGATCGATGATTCGATCCTTTACGGTGGCACTCAGGACAATAACCCCCTTATCAGAAGAGCCGGTAATGACAACTGGAGTAAAATGTTGGGTGGTGATGGCTTCGTAACCTTGCCCGATCCGAGAAACAATGATGTCATCTACACAGAGTATCAATATGGTAATTTGTTTAAATCTACTGACGGTGGTCGCGACTGGAGTCGAATAACCGATGGAATAGATCGTGAGAGGTCCAACTGGAACACTCCTTTCATGTTTGAGCCGGGCAATCCGGATGTCCTTTATTTTGGATCTCATAAGATGCATAAGACTGTTGATGGTGGAGACAACTGGAGTCAGATCAGCGAAGATCTGAGCAATGGTGAACGGCGAAATCTCGTATTTGGGACGATCACATCTATAGATGTCAGCCCTCTGGACATAAATACGATAATAGCCGGTACCGATGACGGCAATGTCTGGATCACCAGGAATGGTGGCACGGACTGGCTTAAAGTTAGCGAGAATTTGCCTGACCGATGGGTGACGAGTGTGACATGCGACCCTCATGATGGCGAAGCCTTTTTCGTTACCTACAGTGGACTGAAATGGCACGAATATCTGCCGCATGTCTTTAGAAGCGATGATGGTGGAAGCAACTGGGTCGATCTCAGCCAGGACTTGCCCGAGGTTCCGGTGAATGACCTGATCGTGGACCCTGTGGATTCACGCCGATACTGGATCGCTACGGACCTTGGAGTATTCGAAACATTCGACGGTGGGCAAACCTGGGAACTTTTGGGTCAGAATATACCGGTGGCCATAGTCAATGATATTGATTTTCGTGCGGATACGAGAATGTTGCTTGCCGCTACCTATGGCAGGTCGATGTACTCAATTGAAGTGCCGCCGTTGACAACCTTAAATGATGATCACGAAGATGTTGAGGTAGAGAAAGTAGTTTTCAGCAATGGCGGTATTCACGTTTCAGGGAAGGGAATGTATAAAGTTGAGGTCTATAATTATTCCGGACAATTTCTTTACGCTGAAAAAACGGAATTAAATGTGAACGAACCTAAAAGACTCGCTTATAGTCCTGAAACCATTTCGGGGGTATGGATCGTTGTATTGCGTAACTTGGAAAATAATAGTAGCCAGGCCTTCAAGATCATGCAATAGTCATGACATATGATGATTATAAGTCAATAAGTGAGACCTTACCACACTCACCTGGCGTCTACAGGTTTATCAACGATGATGGCACTGTGCTATATATCGGCAAGGCTAAAAACCTGAAAAACAGAATAAGCTCCTATTTTACCGGTGGCAGACATTCGGCCTACAAGACCAGAGTTATGGTCAAGAATGCGGCGGATATCGAATATACCATCGTAGAGACAGAACACGATGCTCTGTTACTTGAAAACACTCTGATCAAAAAATATCAACCTCGTTACAATGTCAACCTCAAGGATGGAAAGTCCTACACCTATATCTGCATAAAAAACGAGAGGTTCCCCAGAGTCTTCTTTACCCGGAGAGTGCTGAAAGATGGATCGGAATACTTCGGTCCTTATACCTCCAAATATAAGGCCCGCATCGTCCTGGACATGATAAGAAGCTTGTTCCCGTTAAGGACTTGTACCTACAATCTCAGTGAAAAGAACATTAAAGCGGGTAAATTCAAGGTGTGCCTCGAATATCATATCAAGAATTGCATGGGTCCATGTGAAGGTCTGGAATCGGAGGAGGACTACATGGAAAAGATAACCCAGGTCCGCAATATGTTGAAAGGCCACTTTTCCGAAGTAAAAAAACATCTCAGAAAAGAGATGAACGAAATGGCTGAGAACCTGGAATTCGAGCAGGCCGAGAAAGCCAAGGTGCGTTTAGACGCATTAGGTGATTATCAGAGTAAGAGCACAGTGGTAAGCACGAATATTCGGGATCTCGATGTTTTCTCTATCGCGGACGATGATAAAACCGCCTATGTCAATTATCTCAAGATCATAGACGGTGCCATTATCAATAGTTATACAGTTGAACTGGTAAAGAACCTTGATGAGGACCCAGAAGACCTTCTGAGCTATGCGATCCTTGACTTGCGAGATAAATTCGACAGCATATCACCAGAGATCGTCGCACCGTTTGAAGTGCCTCTCATAGAAGCTGATGTTGCTATCACTGTACCCAGACGTGGTGACAAACGCAAACTTCTAGAACTATCAGAAAAGAATGGGCAATATTTCTTACTTCAAAAGAAAAAGGAAGCGGCCACTGCCAGGCGAAAACAGACATCAGCAGAACGTATACTCAACACCCTCAAGGATGACCTGCAGATGGAGGATGTCCCTTTGCACATAGAGTGTTTCGACAATTCAAACTTACATGGAGCACAACCGGTAGCGTCGTGCGTGGTTTTCAAGAATGCCCGCCCGGCTAAAAAAGATTATCGACACTATAACATCAAGACAGTTGAAGGACCGGATGATTTTGCAAGTATGACGGAGGTTGTGAGACGAAGATATGGCCGCATGATAAAAGAAGAAGAATCCCTGCCCCAACTTATTATTATTGATGGAGGGAAAGGACAACTGAGTTCTGCGATGAAGAGTATAAAGGATCTCGGTATAGAAGATGATGTGACAGTGATCGGTATTGCCAAAAAGCTGGAGGAGATCTACTTCCCTGGCGACAGTATTCCCCTTTATATCAATAAGAAATCAGAATCTCTCAAACTCATACAACAGGCACGGAACGAAGCTCACAGATTTGCCATTTCGTTTCATCGCAACAAAAGATCAAAAGCCTTTCTGCAGACCGAGTTGACCGTTATTCCGGGAATTGGAGAAAAAACGGCTAACAAACTTCTCAAGAGCATGGGATCCGTAAAGGCTGTAGCCAACGCCGATCAAGAAGAACTCAAGAAACACCTCAACCTTGCTCAAACCAAGGCGGTGTGGGACTATTTTCATAGTGATTGACTTGTTCTGAACAAAACCGGGGCTCCATTTAATTAAAAGCGAGCTGAAGTGCTGCATACTTTGACCTACGTGACTCATTCTTCACCAGACTGATCGATATCTGTACAAATCATGACGAAGATCATTTACTCTGAAAAACAGGTTCGGTGTTGAGGGAATATATTTGTAAAACCAATGTTTTGTAAAGTCATTTCAACCTTTTTCCTATGCAAAAGCCTGGCAGCTTAATTCAAAGAAAGGAATGTCAGACATGCATGAAATGCTTCAAAAGGAAGCTCTCCCTACTGGACGAATTGGATCAGGAAGAACTTTTGCTCCTCAATAGTAACAGGACGACTGTGGTCTATCAAACGGGGGAGTTCTTGTATAAGGAAGGTACCAGCCCTTTTGGCCTGATGTGTTTGAATACCGGAAAGGTCAAGGTCTCAATGACGGGATACACCGAGAATGAATTGATAGTAGACCTCAAAAAGCCTGTGGATCTTCTCGGCCTCACAAATCTGCTGACAGGTGAGAAGTATACCACTTCGGCAATAGCATTGGAGCATTCTGAGATCTGCATCATAGATCTCAAGGATTTCACAAGTGTTGCAAAGAAGAATAACAGATTACTCGAGAAGATCAACGAGCATCTGGGCTTCGAGCTCTTGAGAACACACCAACGAATGCTCGGCCTCACACAGAAGCATATGAGAGCGAGGTTGGCAGATGCACTCTTGTTTGTAAAAGAGATCTTTGGGCAGAATATGGACGGTAGCCTGAATATGGATCTCAAGCGAAGTGATCTGGCTGCCCTTGCCAACATGACTACATCCAACGCCATCAGGACGCTCTCTGAATTTGTAGATAATCAGATCGTCTCTGTGGACCGCAGAAGGGTGACCATCACTTCCGATAACCAGTTGAGAATGATTAGCCTGAGAGGTTAATATGTTTTACAACATATCCGGGTTCTATTCTAGAACACAGCGCTCCTCTGAGGGGTCTCCTAATTTCGTTTTGACCATTCAATCTTTGGGTTGAATCTTTTATCTACGAATGTTAAAAACGATTGAAAAAAATTAGGATATGAACAGAGGATTTACTTTCTATTACCAACTTTTCTATGTTTTGGTTATTTCATTGAGTGTCAGTGTTTTATCAGCACAAAACAGGAGCATTGACGGTACTGGTAATAATTTAGCTCATCCGGAATGGGGGGCAGTTGGCACCAATCAGTTGCATTACGGCACCGTTGGGTTTGATGACGGGGTGTCTTCTCCTGCCGGTTATACCCGACCGAATCCAAGAGCTATAAGCAATGTGCTTTTTGAGCAGGCCGGACTGATCAACGACGCTACCAATCTAAGCGATTATGCGTGGGTATGGGGTCAATTTATCGATCACGACATTACGCTCGTCGTGGATCATTCAACAGAGCAACTTGATATTCCAGTACCAATAGGAGACCCATTTTTTGATCCGCTGAAAACAGGAACTGAGGTCATTCCGATGCTTCGGTCTCTTTATGATCCATCTACGGGTACTAGCCGCACTAATCCGAGGGCGTGGCCCAATGGAATAACTGCTTTTATTGACGGTTCCGGTGTATATGGTTCAAGTAAAGAAAGGGCGAACTGGTTACGTACCTTTGAAGGTGGCAAACTGAGAACCTCAGTTGGAAATTTGTTGCCTTATAACACGGTCAGTGGTGAATATAACGGAGAGGTGGACCCGTCAGCACCTGAAATGGCAATGCCTATGCCGCACGTTAAAAAGTGGTTTGTTGCAGGCGATGTGAGGGCAAATGAAAATCCCATGTTGACCTCCATTCACACACTTTTTGTGAGAGAGCATAATAGGCTATGTGATGAATTGTCGGATCAGTATCCCAACTGGTCTGATGAAGAACTCTATCAGTTTGCCCGAAAACTAGTAGGTGGGATGATCCAGTCTATTGTGTATAATGAGTGGTTGCCGACCATGGGTGTGCATTTACCAGAATATTTTGGATATGATCCGGATGTGAATCCGGGTATGATGAATATTTTTACCGCAGCTGCTTATCGCTATGGTCATACCGTGGTCAGTAGCGAAGTCATTGCCATGGATAACGATGGTGAAGTGATGCCGCACGGGCAATACCTGCTCCGTGAGGTGTTCTTCAACCCGAATATACTGCCGCTCACTGATATCGGTCCTATGCTCAAGGGCATGGCGACCCAGGTAGAGCAGGAATTCGATTGTAAAATGATCGATGATCTCCGAAACTTTCTTTTCGGACAACCCGGATCGGGAGGTATGGATCTGGCAGCCATAAATATCAATAGAGGAAGAGATCGGGGTCTCGCGGATTATAACACCGTTCGAAGCGACTTTGGATTGGCAAAGCACCAAACTTTTGAAGACATAACGAGCAACCGTGAGGTCAGCAGGTTACTGGAGCAATTGTATGGAGACATTAATAATATCGATCCGTGGATAGGTATGTTGGCTGAGGAGCATATGCACAACACCTTGTTTGGAGAAACGGTTATGGAGATCATGATCCAACAATTCTGGTCTTTGAGGGATGGCGATAGATTTTATTTTGAAAATGACCCTGTCTTGGACTACAGACTGCGAAAGCAGATAAGGCAAACCAGATTGTCAGATATCATTGAACGAAATACTTCTGCCACTAATATTCAGGAGAATGTATTCCTGGCTGAACCCCATCTATCCACAAGTACGGATAATATTGATTTGGTAAAATTCGAAATGCGAATTTACCCGAACCCGACATACAGCAGGTTTACACTCGAGGTCCTTGCTGAGAAATCTGCTAATGGAGAATTTTCGATTACAGATCAATTTGGAAGAAGAATCCAGGACCGTGAAGTCCCTTTAACCGAAGGAAGAAATGATATTGAGTTTGAGATCCCTGAAAATGCTGTTGCTGGTCCATACTATATTGGGGGACGGATAAATCAACAACAGTTCTATCGGGTTCTGGTAAAACTAGATCCATAATTAGTTGTAATTGCAAAGCAACGGTTAAGTCACGGATCTAATATCCGTGGCTTAATCGTTCTTTTTCACAAACACTGAATTTATGGTCATGACCTTTGACCAGGGTAAATAGGTCTCAGTCTGAGACTTACTTCGATCAACCTTTGAATGCTGCAAATTTATTTCCTGTTAGTTAAAAACTGCACGCCAGTCAGTGCAAGAATCTTAAACAATTATGAAAGTAGCATTTACAGATATTCAATCGGAAACTAAAAGTTCTATAGAAGAACCTAAAAGCCGCAAATATAAAGTCTATTCCAGGAAGGATGTGGAAGAGAGATGCAGGGCATATTTCAACGGAGATGATCTGGCAGCCAGGGTGTGGATCGATAAATATGCCTTGAAGGACGAAAAAGGGAGAATACACGAGTCTTCGCCAGAACAAATGCATCAGCGCCTGGCCTATGAAATAGCACGTATCGAAAAGAAGTACCCTCACCCGATGAAATATGGGGAAGTGTTCGAATTGCTTGATAAATTCAAATATCTGATACCTCAGGGAGGGGTAATGGCCGGAGTCGGAAATGATTTTCAGTACACCTCTCTTTCAAACTGTTTTGTCATTGGCCCCAGGGGAAACGCCGATTCCTATGGAGCGATCCTTCAGGTAGATGAAGAACAGGTCCAATTGATGAAAAGAAGAGGTGGTGTAGGTCATGATCTGTCGGGGGTCAGGCCAAAAGGTAATATTGTCAGAAACTGTGCGCTGACCAGTGCCGGCATTGTGCCCTTCATGAAAAGATTTTCGAACTCGACAGAAGAGGTGGCTCAGGATGGGCGCAGGGGCGCATTAATGCTTTCATTGGATGTCAGACATCCTGAGATTGAGAACTTCATCGATGCCAAATTGGATTCTGGTGAGATCACAAATGCCAATATTTCTGTCAGGATAAGCGATGAGTTCATGAGGTCGGTGGAATCCGATCAGCCATTTGAGTTGCGTTTTCCTCTTGATTCACTCAACCCGACCAACTCAGTCTCAATTAATGCCAGAGGCCTTTGGAATAAAATTGTTCATAATGCCTGGAAAAGTGCAGAACCTGGAATCCTGTTCTGGGACACGATAATCCGGGAGTCCATTCCTGATAGCTACGAAGAACATGGTTTTAGAACTGTGTCAACGAATCCATGTGGAGAGGTTCCTCTCTGTCCTTACGACAGCTGTCGACTATTGGCGATCAACCTCTTCAGCTATGTGAACGATCCATTTCAGGATGACTCTGAATTTGATTTTCAACTCTTTGAGGAACATGCCCAAAAGGCCCAGAGGATAATGGATGATATTGTAGACCTCGAGATAGAAAGGATAGATGGGATTTTGGGAAAGATCATTTCGGATCCTCAGGATTTTGAGACAAAAAGAACTGAGCTGGAACTATGGAAAAAAGTAAGAGAGAAATGCGTACTGGGAAGGCGAGTTGGTATCGGTGTCACTGCTGAGGGTGATATGTTGGCAGCCTTGGGCTTGAGATATGGATCTCAGGCTGCTATAGACCACTCTGTGGAAGTACACAAACGATTGGCACTGTCTGCTTATAGATCATCTGTTGACCTTGCCAGAGAACGGGGGGCTTTTGAAATATATAATTATGAAAATGAGGCCGCCAATCCTTTTGTCAATCGGATCAAAGAGACCGATCCTGACCTATACTCGGATATGACAAAGTATGGACGTAGAAATATTTCCCTGCTGACAATCGCTCCGACCGGTACAACAAGCCTTATGACACAAACTTCATCCGGAATTGAACCTGTTTTCAGGGTGGCTTATACCCGACGACGAAAAAAGGTCCTGGGATCGAACAATGGATATCCAAAAAATGCTCAGGGTACCTCTGATCAATGGGAGGAGCATAAGGTCTTTCATCACAAATTTTTGAAATGTCTTGAAGGTCAGGGCTACAACCAGAGCGAATTGTCAAAACTCAGCGATGAGGAGCTGGTTCCCTTCATAGAGAGAACGCCGTATTATCAATCTGAGGCTAAGGACATCGATTGGATCAATAAAGTAAAGATGCAGGGCGCTATCCAGAAGTGGGTAGATCATTCCATAAGTGTAACGGTCAATGTACCGAAGGAGACCGATGAAGCCATGATCGGTAATATTTATATGACTGCCTGGAAAAGTGGATGCAAAGGCATTACGGTATATAGAGAAGGGTCGCGAGACGGTATATTGATATCGCAATCAAAGAACAATGAGGAGGACTCTGATAAAGGAAACGGGCAAAAAGATTACAAGAGGCCACAAAAATTAAAAGCCAGAGTTTTCAGATTTCAAAATCATGATGAAAAATGGATAGCAGCGGTCGGATTATTAAATGACCGACCGTATGAGATATTTACGGGGTGTGCTGAAGATTCATTCCACATTCCCACATCGATAGAGGAAGGTTGGATTATTAAAAATCGCAACGGGGAGGGAAACAGCAGATATGACTTTCAATATGTAGATCAAGCCGGCTATAAAGTAACTTATGAAGGGCTGTCGAGGTGCTTTAATGAGGAGTTTTGGAATTTGGCAAAAATGATCTCCGGTGTGCTTCGTCACGGCATGCCTTTGATCTCTGTTGTCAAGGTCGTATCCAACCTCCATCTCGATGATACATCACTTAATACCTGGAAAAATGGAGTTACCCGGGCGCTCTCCAATTTTATTGAGAATGGATCGGTACGACAGGATCTCGATTGCCCCGATTGCGGTGAGCACCATCTTGTCTTTGAAGAGGGATGCCTGAAATGCCCGGATTGTGGTTACACGAAATGCGAATGATATGTCGAGATGTAATTGAGCAAGGAAGTCCATGAAAAGGCCTTCTGAGGATAAAGGAAGCGGTTAGTCCGTCAATCTGTGAATGTTTTTTTAATACCTAAAATTAGTTGATATGAACCGTAATGGTAATTCATCAAAAAAGCATAGAAATATCGATTATTTCATGAATACCAAGAACTGGTGGCAGCCGTTGACATTTATCCTGATCATAAGTGTTGCGGGCGTTGGAATGATCGGTTACCAGACCTATAATGATGCTCCCCCTCTGACCACCTTCGCAACACTGGACGGAGAAGAGGTGATAAACAGGACGGACATATTGCATGGCCAGGAAGTCTTTCACAAATATGCGCTCATGGAATATGGTTCTTTCTTTGGGGACGGTGCTCAGAGGGGTCCTGATTTTACGGCGGAGGCTCTCCATCAGGCTACCGAATATATGAATGAGTTCTACCTCGATGATTTTGCCAAAGAGAACGGTCGTCAGGCGACTAACTCTGAAGCCAAGGTCATTGCGGAGGATGTTCGAGTAGAATGGAAAGAGAACAGGTACGAGGAGGACGAAGATGTTATTAAGCTGACAGCGGCACAGGTGTTTTCCATTGACAAACTGGAGAATTATTATCTCGATCTGTTTCAAGCGAATAATACAGACGGATCATTTCCCCCAAGGAATTATATTACAGATGTTGATGAGATCAGGGACTTATCAGCGTTTTTCTTTTGGGGGGCCTGGGTATGCGCGACGCAAAGACCAGGGGAGAGTTTCAGCTACACGCACAATTGGCCTTATGATCCCAAGGCAGGTAACACTCCTACCTCACCTGTCGTGCTGTGGAGTGTGCTGGGCTTGCTGGGATTCGTTCTGGCGTGCGGCATCGTACTCTACTTCATCGGTCAGTACAATCAATTGCCCAATAAGTTTTTCAAACCCTCGCAGGGCGATCTGCTTACAGAAGAAAAGGTGAATAAATTCGAGCCTACACCCACCCAACGGGCGACGTTCAAGTTTTTCGCAGTAGCAATATTACTATTTCTGCTTCAAGTGGTCTCCGGGATCATTACGATCAATGATTTTGTAAATTTCCTGGGCTTTTTTGGCATTTATCCCAGTGAAGCCTTTCCCATAACCATATCGCGTTCCTGGCACTTGATGCTTTCGCTGTATTGGATATCGACATGCTGGATCGCCTCCTCCATATTTATACTGCCTATTCTTGCCAAAAAGGAGATCAAGGGTCAATTGCCACTGATCAATACACTTTTTGTCATGCTATTTATACTCGTTGCAGGTTCATTGACTGGTATGGTACTCGGACCCAAAGGATTGCTCGGAGACTGGTGGCATCTTTTAGGACACCAGGGTTGGGAATATGTAGATTTTGGAAGATTGTATCAGGTACTTCTTATGGGCATTTTCATACTGTGGGCAGTTGTTGTGTACAGGGGAGTAAGGCCCGCATTCAAGAAAGGACAGCCATGGAATCTGTCAAACTGGATAATGTACTCCGTAATAGGGATCCCATTATTGTTCCTTTCTGGTTTTGTCAACAAGCCCGAAACCAATTTTGTGATCGCTGACTTCTGGAGATGGATGGTGATCCATATGTGGGTAGAGGCATTTTTTGAAGTGTTCATTACGGTAATTGTGAGTTACCTTATGGTATTGATGGGACTTGTAAGCCGGCAAGCGGCAATTCGTGTGGTCTTCTTTGCCACAATTTTATTTTTGGGTACCGGCTTGCTGGGAATAAGCCATAATTTTTACTGGAACGCCAAACCGGTAGCCACGATGGCGCTGGGTTCGGTGTTTTCTACTCTTCAATTTGTACCCCTTATCCTCTTGACAGTAGAAGCCTGGCGATTTAAGAATATGCCCCGCTTTGCGGTCAATGGATACGAAAAGAAAGATCTTGGAAATTTTGGCATGACAGAAGTTTTCATGTTTCTCATTGCCGTGAATTTCTGGAACTTCTTTGGTGCGGGCGTTATGGGTATAATAGTGAACCTGCCTATCATGAATTATTTTGAACATGGGTCATACCTGACCATCAATCATGCGCATGCCGCACTAATGGGTGTCTATGGAAATATTTCTTTGGCGGCTCTGATCTTTGCATCCAGGTTGCTGCTGAAATCGAAATTCTGGAACGGTAAGCTCGTGATGTTCTCATTCTGGTCTATCAATATTGGTTTGCTGCTCATGGTGGTTCTAGATCTGTTTCCAGCTGGAACTATTCAATTCAAGTCTATCGTGGATAATGGGCTCTGGTTTGCCAGATCAGAAGCATTCATAGGTAGTGATATATTTAAATCACTGACATGGCTGCGAGGTATCGGTGCTTCTATATTCTTCTTCGGTGGCGTGATCCCGCTTTGTTGGTTCATCGTGAGCCGTTGGCATGCCTTGAAAAGGCCGGGGGACCAGAGGAAGGTGGCCAGTCCACCGCCGGATCAGGATGATTATCCAAAACATGAAAAAGAATTGGAAGAGGTTTTGGTTTAAATCGCCATTGACTATTGAAATTAAAATTGTGAAAAGAGCAGATAATAATTGTATGAACTAACTACTGTTCTGTTCGTAGCCTGGCAATTAGAATGGAGTATCACGTTGATATTATATCTCGTGATGCTCCATTGCCATTTTATAACACAGATGCCAGTAGTTTAAACTACTGGCTTTCCACAATCACAAATTCGCGTTTCGATCAGCAGGAATCTATTGTTCAATTCAGGACAAAAGACATAAGAATGACATACAGATAAATGGATTTCCGATCCTATCAATCTTCATTCCGGTTTTGATGCTTAGGCACAGGAGACCTTAATTCCCTGCATCTGGATAGTCTGCAGTTTGTCTGCAATAGCTATTCAGATGAGTATTCAGAATCCCAAGAAGACTCACTGCTCAATATCGTGATATATGTAGACTCTCTTATCGAAGTGCAAAATGACAAATTGA
>JAWVZH010000030.1:0-24560 GCA_033722295.1 Saprospiraceae bacterium
ACCTTGTCAAAACCTTTGTGTTTAAAATAGGCAGAGGCCTTCTCGCATCGGATACCTCCCGTGCAGTACATCACAATGTCCTTGTCCCTGTGAGGCTTGAGCATGTCTTCTATGATAGGCAGCGATTCACGGAAAGTCTCCACATCCGGTGTGATGGCTCCTTCAAAGTGACCCACCTCGCTTTCATAGTGATTGCGCATGTCGATAATGACCGTATCTTCCTTGTCGGTCAGGTCGTTAAAAGTCTGTGCATCGATATGATGTCCTCTTTTAGTAACATCAAATGTGTTATCATTCAATCCGTCGGCCAGTATCTTATCCCTTATCTTGACCGCCAGCTTGAAGAACGACTTACCGTCGTCCTCCACCGCTATGTTCAGCCTGACACCGTTCAGGAAACCAGTTTCAGCAAAAACCTCTTTAAGTAGCTCCAAATTCTCGGTAGGTACTGATAGCTGCCCATTGACCCCTTCGGAAGCAACATATATTCTTCCCAGGACACCGATCTCATCCAGCATTTCGTAAAACCTATCCCTGAACGCAGGCACATCCTTGATCTGATGGTATTTGTAAAAAGACAATGTCGTCCTCGGCGTATTGTCCTTCTTGATCTCTTCCCGAAGCACCTGAGCATCAACCAGGTTATAGAGTCTCTTTCCCATAGCGCAAATTTAATTATTCAGCTGAAAATCAGCGTTATACTGACAACCACTTTGATTTTACAGGACCACTTCCGTCTATGAATCTCACTGGCCAATGGCCTTCTTTTCACAGACGATAATGGTGTTTATAATTTACCCGATCCTTGAATATTATCTTTAGAACGCACCTCCCAACGCTACCGTTCCTATACTGACCTTCATGTCTTTTTCAGCTTTGATGGCCAAAATGCACGCTTCGAGAGTGGCACCTGTAGTGACCACGTCATCCACCAACAGCACGTGATCATACCGCAGCAATTCTTCGTTCGGCCAGAAGGCATTTTTCATATTCCGGTGTCGTTCGAAACGATTGAGGTCGGTTTGTGATGGCGTCTTTCTAATACGTTCAAGACCATTCTCCAATACATTACATTGCAGTTGATCGGCGATACCCTCACAGATCAGACTACTCTGATTGTATCCCCGCTTTCGCTGCCGTCTTTTATGGAGGGGAACCGGAATGATGACATCGATCTGCCTGTAACCCATGGAGCGCTGAAGGTGCCTTCCCAGCCAACGGCCGAGGAATCGACCCAATCTCATTTTTCGCCGGTATTTTACATCATGAATGATCTGTTGGACACATCCTCCGGGAATATATCCAAACAAGGCTGCAGACAGTTCTACTTTACAGCGTCCGACAAAATGCCTGGACAGTGGATTGTCAGTATAATGGTGGTAGTCCAGTGGCTGAAGTCGGGAGAGACATTCCAAACAAAAGCTGTCCAGCATACCCGGTATGACCTCTCCACATCCACTGCATCGTAGCGGGTAGATCAGATCGAGCACAACCTGCCCAAATGAGCGATCCTGAGTGTTCATAGTTCCGTGTTCTCTCTTTATTAACCCATCGCTCAGGGCTGATATTTTACGATGTGATCCGAAAATACCGCAGATATTGTCATTCTACTTCACATCATTACCAGCTACAGGCCATAAAAAAAAGTGCCTGTTCAACTGGCGGTGAACAGGCACATAGACAAAACGAAAAACCAACTTGTACTATAATCTCTTTTTGAGTCGGACAGGAATTTTCTTCTCCCTTCCTTCTCTTATAATTGTCAGGTTGAGCGTTTCACCAACCTTACTTCTTCTTACCCTGTTGGCGAGTTCTTCTGAATCCTTAACCGCTTCTCCATTCACTTCAGTGATGACGTCATTGGGTAATACACCAGCGTATTGCGCTGCGCCGCCATCCACAAGTTCGGTGACGACCACACCGTTATCAAAATTCAAGCTGAGCGTTGATTTATAATCTTCATCGATATCGTGAATATAGACGCCGAGATTTCCTCTTTCAAAAGTGCCGTACTTGATAATGTTGTCAGCGATCTCGCTGGCCAGGTTAATAGGAATGGCAAACGAATAACCGTTATAATAACCGGTTTTAGTGGCGATGGCGGTATTGATGCCAAGCAATTCTCCTTTGGCATTCACAAGCGCGCCTCCGCTGTTGCCGGGATTTATCGCCGCATCGGTCTGGATAAACTCCTCGATGGAGTTCTTATCGCGTATCACATCTATATCCCTGTTCTTGGCACTGATGATACCGGCAGTTACGGTTGAAGTGAGGTAATTGAATGGATTACCCACAGCCAGTACCCATTCGCCCACTTTAGCCTTGTCAGAGTCGGCATATTGCAGGGTCGGAAGATCGGTTGCTTCGATCTTCACAACGGCAAGGTCAGATCCCGGATCCGTTCCTATCACCTTACCTTTCAACTTTCTTTCATCATTCAGGGTAACTACGATGTCATCAGCAAAGCCAACAACATGATTATTGGTCAGGATATAGCCATCCTCACTGATAATGACACCTGACCCACTTCCTTTCTTTGGAAAATATTGCCCACCGAAAGGGAAGGAGAAGAACATATCATTCTGATCAAAAAAGTCTCTGAATGGTGAATTATAAAACGGATTCTTTCGATTTTGCTCCTGCAACCTTTCACGGGCAAGGGATTCGCTCTCTGCCGCTTCTATATGTACAACCGCCTTGGTCGCCCTGTCTGCAGCTGATACGAAATCAAAGGGAAAGTTGGGGTTGGTCGTACTGACATTCTTCGCCTGGTACTGTTGTTGTTCCAGGGGCTGTATCTCAGGTAGCTGAGTTTGAAGCAGGAAGAATGCCATCACGCCTCCCACGAGACCGGAAAGAGTTAAATACAAAACATTCTTCATAATGAATTGGCTTTTTAGTTTAAAAAATCACTATTGATCTTATCAAGAACACGAGAACCATTGACATACTCTCGCCATTCTGAAAATTTTAACGGCTATAAATTTTGAAAAGTTACTGCCTTAAAAAAGTTTAACAACGTCTTAACCTTTGTAGAGCCTGACGAGTATATTCTGCATTTGGGCATGCAATTTTTGGGCTTCTCTCACGAATCGATGTTCGGGATCATTCCTGATATGATCCAGCAACCTTCTGAAAGCCGGTGCATTGATACCATTTTGATGGAGGAGAGCCAGGCATTCATGAAACTCGGCCACTTCCACCATCTTATCTATTCCCTCATGTTGATGTTGCAACAGGCGGTATTTCTCAATGGCCGCATCATAATCACCATTTGAAAATTCGCGATCCCCCGCTTCCAGAACAGTGCCCGCCGCCCTGTGTGGTTCCGGGATATCAGAGGCTCCCGGAGCAGGAAGCCTGAATTCCTGAAAGCTCTCTTCCACCATGTTATCGAATGTGTGCACCTCATGCCAGGTTTGAAGCACCAGTACCACAAGTGCAATGATGGCTATTAGACCTCCTATTTTCAATATTCTGACGAGCATCGTTCAAGCGTACTTTCATACCGAAGTTACGCTTTCATCGTTATAAACACATCGATCGATCAACTGAGCATTTGGACCTATTATAAAAGGCTGTTATTCAAGGCAATAAGACTGACATTCGAGTCTAAATCAGTATTTTTAGAATAAAGTGAATATTTTTTGACAGATCGTGCAGCACAAATGTCCGCCAAAGCATTTTAACCTTTGAACAGGCATTTTAAACTAAATAAATCTCAGAATGAAGAAACTGTCTTTGATCTTATTCAGCGTTGTTCTGCTTTTCGCTGGCTGTAGAAAAGACAAGATCGTGGTGACGGAGACCATATATCTTGGGGAGGAACCGGAAGTACTGATCAATACGTCGATCACAGGCGTAGTGATCGATGAAAATGGTCAGCCTATTGAGGGAGCTACCGTACAATTGAAGCAGCATGGCACTGCAACAGATGATAATGGGTTCTTCTATATGAAGGACATCCTGGCCAATGAAAATGGCGCTGTGATAGAAGTGGAGAAGTCCGGCTACTTCCCCACCAGTAAAATGGTATTCCCAAACCTCAATGAAGTGGAGTTTGTAAGGATCAAACTGATAGAGTCGAACGAATCGGGACTCGTATCATCCAATAGCGGAGGCGTGATCACGCTTGCAGGCGGTGCACAGATCGAATTTCCTGCTGATGCCTTTGAGCTGAATGGCGCCGCCTATGGAGGGCAAGTGGCCGTTCATGCTACATACATCGATCCTCTGGCAGATGACCTATTCGAGCGGATGCCGGGATCTCTTCTCGGTGTAGATGCCAATGGTCAGATCATGGGAATGACAACCTTTGGAATGATCGGCGTAGAAATCTTTAGTAATTCAGGTGAAGAACTGGAACTGAACTCTGATAAAAAAGCCACACTGACCTTTCCCGTTCCTGCAGAGATCATAGGTGAGGCACCTTCAGAGATCGCCCTATGGCATTATGACGAAGAATTGGGCTACTGGATGGAAGAAGGACGTGCGGAATTGCATGGCAGTACTTACATCGCGAGCGTAAGTCATTTTTCATTTTGGAATTGCGATGATCCTTTTCCGACTGTTCTATTGGAAGGAAGAGCAGTTAATTCCGGTGGCGAAGGAGTTGGAAATGTTCAGGTTCAGTTGAAGCGCAATACCCAGGCCAATCAGACCGGAACAGCATTTACTGGACCAGCAGGATATTTCAGTGGTAAAGTCCCAAAAGATGAAGTGCTGGAGATGAAAGTCTTCGATCTTTGCGGCAACCTGATATCTTCTACTTCCGTTGGACCGTTCTCTACCGATACTAAACTCAATGATATTATCGTAGATCTACCAGTGAATGTCAACTTTACTGGTGCGCTCATAGATTGCCAGGGTAGTGCAGTAGAAAAGGGCTATGTCAAGGTTTATAAAAACGACGATGTCTTTGGATATCTGATTCCTGATGCGGATGGAAATATCAACGCTTCGGTGAGCTTTTGCGAAGAGGGCGATTTCAAAGTACAGGGCATAGACATCAAGAATTCACAAGCTTCTGATGAAAGAAGTTTGACCTTCAAAGAAAATATCGACCTGGGGACTATCAGTGCATGTGGAACAGTGATCCCTACTCTGCTTTTAGAGCTGGCAGGAACTGATTACATCTTCAGTGATGTCACTGCTTCAGTCGTAGAGGATACATCCTACATGCCACCAAAGATCATCACTACTATCAGTGCGGTAAATGGCTCCGGATATTTTAGCATTGGTATAGATGGCGAGGGTACAGGCAACTTCGAAGTGATCAGGATCAATGCCCAGGTAGGTACCAGTAGCCGTATCTTGTCCGATCCAAGGATCGATGTGGAGATAACGAGATTCGATGGCCCCGGGGGATTTATTTCCGGAACCTTTGAGGGTATAGTATATGATGTTTCTGGCGGTATGGATATTAACTTGAGCGGTTCGTTCAATGCAGAAAGAGATTAACTAAAGATCAACATTTGGGTTTTACAGAACTCATATCAAAATGCAAGCAGAATGACAGAAGGGCGCAGAGATCCCTTGTGGATGCGTATGCGCCCTTCCTTTTCTCGATAAGTATCCGCTATATGCGGGATGAAGAATCGGCCAAAGACAATGTACAGGAAACTTTTATCAGTGTCTTTCGCCACATCGATCAATTCAAGGAAGGAGAAGCTTCTTTCATGGGTTGGATCAAGAAGATCTGTGTTAACAACGCTTTACAAAAATTCAGGAAGAAAAGCTACAGCCATGAGACTTATCCTGAACATCTGCCCGACACCAATTATGAAAAGCCCAAGGTCTATGCCAAACTGGGCGCTGATGAACTCATGGAAGTGATCAGGACCCTTCCTGAACTGTACCGTCAGGTTTTTTGCCTGTACGTGATCGAAGATTACTCTCATAAAGAAATAGGTGAGATGATGAATATGAAAGAAAGTTCTTCACGGTCCGCATTGACGCGTTCCAAGAAGATGATCAAGGAAAAATTATGGCAACTGCAAAAAGTCGTCGCATAATGGCTAAAGATAATTTTGAAAAATATATTCAGTCTGTATTCCAGGGACATAAGGTCCCTGTCGATACCGATGAGATCTGGGCTGGCGTAGAACCACAATTACCTCCGCGTTACACAGCCGGCTTCTGGCGTAACGTGGGTATCGTCGGAGCCTTCATCTTGACTGCGTTATCCGCGATTTATCTATATGAGGTTCAAAGCGAGAGCAGATCCACCCAGGAAGGCAGCATTCCTGTTGCCGAACAGCTGGCACACAACACTTCCACGAATAATAATGACCAGAAACTGTCCATTGTCGATACCGATCTCAAGGAGAGAAGTAATAATCCCGAATCGGGGAATAAATCGTCCCAATATTTAAACAGCGACGAAGATGCACTACAGCATGATGATGAAATAGAGGGCATGGACCGGGAAAAAGAATTTTCAGACAATCAAACCCCTGTATCAAAAAACCGAAGCAGCAACTTTTTTTATTCAACACCCTCTTATGATCAAGAGGATGAAACCGTCACACGATCCGAGGCTGACCATTTATCGACACTTAGTGTTGAGAAGACCCTAAGCCTTTCGAAGTCTGGGGAAAGGGTGTCATTTGATGCTCTTTCTCCACTTCGATTTTCGGATCAACAAAAGCTACAATCTTCATTCATTGCGTTAGACGACGCCCTTCCTGAACTCAATGATTGTTATGATTTCGGCTTGAGGTCATGGCTGTGGACCGTGGATACCTACATAGGGTTCAATTATGCCAATAAGTCCCTGAGCAATAAACAGAATGATGCCTCAGGTCATGAATACATTCGCATAAGGAACAACAGTGAGCGATATCTGGATGCCTTTGAGGGTGGCGTGGCCGTTAGTGCTGTACATAGAAGCGGTATGATGATATCTTCAGGGGTCAACTACAGTCAGATCGACGAAAAATTCAACTTCCTACAAGTCAGAGATACGTCTAGGTTCGATTCTATTGTGGTCAGAATTGAGATCGACTCAGCCGGAAGGGCGGATTCGATCAAGTCATGGAGAGAGGTCACTGTGAGGACAGCAAAGGATATATTGACCTATAATACTTACCGCATGGTTGACATACCAATTGCTCTGGGGTATCAGTTTCACAAAGGCAAGTGGACGATCGAAATACAGGGCGGTGCTATGATCAATCTTCTGTTTAAAAAAGAAGGTGAGATCCTGGATCCTTCCAAGGCTGTCATAGACATTACTGAGAATGAGTCAGTCTTTAAAAATGGTTTGGGGTTGACCTTATTTGGTTCTGTAAAGGCTATTTACCCTGTCACAGACAGAATTGGCATATACGCCGAACCAACGATGCGCTTCCAGTTGAGCAGCATTACCGCAGACAACTATCCACTGAATCAGCGCTATAATCAATTTGGGCTAAGAGCCGGTGCCAGATGGATCTTTTGACAGTCCTCATTGGGAAACAGCAGTAGCAGACCTTTAGATATTGCTACCCAAGATCAAATTTGATTCCTTGAGCAAGAGGCACCTCTTTGCTGTAATTGATCGTGTTGGTCTGCCGCCTCATATAAGCCTTCCAGGCATCGGAACCAGATTCTCGCCCGCCGCCTGTGTCTTTTTCTCCACCGAAAGCTCCCCCAATTTCGGCTCCACTTGTACCGATATTTACATTGGCGATACCGCAGTCCGAACCTTCAGCAGAAAGGAAGTTCTCAGACTCCTTCAGATCATTGGTTATGATCGCTGAAGAAAGTCCCTGTGGCACGTCGTTGTGAATAGCTATAGCCTCGTCCAGATCTTTATATTTCAGGACATAGAGTATCGGGGCAAAGGTCTCTTCCTTGACTATTTCCATGTCTGGGGTAGCCTCCACTATTGCGGGCTTGACATAACATCCTGTCTCATATCCTTTTCCTGAAAGTGCGCCTCCTTTGACCAGGAGGCGGGCACCTTCTTCCTTAGCTTGCTTCAATGCGTCCTTGTACATTTGTACGGCATCTGTATCGATCAATGGACCCATATGGATTTTCGGGTCCAAAGGGTTACCCACCTTGACCTGACGATAGGCCTTTTTGATCTTTTTGACCACATCATCATATATACTCTCATGGATGATCAGCCTTCTGGTAGATGTACAACGCTGGCCTGCAGTTCCCACCGCGCCAAATACGGCACTGGTTAAAACCAGATTCAGGTCGGCAGATGGAGTTACAATGATGGCATTGTTTCCGCCCAGTTCCAGAATGGTCTTACCCAATCTTTGCGCTACGACAGCACCGACCTGTTTGCCCATCCGCGTGCTACCTGTAGCACTGATCAGAGGGATCCGAGTATCATGAGTCATCCATTCACCCACGCTTGCATCTCCATTGATCACATTGACCACGCCTTCAGGCACTTTATTAGCTTTCAGGATCTTGTTGAAAAGGTTTTGACAGGCCACGGCACATAATGGAACCTTTTCTGATGGTTTCCACACCACGACATTCCCGCAAATAAGTGCGATCATGGCATTCCAGGACCAGACCGCAACCGGGAAATTGAATGCTGTAATGATGCCAACGATCCCCATCGGATGCCATTGCTCGTACATCCTGTGAGAGGGTCTCTCTGAATGCATGGTCTTACCATACAACTGTCTTGACTGCCCCACGGCAAAATCACATATATCTATCATTTCCTGTACTTCACCCCATCCTTCCTGCAGGCTTTTGCCCATCTCATAACTTACCAGTCTACCAAGGGCTTCTTTATTTTCTCTCAAAGCCTCGCCGTACTGTCTGACGATCTCACCCCTTTGTGGCGCAGGTACTGTACGCCAGTATTCGAAAGCTTTTTGAGCTTTTTTGATCACACGTTCGTATTCTTTTTTATCCGTTTGTGTGACTTTCCCTATCAATTGTCCATCGACAGGTGAAAAGGACTCTATTTTATCTCCCTTTTCACCCAGATTTTTAGTTCCGGTCCATGTACCGCTGTTTACCTTCTTTAATCCGAGTTTTCGTATGAATGATCTGTTCATGATATGCTTGTTTAGAGGGGCAAAGGTAATTGGCTCAGCGCATCCGGCGTAAATAGAAGGGGTATTCTTTTGTGGCATAGTAGCGTACCTACGGCACGCTGTGTTCTCATGGGGTTTCACTGGTTACCCATATTATGTGCCTGATGGCACATTTAACTTAGCCTAACTTTTGTCCTGTTGCTTTAATCCCAATGCTTTAGTAATTGACTCCCGGAGGGACTGAATCCCAGTAACCTGTAGCCCCAACTTTGACTCCCGTGCCGTAGCTACAGAAAATGCAAAATGACCTCTTTCACTCCTAGGTCTCCTGCCTCTCTAGTTTAAAGCGCACCCACGGCACGTGGTTCTGTCAGAGGTTTTTCTATTATGTGCCTGACGGCTCATTGACCTCGAACCAACTCTTGTACTGAAGCTTTAATCCCTATGTTTTAGTAATTGAGTCCCGGAGGGACTGAATCCAGGTAACCTGTAGCCCCAACTTTGTCTCCTGTGCCGTAGGTACAGAAAATGCAAAATGACCACTTTCAATCCTAGGTCTCCTGCCTCTGTAGTTTAAAGCGCACCCACGGCACGCGCTTCTGTTAGAGGTTTCACTGTTATGTGCCTGACGGCTCATTGACCTCGGACCAGCTCTTGTACTGAAGCTTTAATCCCTATCTTAAGTAATTGAGTACCGGAGGGACTGAATCCAGGTAACATGTAGACCCAACTTTGTCTCCTGTGCCGTAGGTACAGAATCGACTACCCTCACATAAACTAACTCCAACAAATACCCGCATCTTGCAAATAATTATAATTTTTGCACTTCGTTAGCATGGAAGTAAAAAAGAGAAACCACACATGATCAAAACCAATAATCTAGAGTTTCAGTATCCCAGGTCCGCCCCGATCGAATTTCCGGATATTTCAGTAGAGGAGGGCGGGCAATTGTTGGTACTGGGAGAATCCGGATGCGGAAAGTCCACTCTCCTGCATATCCTGGCTGGTTTGCTCAGACCAAAAAAAGGTGAGGTCTGGATCGGATCTCAAAATACAAGTAAGCTATCGTCCGCTAAGATGGATGCCTTCCGCGGCAAGAATATAGGACTGGTATATCAGAGGTCATATTTTATTGAATCTCTTACCCTGATGGACAACTTGTTGATCTCGCCATATGCGCCGGGAAAAGATGAGGTGGCCAAGGTGGCCAGAGAACTGGGCATCGATCGACTTGTGGGAAAACTACCCAGTCAGATAAGTGTGGGGGAGCAACAACGGGCGACCATAGCCCGAGCGGTACTACATAACCCAAAGCTCATCCTTGCAGACGAACCGACAAGTGCTCTGGATAACAGAAATTGCGAAACCGTGATCAATCTGTTGAAGGATCAATCTCAAAAACATAAGGCTGCACTCATCATCGTTACGCATGACGAACGATTGAAAAAACACATTGATTCTCATATTGATCTCCAGAGCGAGATGTCTAAAATCCATGCTCAATGATTGGCAAGATAGCTGTTCGGAATATCTTTCATAAGCCGCTGAGCTCTATACTAAGCATCGCACTTTTGATGTTCAGCGTCGGGATCATCACACTACTTCTCATCATGCAGCATCAACTGGAGGAGAAATTTGGGAACGACCTTAGAAACATCGATATGGTGATAGGCGCGAAGGGAAGTCCTCTTCAACTGGTCCTTTCCTCTATCTATCATATGGATGCTCCAACAGGAAACATCAAAATTGCAGAAGCCAAAAAATTCGTTACGAGTCCTATTGTTGAGTCAGCTATTCCGCTCGCCTATGGAGATTCTTACGGGGGATACAGGATACTGGGAACCACTCATGAGTACATCGAAAAGTATGATGGTGAACTGCGTTCAGGAAAGTTATTTGAAAAGAACATGGAAGCGGTGATCGGTGCCAATGTCGCCGCTCAGTCAGATTTGGAACAGGATGCTACCTTCTACGGAGTACACGGTGAGGTCGAAGATGGAGGCCATATCCACGAAGAGCACGCCTACAAAGTGGTCGGTGTCCTGAAACCTACCAATTCAGTGTTGGACAATCTTGTTTTGAGCAATGTGCAAAGTGTCTGGCAGGTACATGACATGCACGGAGGAGAGGCTCACTCAGTGGAAAAAACAGAAGTTCCACCGGATGAGATTGGCTTCGATCATGATCATGGCGATGAAGATCACGACCATGACCACAGCAAGGATGTGGTAAAAGCAGACAGTATGGAAGTGACGGCCTATCTGATGAAGTTTAACAATCGCATTGCGATGCTCAACCTTCCGAATATCATCAACAATGAAACGAAGATGCAAGCGGCTTTGCCCGGGCTCGAGATCAACCGTTTATTTCATATGATGGGAATTGGAGCCAGCACCTTGCAATTGATCGCTGCAGCAATCATGTTGATGTCCGCATTCAGTGTATTCTTTGTCCTTTTCAACAGGTTGAGAGAAAGAAAATACGAAATGGCCTTGTTGAGAGCCAGCGGATACAAGCCTGCACAATTATTTGTCCTACTTTTGACCGAAGGACTGATACTTGCCGCCCTTGGTTACCTATTCGGATTCCTCTTAAGTCGTCTGGGGCTGTACCTGTTAAATGAAGGGGCGGCCAGTGATTTTCATATTTCTTTTGATCTTGGGTGGATCCCGCAGGAGACGGGACTCCTGTTGCTGACTCTCCTCGTGGGTATCGTAGCAGCATTGATCCCCGCGATCAAAGCCATGAGAATGGACGTATCCACAGCATTAACAGAGTCATAAAATCAAAAGAAAGTATGCGTAGAGGAATATATCTGTTGATCGGTACCGCCTTGATCCTGGGGTCATTGCTATGGTTCAGCCGGTCTTCGGATAGACGAGTTGGAGTAGAAAAAACTGAAACGGCATCCCCTGACCCTGTTGATAGTGTGGAAATAAATAGATCACCTCTCATTGCGGCGGGTGATAGTCTGTGGACGTGGAAGGATTCACTCATGGACTTCGAGTATGCCATGCCGTATGGAAGTCAACCGATAAAAGGAACTGCGGTTTACGACGAAGATGGCGATGGCAAGATGGATCTGACCTGGAAAGCTTTAAAGGACATTCTCTACGCCCAGGCCTATTTTGAAAAATTCGGCATGGAGGTTTACATTCCAGCCTTCCCCGAAGAGATCACCGAATTGAATGGCCAGCAAGTCTCGGTGGAAGGATTCACCATTCCCTTCGATGGGGAAGAGGCCTTCGTTGCTCTGTCCGCCACCCCTTTTTCAAATTGCTTCTTTTGTGGAAAAGGAAGTCCCGCATCAGTCATAAGCCTCTATCTGGAGGATGAGAATAAGACTTATAAGGTGGATGAATTCATACGTTTTGAAGGCACGTTACGATTAAATTACGACGATCCTGAAGAGTTCTACTATGTACTTGATGATGCGCAGGAGGCCAACCCGTGAGGATACTGACTGCCAAAAGATGTTTGCCTTCTGAACACTTGGCTTTAACGTTGGTTAAAGGAATGATTACTTTTGCACGACAAATCTTTAGACTAAGGGAGATATCATATAATGAGTACAGTAACAAAGAAGATCAAACTCTACGAAGACCTGGGTGATAATCATGTCATGACCAGTATAGAAACGCCTTTGAGAGAGGATGCTTTCGAAAAGTCAGACGCTGAGAAAATGGAAAACATCGAATCTCACTTCCGTGCCATTATGGAAGAACTGGGACTGGACCTGACTGATGACAGTCTCAGAGGCACTCCACACAGGGTGGCGAAGATGTTCGTTAAAGAACTTTTCAGCGGCCTTAATCCTGAGAACAAACCCAAGATCTCGGTTTTTGACAATAAATATGAATACAACAAGATCCTGGTAGAGGCCAATATGAACATAAACTCAGCATGTGAGCATCATTTTCTGCCGATAAGAGGCAAGGCTCATGTTGGATATGTCTCCAGTGGAAAGGTGATCGGATTGTCAAAGATCAACAGGATCGTTGACTACTACAGCAAAAGGCCTCAGGTGCAGGAGAGACTCGTGATCCAGATCTACAACGAGCTTAAAAACGTCCTCGATACAAAGGATATCATCGTAGTGATAAGTGCTGAGCATCTTTGTGTTTCTTCTCGTGGCGTCAAGGATACGACCAGTTCGACCACGACACTGGAGTACGGTGGTGTTTTTGAAGACATAGAAAAGCGCAAAGAATTCTTCCGTCTTGTCGAGGATATCAGTAAGTAAGACGACTCTTGCCAAAACCCTAAAAAGCGTAACTTCATCAAGTATGCGCCAATGGTATAAACAGATATTGATTCTTCCCATCAAGTTCTACCAATTGGCTATTTCACCTATTCTGCCTTCCAGTTGCCGCTATTACCCCACTTGCTCTCAGTACATGATAGATGCCATACGGGAATGGGGCGTAATCAAAGGTGTCTGGTTAGGCGTAAAACGCATATCCCGCTGTCATCCCTGGGGTGGCCATGGGCATGATCCAGTGCCGAAAAAGGAAGACGAGTAGTAAATTGTACAGCCGGAGGCTGTCTGTTATTCCACTACTATGGTACCATATCCCAGTACCTCATTTTTATCCTTTACCAGTATGTGATAAGTTCCTGCAGGCTGAGATCTTAAAAATTCATATTTCAAAGAAATTGTGCTTTCCACCGTACCAT
Source organism: Saprospiraceae bacterium (assembly GCA_033722295.1). Classification (GTDB taxonomy): domain Bacteria; phylum Bacteroidota; class Bacteroidia; order Chitinophagales; family Saprospiraceae; genus JAWVZH01. The sequence continues at coordinate 13,674 of JAWVZH010000030.1, forward strand.
CATAGATCATATCCACCAACGCACCAGAAGCATTCACAAGGACAAGCTCAATATTATTCGAAGCTTCCAATTTCAAATTGATATTTACATCACTTCTCGTTGGATTGGGAAAGAGACTCATATCGATCTCGTTGGCCATTTCATCCCTGGACGAGGTAACGTCTTCTATAAGATCTCTTTGATACACACCATTTCCGTGGGTAGCCACTCGCAGTTTACGGTTGACCGGAGAATAACTCAGATCCATGGCCAGGATAACCTCCGGAAGACCCTCACCCCATGGCCCCCAGGTGTTGCCACCATCTTCTGAGTAATATACTCCCATATCGTTCCCGGCATATAGTCTTTGAGGAAATAGAGGATCGATAAAAATTGTATTTGTTGGAATATCCGGCAGTCCATTGTCAATAGCTCTCCAGTTTTCTCCAAAGTCCTCTGTAACATATACGTGATCCGTACCAAATCCGGAAAATACAGCATAGGCGCGATCATCGTTGGTCGGATCAAACTCTATATCCTTACAAACGCGATCAGGCAATCCCGACAATTCGACAAACGAAGAGCCGCCATCGAAGGATCTGAAAAGCCCTGGTTGATTCTGAGGTGCCAGGGGATTAGGGGCAGTTGCCAGCAACAATTTCTGATGATCACGTGGTGAGACTGCAATTTTTACTATGAAATTTCCTGGATCCACAGGCTGACCTGAAGTTGTCGTCCAATCCATACCGCTGTTAGTCGTCTGATAAAGATGAGTAGCACCAGCATACATCACACCGGGTAATGACGGAGCGATAACGTAATGCCCGGAAAATGGCGCGGGATCGTTCTGAACCCGGTTAGGACCGATCTGCATAAAGCCAAAACCTCCATTATCAGACCGCAAAATATTCAGGAACTGATAGGAACCGAACATCATATCTTCATTTTCAGGATTGATCGCTGCCGTCATGCCATCTCCACCAATGATCCTGAACCAGGAGGGTTGACCCCTGTAGATATAAGAAGCATTATCCTGGGTACCACCGATAAAGAGATCTGGATTAGTAGTGGAACTGGAGACATCGGCATAAAACTGCATGGTCTGGAGGCCGCCATTAAGTGTAGTATATGTCTCTCCTCCATCTTTCGATACAAAAACGCCGCCATCCGAAGCCAGGTAGATATAATTGTTGGCAGGATGATAGTACACAGCGTGAAGGTCGGCATGAACAAATTGTGGGCCCCCTTCAGGGACATCTACTGATATTTCACCGAATTGCCATCCGGCCTGGAAGGATTTTTGGATAAAATTGTATCCACCATCCGTTGATCGCCATCCATTGATGCCTACGTACATCATCTCCTGACTGTTTTCAGGATTAATGGCAATATCGTGGGAATACCATCCCTGAAACATGGCGATGTTCTGATCGTTGATCTTGTTCCAGGTGCTTCCCTGGTCTTCCGAAAGATACAGGCCCGCCGGAGTAGTATCGTCCGTATTGAACCATCCGACCTGGATGGAAGCATATATCCGGTCGGAATTGTTAGGGTCAATACTCAATTTGGCATTACCGGACCAGGCGTTGAGCAGGCCAGGATGTTGCAGTTCAACAAAACTCTTTCCCTTGTCTGTAGATTTATAGATGCCCGAAAGTGCAGGGTCTAGATTGTAGTTAAAGTTACCCATGGTCACATAAATGATATCCGGGTTATCGGGATCAATTTCGACATCGATGCAAGGTTCTACATCAAGGATCAGTTTCCACGTCCTTCCAGCGTCAAGACTCTGAAAGAGACCATCGGTTGTGGCTGCATAAACCTCATCGGAATCGGCAGATGAGAACTCGATATCCTGAACCCCATGCAGATCTTCTATATTAAACTCAAGCACCTTGTCCCAGGATAATCCTTTATCGTCCGATCTCAGGATGCCGATACCATAAATACCTCTTGTCAACCTATTGATCGTTCCGGGCTCAGTGACCACATTGCCATACACTTCACCAGTCCCTGCCAGTAATATGTTCCCATCTTCGGGATGCACTGCTATCGCGCCGATGCTCAATGAGGGATATCCGGTAGTGATCTGTTCCCACGCATGTATGCCTTCTCCGGCAGTCTCACTACGCCAAAGACCTCCACTTGCCGATGCCGCATAGAGTATGTTCGGGTCATCGGGATCCATCGCCAGAGCCAATATCCGACCGCTTATATTCTGAGGCCCAAGGCCTTCCCATTCTCCCTCCGACGGGGTTCTGTGATCAAGGAATTGTTCTTTTTGTTCAAAGGCGATCTCCAGTTTTTGTATAGGGATCTTTCCTGTAGGATAAGCCCTGTCGAAATACCAGTTGTTGAGGCCTTTTGCTGCACCGGATGTCCGGAGGCCTTGTTGAGCAGAGCTGGTTGCCCCCTTGTTGAGAAATGAAGAATAGTAGATAAATCCGACAAAGAGACAGCCCACTATTATCAAGACTGGAGTAAAGAGCTTTTTCATGGCAGTATTTTACACTAAGGTGATTAAATCGGCCAGGGGCCGACTATTAGAAAGATTCAATATACAAGAATGTTGGATTGAAAGGTAGCTAGAGTATAGAACGAAGATAATAGGGAAAATGTCGCCTTCCCATATGACAAGCCTGACAATATATTATCTTGTGACACGTATCATGCCATACAACACCAGCTATGTTTGAGCCGATCATCTGGGATGTAGATCCCGAAATTTTCAGGATAGGATCATTTGCCATACGTTATTACAGTTTGCTGTTTGCTGGTGGTCTCGTCCTGGGTTATCACATTGTCAAAAAGATGTATCTCCGGGAAGGTCGCTCCATTGAAGAGCTCGACAGGATGACACTCTATATCTTCATCGCTACCGTCCTCGGTGCTCGCCTGGGACATTGTCTGTTCTACGAACCCGAGTACTATCTGAGTCACCCTCTTGAAATGATCCTACCCTTCACCTGGAAGGATGGAGGATTTGAATTTACAGGATATCAGGGGCTTGCAAGTCATGGAGGCATTTTAGCGGTCTTTATTGCAATATGGTATCACTGCAGAAAAACGAATACAAGTTTTTTCAATACACTCGATAAGGTGTCGGTTGCCGGTGCCCTGGCGGGATGTTTTATCAGGTTAGGTAATTTCATGAACTCCGAGATCCTGGGAAAAGCCACCAACGGCGAATGGGGAGTTATTTTCCAACGCGTGGATAACGTCCCTCGCCATCCTGCTCAATTGTATGAAGCACTGGCCTACTTTTTGATTTTCCTCTTACTCAATTATTTATATAAAACCGATCTTAAGAAGAAAACGGGGGTCATCTTTGGTCTCTTTTTCACACTCTTGTTTATTGCACGTTTTATCATTGAATTCTTCAAGATCGACCAGGTGCCTTTTGAAGCCAACATCCCTCTCAATATGGGTCAATGGCTGAGTGTACCTTTTATCATCGCAGGTGTAGCTGTTATGGTATGGCGTATGAGGCGTTGGGCGAGTGACCGGTAGCGGGTAACGCGTAACGGGTAACGGGTAACGAATAGCGGGTATACGCCAATTTAAAATTAAAGGTCTTCCAGGTAGATCTAATCGGGCATAATATCCTGCGGGGAGACGCCCTTTCAGAGGGTTTGCATACCGCACGACATCCTCCAAATGCTCAACCTGAGGCCCCAATCTTCCAGTTGATCGCAATCAACGACAGGCGCGACACGGATCAATTTCAACCTTTAGTTGATTTACTAACTTGCAGTCCAAGTGAAACAGTTATTTCTAGGCATATTGATCCTCGCCGTCCTGCTCATCAACCTCAGGGAGTGGGTGGCCATTTCTACGTTCAAGATGGAGCAAAGTGTCATTGCTGAGAAATTGTGCGTCAATAAGAATGAGCCGAGGTCCAGCTGTCATGGTCAGTGCTTTTTATCGGGTCTGTTGCTCGATCTACACGATGACAACACATCGCAGAAAGGGACCATGATCCTGGATATGGAACGCCAACTTCTTATTTGTCAATCTCCTAAGCCTTTTTCCATACGAAGTTTACCTGAAGAAAAGCCAGGCATACCCCATTACAATAGCAAGTTAACATCTGGCTACGCCCACGAATTACTCGATCCTCCCAGAGCTCTGCCGATTATCTAAATATTGTTTAATCGGTAATAAAATGAATTATGAAAGTATTAAAACCAGGCTCTGTTCTGGTTCTGATCCTTGGTCTTGGCTTACCGCTAGCGGCATGTGACATCTGCGGCGGGATCACAAGCAGCGTCCAGGTAGGACTTCTCAACAGAGTAAATTCTGAATATATCAACATGGTCTACTCGAGAAATCTTTTCCATGCAAGAGAAGATCTTGGTTATGATCACGACGTTTTTGAAACCGTTCAGTTATCATGGCAAAAATATCTGGACGACCGATGGTCTATCCTGGCACAGCAAGGATACCGGTGGAATATGCGCTATTCCGATGAAGGCGAATATGGCCTAAATGGCCTTACGAACACCAACATTGCGGTTAACTACAGGATATTGAACAGATCGTCGGAAACTTTGAATTTTATCTGGCGTTCAGGACTGTCGTGCAAACTTCCCACTGGAAGGTTCGAGGAAAACTTGTACGATAAGAACCTTCCGGATAACTTCAATCCGTCCGATGGCAGTTGGGGAGTGGGATTGAGTAACGATCTTATTCTATCGGCCTCCAATCACGGCTTCATATTGAATACGGATTATCGCTTGTCTTTTAAAGACCCCAGAAATTACCGCCGAGGTGCAACAGCCACCGCTCAAACGACGTACTATATGAACAAAGAGACGGGTGAGCTGACAGTTATGCCTTATGGCAGTATCTTCTACGAATGGATAGACGAGTACAGATACCCCAGCGAAAGGGTAATTGATGGCACCGGCGGTCATGGCCTATTTGTCATGGCAGGTCTTAATGTAGACATGAAGAATTTTAATTTCGGACTGAACTACAGTCATCCCATTGTCTCCGATTACGGCGAAGGACGGATATCAGCGGGAGGCAGACTGCAATTTCAGACGACTTATTTGTTCTAATCTAAATTTGAATTTAAAATGAATTATAAATATTTCTTTTTATCCGTCCTTGCTCTGGGCCTGGCTTTTACATCCTGCAACAAAGATGAGGATGATGACCACGATGATATGTTTGGCTATCACGCACATATCCATTCACCCAATGGACATGACAAATTCATGGGGGACACCATTGATATCATTGTAAACTTTGAGGATCATCATGGTGGAACGGTTCATCACATAAATGTAAGGATCTTCAACAAAGCTACTGACGAAGAGATCTACGACCAACCGGCCGATGCCCATGTGCATGCCGTCAGTGGGGCGTACGAATTTTCAGATCGCCTTGTACTGTCAGAAGCTAATGGGGTAACCGCCCATTCGGACTGGATCATGGAAGCCAAATTATGGGGCCAAGAGGCCGGAGTTGGAGAGGAGGTCTCGATTCTTGAATTTCATGTACATCCTAAATAGGATGTTGGATGTTGGATGTTGGATGTTGGATGTTGGATGTTGGATGTTGGATGTTGGATGTTGGAAATTAGCTATAATCTATGGATACACAAGTCCCCGTTGTGAGGGCAACGGGGGGTATTTAGCTACATATGGGGCTATCCCAGACATGTCTCTCCTCTCACTCCACAATAATTTGTTCCGATGCAATTACCTTTCCATCTGTCAAACTTATAATATAACATCCTGGATCAAGAAGAGGTAAGGTTATCATGTCCTCATCTATGGAACGCTGATAGATCGTCCTGCCTGATGGATCAATAAGCGACAATTTGTTGAAGGAGCGAGGCGCACTCAAATGAATCGCTTGTCCTGCACGGGCAGGTAATGGATACAAGACAATATCAGTCTCTGACAGTATGGATCTCATTGACGTGGATTTCGTCCTTTTATGAAAGGACCCTGTATTGCCGCCTATATATCCAGAGTTCGGGGTCAGTTGCAGGTCGGTATTATCGTTAGAGGAAATCGTGCCTTCCTGTGTCCAGGTGCTCCCACCATCCGACGTACCATATATAATGGTCAAATTAAAATCACCCTGGCAAATGACACCATCATTTTCATTCTTAAAGTCAATTTGCCTCAGGGTGTAGTCCTCATCGGGCAAGGGCAATTCGATCTCATTCCAGGTAGAACCGCCATCTGTTGTTTTGTATAAATTGTGAGCACGGATCGAAGCCCAACTAAACACCGGAGCGGCCAAGGCCACCCTTTCCGTCAGTTGCCTCACTTCGACAATACTCGTATAGTCTTCATCCAGAGTAAATGTCTTCCAATTTACACCTCCGTCAGAGGTCATTAGCATACTCCCCTTGTAGCTGAATCTTCCATTCCATGTCCCAAGTATTCCGTGGTCGGGATCCAAAAAATCCAAGGAAAGTATATAGTCTTCAAATTCAAGAGGTATCCAGTTATCACCCGCGTCCTCAGTAATATAGAGGAATCTGTCGGTAGCTATGAAACCATAGTTACTGTTGAGAAACTGACATTGCCCAACACCAACTCCTCTTGCAGTTGTCTTGGGAGAAATGTTATCCCAGCTCATGCCGTCGTCAGTTGTTCTGTAGAGCTTGGTCGGTACGGTGTCATTACTCAGATCACGGATCAAGAGAACACCTTTCCCCTCTTCATAGAAATCAATATCCTGAAATTCGCCGGTCTCAACAGGCATATTCAGTTCTTCCCAGTCGGCCCCGCCATTGGTGGTCTTCATGAGAGATGGCATATGGCCTGTTCCCTCATTCATCAGCGCATAGCCCAAATCGTCATTGAGGAAGACGAGGGTCTCTATCTTTCGATCACCGAGGTTACTTATCTCTGTCCACTGCCCTCGGCCATCGTAGATACAAAAAAGTATTATGATAAATATTAAAAGCTTGATGTCCTTCATAGCTAAAAGTTTAGGTTCCTCATATACATATGTTTATAAAGATAGGGCTTTACCTAGTTATCTCTATTCTAATGCTGATCTCCTGTGCCGCAACAAACACCTTATTATCAGCACTTACTTTTACCGAAATTCTACTTAAAATTCTCTTACAAGCCTTCTTTATCGGTTAAATGAGCGTAGTTCGGTGTCAGAGAGGAGACCTCGCTTCTCAAGTTTCATGTACACCTACATTAGCAAAATGAATTTATTTAAATCAAAAGCCTATTCTGCGATCTTCAATGGGAGCTTTGAAATTCTTTATGGTTATATCTTCAGAACATAACAATTAATAAAGCAAACAATCATTTCAGCCCTATCAAAGATTACTGCAATACCGTTGGTACAGCACTATATATAAGAATCCAAATTTTTATAAGATAGAACTTCTACTTATTACTCCTTTACGTCGTTAGCCCCTTATTCCACATTTACAATATATGGCCTGAATATAAATACAGCGGCTGAAACACATACCAGGCCAACAATAGCATAAGGTATCTTATCTATTTTTTCGAAAATGTTGATAGCAATTGCCAGTCCACATGAAGCAGCACCGACCAGCGAGATCCATTTGAACTTTACTTTCTGTTGAAAGGCGATCATATTCACCGTTCCGAACGTGAATAAAAAGATAATACTCGCCGCATCAACCAGACTGTCCAGACTTCCTATGACGGACAATATAGCCGCAAGCCCTGCAATTGTCAATATGGCGTAATAAGGAATGTTCTTGTCATTCTCTTTTAAAAATATATTAGGCAAGTCCCTTTTTTTTGCCACACTTTCCATTAGCCTTCCAGTTGAGAACAATGTGGCGTTAATAGCGGATCCAGTGGAAAAAGCTGCCGCTAAAGTCACGATCAATAAACCCGCTACCCCAAGAGTCCTATGCCCTACATTGGAAAGAGCGACTTCCTTTTTCTCGATGAGCGCCTCCGCACCAATCAGCATTATTGATCCAACAGTTACCATGACATAAATAATTATGACTGCTATGACGGCCCAGATCGTCGCTTTTGGAAGAGTATGATCTGGCTCCTTTAAGTCCTCATAATCGTATGACAATAGTTGAAATCCCTCATAAGCCATAAATATTGTTGCTGCTCCGATGATGAAAGCATACCAGGGTGTGGGGCTTATGCTCGTGGTTAATTGCTCCGGAGCCCACTGTACTATTCCGTATACGGCAATACCCATAAGAACCAATAGTTTACCATATACCGTAACTATCTCAAATGTCGAAGCATTGCTCACGCCCTTTAAGTTTACAAATGTGAGAAAGGCAATTATTAACAAACCCAATAAACGAGGAAACCATGGGCCAAAGTCAAATACTTGGGCTATATAATGTCCAAAAGTAAATGCGTATACCGCAATCGTCAGAATATACCCAAGGATCAATATCCAGGAAAGACTACCAGCAAAACCTTTGTGGTCGATCTCCCTTAAAAAAATAAAAGCACCTCCTCCTTCTTTATATTTTATTGAAAGCCGACTGTAACTGTGCGCTGATATCAGTGCTATAATGCCGGCAAGCACAAAACTCAACCATGCCCATTGTCCTGCAACCTCTATAATGACACCGAGCACAGAAAATATACCGCCTCCGATCATGCCTCCAACAGCCATGGCCCAGGTCGCATTAAAGCTCATTTTGTTTTTGCCTTTCTCCTTCATATGTTTTGCAGAATCCAAAATTACCTCAAACCGCTGTACTCATGAATATGATTAAACGACTTATTCCGAGGCAACCCCTATCTGTGGCAAGCCCCTATTTCAGCATTAGTCTACATATAATTCTCACTTATTTTCCAGTCTCCTGATCATTCTTTTCATTTCTGCTATCTCTTTTTCCTGTGCCCTAATTATTTCTTCAGCCAGTCTTCTCACGTCGGGATCACTCAACTCTGCCCTGTTACTTGTGAGAATGGCAATGGAATGATGCGGGATCATCGCCTTCATCCATTTTATGTCCTCAATTGGGATTTGTTGCCTGACAAAGAAAGTAGAGGTTGCCATCAGTATTACACTAATAATAATGATAGCTGCATTCTTTATCCTGTTGCCGAACATACTCCTCATAAACAAAAACATAATTATCGCCATGGCACCAATACCGATCAAGGTCATATACATCCTTGTCCAACTGAAAAAAACGTGGCTAACCTCATAGGTGTTGAAGTACATCGTAATGTACATGGAAATAGCCGAGCAGAAAAGCATCAGGCTGAACTTTGTATACATTCCTTCCTTCATGTAATATTTATTTTAAAATTCCTATATAATATCTGAATTTCACTTATCTGGGAAAATTCAGATGTGGAACAAAATGTTTTTTTAATATCCAAACTCGAATTACCCATACCCTTCATTCTTCCTCTTTCTCCGGCTGATCCTCATCAAGTTCTGCTTTATCTTTGCGTTTCAATGGGGTGGCAAAACGAAGGATCAGAAAATTGATGAGGGATAATAGTAAAGCGATCTCATACAGTTGTTGTGCAACTGATATTCCGATAGCCCCAGTATTCCATATACTGGCGGCGGTAGCCGTACCTAAGACAGTGCCACGTGTTTTCAGTATGGCTCCACCTCCGATGAATCCCATTCCGGTAATGATACCATACGTCACCCTGGCGGTAGCATCATCACCTTCAAATACTGCCATGCCCAGCAACATATAGGCACAGGAGGCGATCGAGACCAGGGGAAAGGTTCTCAAACCTGCGCCGCGAGCCTTGTGCTCACGATTGTAGGCCACAGGTATGGCCAGTACAAATGCAATACCCAATTGGGTGAGGTTGAATGTGATCTGAGGCCAATCTATTTCAAACATATATATATTCTCTTTAAAATGTAATTTAAAAACTTTCGGTTGAAGGGGCTATGAAATAATGTCCTCGATAATATCCTGAACTCAAATATTACTTCAGCTCTTGCCTTAATGTCCAATTCATTTATCTTTTTTAACTTAAACAGATCTTTGATCAGTCTTTCGGTATCATGAAACTGTCCACCGAGATCTTAATTGCCAGGCCCCTGGAAGATGTGTTCGCCTATTGGGCAGACCTGGAACGGGCCGGTGAATGGGCAGCACCCGTTATAGAACGCCGGAAACTCACGGAAGGACCCGTAAGGGTAGGCTCGCAATTCCTGGCGATCGATCAATTCCCGGGCCAGCGCGTGGAATTCATCGTTGAGGTCACGGCCTTCCAACCCAACGAGTTGATGGCGGCCACATGGAATAAACCCATGAAAGGTGGGTGGAAAGCTACATTCTCGCCGCATCCGGAGGGTACCAGGCTCCATGTAGAAGCGGAGATGATCCCCACAGGATTTCTGAAATTACTCTCTCCCATACTCATGCCATGGGCAAAACGGGCTATGAAGAAGGATTTTTCGGCTTTCAAGCAGAGGCTGGAGGAGGGCAGGGCATAAGGCTTCATGAGCCAGGCAGCATCCAACCAATTACAATTTACAGACCATTAACATCCGCCCCATTGCCCAGTCTCCCAGGTCGATCTATTTTCGCGCGCTAATTCCATTTAATATGAATTTACAAGCCATTCTCAGTGTTACCCTGATCCTGTTTTCCATCATTGATATCCTGGGAAGTATACCGATCATTATTTCCCTTAAAAAGAAGGGGCTTAAGATCGAAGCCCTTCGCGCAACGTTGGCCTCAGCAGCTATTATGATCGCTTTTCTATTCGTAGGCGAACGCTTGTTGTCCCTTTTCGGTGTGGACATTCATTCCTTTGCCATCGCTGGTGGCCTGGTCATTTTCATCATAGGCATGGAAATGATCCTCGGCATCGACATATTCCACAACGACGAGGAGGAAATGAAAAAGGCTTCAGTATTTCCTATTGCCTTTCCGCTGATCGCCGGGGCAGGAACGCTGACTACCATCCTTTCGCTGCG
>JAWVZH010000031.1:0-23593 GCA_033722295.1 Saprospiraceae bacterium
CGGTATTTCCAGGCTTAGCAAGAATGAGAATGTTCATCTCGATCTCAAGGGCTTTCTATTTGGAACGGTCCTTGGCGTTTCGGATACGGACCTATACCTGACCACAGTGATCACAGTAGTGGTACTGGCGGCGATAGCTATTTTTTTTCGTCAATTGTTGATCACAACTTTTCAACCAATTGTTGCTGCCGTCATGGGTATTCGCGTAAAGATGACGCACTACCTTCTTATGCTACTGCTGTCTTTCGCTGTTGTTGCTTCATTGAGGACGGTTGGCGTCATTCTGGTTGTAGCCATGCTTATCACCCCGGCAGCCACAGCCCTCCTATTGTCAAGCCGGCTCAGATACGTCATCATTCTGTCCGCGTTGATCGGTTTACTGGCTTCAGTATCAGGTCTGGTACTGAGTATAATCTGGGAGATCACGCCTGGTCCTGCCATGGCAGTCACGGTTACTTCGTTTTACCTGCTCGCGGTTTTCTTTGCTCCGAGTAAAGGGCTTTTATTCAAGTATATAAATCAGCGTGCTCAGCAGCGCAAGATCAATGTTGAAGATCTCCTGAAGCAAAGTTTTCATCTGCACACTCATAAGAAACTCGATCTCCCTAACCTGCAATCCAAACTTGGATGGAGCAGGCAAAAGATCCTGAATTATTCCAGGGTCCTGAAAAAGAAAGGTATGGCAATGATCAGCGGTGGAGTACCGGTGCTGACAGAAAAGGGAATAGAAAGTGCGAACCAGTTGATTCGCGCTCACCGTTTATGGGAAAGTTATCTTGTGAATGACCTGGGCCTTAGCGAAGAACAGATCCACGACGACGCCGAGCGCTACGAACATCTTCTGACTGAAGATCTATTGAAAGAGGTGGACGCACATCTGGGATTTCCTGCTACCGATCCCCACGGGGCACCTATTCCTGAAGACCTGGGCAAGCTCAAACGAACTCTTGATCAGATCAACAACAATTCCGAGGTGCATGTCTCGCCGCGACAGATGAACACTTTCATTACGAACAAGCTTTGGCAACTGGGACTGATACCAGGTGAAAAGATTAAAGTGTTGAGGATCAACGATACTGATATGGAGTTGGAGTCCTCCGGAGGAGATATCTTGAAGATTCCACTAACACTGGCTCGGCAAATCTACATTCATGCTCATCACGAATCTGAATTGAGTGGTTGACACGTCCCAGGTGACTAATATTAAAAGTGTGGAATATTAATGAGCAGATCACTTCTACTCCTCCTCTCCCATCTCATTTTCTTCTCGTAATCTTTTGAACAACGCATCGAGCCTGTAACTCTCATCCAGTGTATCGTCGAGGTAAAAATCAATTTCGGGGACACGTCTCACCTGATTCTTTATACGCTGCGCCAGTGATTGACGCAAGCGGGTATTGTTCTCCTCCAACATCAGAATAACGCCTTGCTTATTATCCGATTTGAAGACACTTAGATAAATCTTGGCCAACATCAGGTCAGGTGACATCACGACATTGGTTACTGTAACCAGAGGTGAGCCATAAATGTAATTCCCTTCGCTCTGGAGCACCAGGCTGAAGTTCCGCTTTATCGTTTCAGCAACTTGCAATTGTCTTTTACTGGCCATGTTTCTATCGTCTCTCTTTTCGGTTCGTAAATTAGCAAAAAGGACCGTAGTGACAGATCACAAATCGTGGCTTTCCCAGGATATCGAATACCTGAAGGGTGTTGGACCGGCTCGGGGTCAACTTCTCAGAGAAGAGCTGGGCATCCACAAATTTGTAGATCTCGTTGAACATTATCCTTTTCGGTACATAGACAAATCTCAGATTCAAAAGGTTGTGAATCTTGGCCAGGATGGTCAAAAAGTTCAGCTCAAAGGTAAATTGATCGATCTGTATGAGATCAAAGCCAAGAAGAAGCGACTGGAAGGATTCCTGAATGATGGCACCGGCACGATCAAACTCGTCTGGTTCCAAAAGATAAAATGGATCAAGAATGCCCTGGAGCCGGGGCATGAATATCTGGTCTACGGGCGTACTAATGTCTTTCGCGATCAGGTAAGTATCGTCCATCCCGAAATGGAGCACGCCGCGAAAGCGCTCAAAAAAGAAAGAGCTGCTCTTGATCCGGTCTATCACACTACAGAAAAACTGACCAGCAAAGGCCTTGACGCAAAAGGCCTTCGCAAACTTATCCAAAATCTCTTTACCAAATTGTCTCCGGCCTATGTTGAAGAGACTCTTCCTGACTATCTCGTGGAAAAGCTGAAGTTGCCTACCCGCTATCAGGCTATGCGGTGGATACACCTCCCCTCAGATGAAAAGGAGCTGGCTCGTGCCAGGCTTCGGCTGAAATTCGAGGAGTTGTTTTTCCTCCAACTGAAGATCCTTTTCAGGAGGCAAAATCAACGGAAGGTCAGCGAAGGTTACATATTTGATACTGTTGGTGATCATTTTCTGACCTTTTACAAAAAACACCTCCCCTTTGAATTGACTGGTGCTCAAAAAAAGGTGCTCAAGGAAATAAGAGCTGATCTGGGAAGCGGACATCAGATGAATCGCCTTCTTCAGGGTGATGTCGGGAGTGGAAAAACAGTGGTCTCCATAATGTGTATGTTGCTCGCCATGGACAATGGATTTCAATCCTGTCTCCTTGCCCCAACAGAAGTTTTAGCCAAGCAACATTATGAATCTGTGAGGTCAATGCTTAAAGAAATGGATATAAACATTCAGTTCCTGAGTGGCTCGATAAAAGGTAAAAAGCGCAAGGAAATACTCGAAGGGCTCGGTGCGGGAGGTGTGGATATCATCATTGGCACCCATGCCATCCTTGAGCCAAAAGTAAAGTTCAAAAACCTGGGTCTGGCCATTACTGATGAGCAGCACAGATTTGGTGTCAAACAGAGAGCTACATTGTGGAAAAAGGGAAGCCCCCATCCTCCACATGTCCTGGTCATGACCGCCACGCCGATCCCGCGCACTCTGGCTATGACCCTATATGGAGACCTGAATGTCAGTGTCATCGATGAGATGCCACCGGGCCGCAAGAATATTGTCACCCTTCATCGAAGAGAAAAGCACCGCATGCAACTCATTGAGTTCATGAGAAAGCAAATCGCAAAGGGCAGACAAATATTCGTTGTGTATCCTTTGATAGAAGAGTCGGCAAGTCTGGACCTACAAAATCTCATGGATGGGTATGAACAACTCCTGAACGTTTTCCCCCCTCCCAAATACAAGATCGCGGTTGTGCATGGAAGAATGTCCTCCGAAGACAAGGACAAAGAAATGAACAGGTTCGTCAATAAAGTGGCTCACATTATGGTCGCAACTACTGTCATAGAGGTGGGTGTGGATGTCCCCAATGCTTCGGTGATGATCATTGAAAATGCCGAAAGGTTTGGCCTTTCACAATTGCACCAGCTCAGGGGCAGAGTGGGACGTGGCGCCAATCAATCATATTGCATTCTAATGACTGGACTTAAACTGACGAAGGAAGCGCGAAAGCGGATGGCTACCATGTGCGAAACTACAGATGGATTCAAGATCGCAGAAGTAGATCTCGAACTGAGAGGTCCCGGAGATATTGAAGGGACGCAGCAGAGCGGGATCATGGACCTGAAAATGGCCAATCTGGCCCTCGACGGGAAAATTGTCGAAACCGCACGCAATATAGTACTGAAGGTGCTGGATACAGATCCCGAGCTGACCCGAAAAGAACATCTACCACTTTACAGGTTTATGGCCCGTCACAATAAAGATGTAGAATGGGGCAAGATCGGCTGACGCCGTCGGGATCGGGTCAGATATGACTTTACATTAACTGGAAATTAAAATTGAGGAGAACCGCATAATACCTCCCAAACCCTCAAGAAAAAGTTTTAGCTTTGCACGAATATAATTTTCTGTAATATGTGGAAAGTGCTTGCCAATGACGGTCTGGATCCGATGGGGGTTCAACAACTAGAAAACCTGGGTCATTCCGTCGATACTGAAAGAAAAGATTTGACTCAGCTGACTGAGGTAATCAATGATTACGATGTATTGATCGTAAGGAGTGCCACGAAGTTGAGAAAGGATCTCATCGATAAAATGGATAATGTCAAGTTGATCATAAGAGCTGGGGTTGGACTGGATAATATAGATGTAAAATATGCTGAGGACAAAGGCATCCGGGTTCACAATACACCGACCGCCTCTTCGCGTTCTGTGGCCGAGCTGGCTTTTGCTCATATCATTGGATTATACAGGTTCCTCCCTCTCTCCAATCGTCAGATGCCGGTTGATGGTGACCAGAAATTCAAGGCATTGAAGAAAGCTTATTCTAAGGGCAGAGATATTCAGGGTCAGAAACTGGGAATAATCGGATTGGGGAGGATAGGGAAAGAGCTTGCCACACTGGCGTTCGGAGCAGGCATGGATGTCATTGCCTACGATCCGTGGACAGAAGATAATGCCGTATGGGTAAAAATCGCCAGTCAGGCAGTTCAGGTTCATATTCCTTTGGTCACCAAGAACGAGCTTCTTGAAAAAAGTGACGTAATATCCATTCATGTTCCACGTGCTGATGAACCTATCATAGGGAGCGATGAGATCCAATTGTGTAAAAAGGATGTCACATTGATCAACACGGCTCGCGGTGGCTGCATCGATGAAGACGCATTATTGAAAGGGCTGGATGATGGTAAGATCTGGGGGGCCGGCTTAGATGTTTTTGATAACGAGCCTACACCCAGCAAAGAGATCCTTCAGCATGATCGTATAAGTTTGACCCCGCACATCGGCGCATCAACTCAACAGGCACAAAAAAGAATAGCCAGGATCATCGTTGAATTGATCGACAAGTGCTTCAAGGATCAATGATCCAAAAATTTAAGTCCCTTTGATATTATTAAGGTGCTGATCGTATCGTCGTATTCTCCTGTATCCAGCATTCTACCCTAAATGGTTGACCCTCTTTGAGTCCTCTTTGAAAGATGTCTCCCACGGAAGGCATATACCGGCTATAATTACTGATAAGTCTGTTGGCCCTGGATGCTACAGAAGGGTCTATTTTCTTTGCATATTGCCACTTGTCAATAGCGGGCCAGGTAACAATTTGACTTGACCAACCCGTCCCCGGTCCGCATAATGGACCACTGGAAGCATAAAGGCTACCGATAAGCATATAAGGCTCGCCCCATCCGGACTTGTACTTCGCAGCTTGCAAGGCCAGACTTCTTGCACGTGAGAAATTCTTCAAATGGGCGTAAGATATCTTGGCCATGCGCATCAAAAATTTGGCCTTTTTCTCATCATCATCCGTTTTGTCCACATAGCGTTGGTAGGCTTTCATGGCACAGGAGTAATCTCCGTTTTCCAGGCAGTCTCTTCCTTCTACCAGATCCGGATCTCCTACAATAACCTTACATTTTTCTTCCTTGACCTCTGCCACTTCCTGAAATCTCGGGTCATTCATATCACATCCTCCCCATTTCATGCTGATAAAAGCATTGTCTACAACGTCACAGTCATCTTTATTCTCGAGAAACTCCGGATAGTATTTATCCATATAATAGTCACAATCAAAAAAGCCCTTCACGCTTTCCAACTGATTCATCTGTCCTGGAACATACGAAGCTACTATTTCCCAGTCCGCACATTCGTCGCCGCAATTTTCCAGTCCGTATGTCAGAGCCGAATCGATCATTGCTACATACTTCTTAGCCTCTTCCATAGGGATCTGGTCATCCATGAATACATCAGACAGCACCTTGATGAACGGATTCAATATGAAAGCTGGTGTTTCCTTCCCGGACTCATCCATGGCCTGCTTAAACAATTCATAGATCTGCATATCAGTTGCAAGATCCTTGTATTCGTAATACAGATCGAATGCCTGTACGCCTGCCGCATAGCCGGGGTTTTCATCGCAAATCCGCATTTTCGGCATGAGGTCCTCGAAAATCTTTTGCCTGTAACTGGAATCATCCGTTTGTTTGAAAAAGTGGTAATTCAATTGTATACCATCTTCGAAGTGTGTCGTTCTCCTGCCGTCGGCCATCGGCGCGGCTTCATAGGCCTTCACCCAATAAGGATAGGCCTCTTCATATTTCTCCTGCTTCAGAAAATCGCGATAGAGAACATGGGCTTCTATGATCTCTTCTTTATTCGGAAGATTATTCCACGTGCGACACGGATCATTCGGGTCGATCTCGACAACCGGCTCTTCTTCCTCCACCTCTTCAGGAGGGGCTGCTTTCGGTGTACAACTCCAGATCAGAGATCCAAAAAGTAGTAAGAACAATGTAGGTTTCATTATGATATGCATGGGTTACAGTTTAAAGTTATCCTCTTAAACAAGACATGCTGCTTAAATCATTGGTTCGGAATTAACGGTATTAAAATAATAAAGGCCGCTTTCTTTAAGAAACGCGGCCTTCTAATTTTTTAGACGCCCAAGGCACCATTAATCCTTACCACCCATCATTTGAATGAGACGCTAACTGTCTCTCCTATCCAGCATCCAACGGTCTGTCGGTCTCCTGGTTTTACACCTCTCATATGGCCTTCCGATTTTTCCGGCTTGCTGCCGTAATAACGGCTGATCTTCTTTGTCGCCTCATCCGCCACCTCCTCATCGATGGCTCTGGCATATTTGTATTTATCAATGGCAGCAAGGATCGCCATCCGTTGATTCCAGTCATCACCACAACTACTTGCTGTGGATCCATACATATCACCTATCAACATATATGGGCGTCCCCATTCCGGTCGTAATTCGGCTGCCTCATAAGCGGTACTTCTCGCTTCACTGTACCTATTCAGTTTACGGAATAAGATCGACGCTTTGGAAAACAAGTAACCAGCCTTTTTCTCGACGTCCTCCTCAGTGGAAATGGCCAGTTCATATTTTTCAATGGCTTCTTTGTATTTACCTTCGTCATATAACCTTTTAGCCGCCACGCCAGGATTCTTAGCCTCAAATTCCGCCCTGAGCCTTGCATTTTCCTCCTCGGCATATTTCTTCCATTTCTCATCCACTTCCATAAAAAATGGATCCGTACCCGGACAGTCCACTGCCTTCAGTTTGGCGATGATCTTCTTCAAAAGCTCAGGATCGTCAGGAGTAGCTTCGTACTGCGGTTTGAACTTGTTCAGAAAGAATTCGCAGTCGAAGATCTCATTTTCAAAGGGCGCATAGACATTCTGCGCATAATCCCAACCCTGCTGATAATACTGACCATATTTTTCATCCGTTCGGTTATATTCATAAACATCCTGGAGATCAAGATAGACCTCACGCGCAACTTCATCATCGACAGCACCTTTATCGTACTGATGTATCACAATATTGGCAGCCGGCACGAATATGGTGTACAAAGCATGTTTTCCGGTGAGTGAGAGTGATTCCCTTATCAATTTCAGATTCTTCCTGTAAGGTTGGCGCAGATGGTAATACATCATATAGGCATACTCATTTTTGAGATGTCCGATCTGCTCCTCTACACAATCTCCGCTTTCGCAATCAGGAGGATTGATAGCTCCCTGCCGATAGCACTCGTAGCATTCACTATAAAGTCTGTCGATGGTTTTTACCATCTCCTTCTTTCTTGCGGCATCCTCCTCCTTCTCATACATCGCTGTCAGTATCTCTACACCTTTGGTAAAATTATGATCGCGCTTTCCATCTGCGGCCGGAGCGATCTCATAGGCGATCTTCCACTGGTCATAAGCCAGTTTCCAATCTTCCATTTTTATTGCCTGCATGTAGACACTGTAGGCATCAAGCCCCTCCTCTCCTCTCGGAGATTCAGAAAACTTGGTGCAATCAACCTGACCCAAAAGATTCGAAATAGAGAATATCAGGAAAAGCGACATATGAGTCGCACCTTTCATAATCTGCATTTTAATTGAATTTTCTTTTCAAAAACCAGGAATTATCATTGAACGTAGCACTCAAGGTGAGACCGAAATAGTCCTCGGTAATGAAATCTGCCGAGGTCTTTCTGTACTCAAAGCCCAGGTGAACAAACGATATCTGGCGTAAATAATAGAACGGCATCGTCATGCCAGCATGGACCTTCGTCGTCGATACGGCGTCGCCATTAAATGTTCTTCCATCCTGTATGTACTGAAAACCAGCTTTGTAGGCGACTCTTTGGAAATATCTGCCAAAAGCATTTTGATCTGGCAAGAAAGATACACCTGCACCTATCCTCAGCGCATTGCCGAAACCACCATTTCCAAAGTCTTCGGATTCATAATTTTCCCAGTCAGAGTATTCCAGGTTAGCACCAAGTTCCCAACGAAGGTCAGGCTCATAAACAAAGCCAAAACCAATTGCCCCGGGCAAATGTCCGGAACCCTGGATTCCAGACTCGTTGATCAGTGTATCCCGGATACCGGTAACCACGCGAAGCCCATGATACAACTTCGTACCTGTAGTCGTGAAGTCAGTACCTGCATGACCATACATTCCAATGGTGAAGTATCTCTTACGGTTCTCATTCTCCTCATCCTTGTTAAGGATAAATCTGTACTGTGTGCCAAGCCGCCACCGAAAACCATTGAGATTGATATCATCTTCGAAAATATTCCTGAGGGCATCCGTCTGATCTTCAAATATGACCGTTCGATTGGCGGAAATATTGCCAAAAAACAGCCCTATATCCAGGCCCACAGAGAAGTTTTTATATCTGTAGGCATTAAGCCAGCCCAATTCGTAGGTGCCACCCCGGCCTTCATAGGACCTGGAAACAGCACCCAAATCTGAAGTCGTATCCGAGATCGCCACGCTATAGCCGACTCGAGTTTTTGCTCTCAGATCAAAACCCATGCTCCAACTCGTTGTATTCTGTTTTCTTTCCAGCACCTCACTTATGGAATTACGAAGCGGAAATGCCAGGGTGAGATGCTCCAGATTGCCCTGATTGAACTCACCCGATTCTTCATCTACCTGAATATCACTCGTCCCTGCGGTAAAGCCTACATCAAATGCCGTGGACCTCAGATATCCGAGTGAAGCAGGATTGTGCACATTCACTAGGTTCGCGTCGGCATACCCACCGAAAAGGCCACCACTGAGATTCAGGAAATGTCCGTTATAAGAATGATCATCTCCAATACCAAATCTGGAAAGCGGCGAATTGATCTTGGGCTGGGCCAACAGTGTGAAGGCCATGAGCATTCCCATCAATGTCACTAACAGTCTATTCTGCATTATACTTCAAGATTTCCCGTAAGCCCACATGCAACAAATCGGGTTGCAAAAATATCTTACTGTTTATTTTTTTCGAAATGAATGTAGCATCTCCTCCGGTTAAGATTACGTTAAGATCTTCCAACTCCGACTTCAATCTTTCTATATATCCCTCGATCTCGCATACAGCACCTTGTGCAGCACCTCTGATCAGGGCTTCCTCAGTATTCCTGCCGATAGGGTCTTCCCAGTCTTTCAGATTGACAAACGGCAAATTGGCCGTAAAAGTATGCATTGCCTTGAGTCTCATCGCAATTCCCGGACTGATAGCACCACCGAGGAATTCACCTTCTCCGTTCAATACATCCATGGTAATGCACGTACCAGCATCCAGGATCAACCACGAAGATGACCTTTTCTTGTTGATCGACCAGGCTCCGACGGCAAGTGCCATACGGTCTCTTCCGAGAGTTTCCGGGGTTTCATACTTCAGAACAATAGGAAGTGGTGTGTGATGGGTTAGGAAGACGAAATGTCTCAATGCCTTCATCAACATAACATCATCAACCAGATCACCCGAAACACTGGACACAATAAGCTCTTCTATCGCATATTTATTGACACTCTTCAGAATGGCTTCCGGTGACCGCTCGATCTCTTTCGTTTCGATCGTGCCATCATCGAAATACAAGCCAAGCTTGGATCTGGAATTTCCTATGTCAAGTCCAGCCTTCATTAATGCTTGAAATGCCTAACACCTGTTTTAACCATGACCAGACCAAGCTCATCACATGTCTCTACACTGGCCTTGTCATTGATAGACCCTCCCGGTTGAACAATGGCCTTGACACCGGCCTCCGCACCTAATTCCACGCAATCCGGAAAGGGGAAGAAGGCATCCGAAGCCATCACAGATCCGGAGAGGTTAAAATCCATTTTTTCAGCTTTTTCGATGGCTTGCTTGGCCGCATCAACTCTTGAAGTCTGACCGCATCCCATACCAATGAGCTGCTGGCCTTTGGCAAGTACTATCGTATTGGACTTGAGATGCTTGACACACTTCAGGGCAAATTCCAGATCATCCAGTTGTGACTCTGACGGAGACAAGGTGGTCATGCATTCAAATTGATCCCTTTGCTCTATTTGATAATCCCCTTCCTGAATTATAGTACCATCCAGTATGGATTTGTATTGCCACCTTTCCTGTGGATAGTCCTTTAAGAGAAGCAGGATCCTTTTCTTCTTAGAGGTCAATAGTTTCACAGCATCATCGTCGAAGGCTGGTGCGATCAACACCTCGTAGAACATATTATGGATCTGCTCAGCAGTCTCCTTATCTATTCTGCTATTCGAGATCAGGATCCCACCGAAAGCTGATATGGGGTCACCCGCCAGTGCCGCTTTCCACGATTCCAGAACTGTTGATCTCGTTGCTATCCCACATGGATTGGTGTGCTTCAGCACTGCAAAGGTGGGGCCATCATTTTCAAATTCCTTCATAAGTTGCAGGGCAGCTTCGACATCCACAAGATTGTTATAACTCAGAGCCTTACCACTGATCTGCTCAAACAAGTCCAGGTCACCCAGAAAGTGTGCTTTCTGATGAGGATTCTCACCATATCTCAAAGGATGAGCTTTTTTCTGTATGACGTTCAGGCCTTCAGGTTGGTCCGAGAAATAACCCATGATGGCCTGATCATAATCTGCGCTGACATAAAAGGCATGAGCGGCCAGCTGCTTTCTCTCCACTAATTCAGAAGAAGGTCCTCTATTCAGAAGCTCCTGTAAGTATTCATACTGAGATTTGTCAGACACGATCATTACATCCCGGAAGTTCTTCGCAGCCGCTCGTATAAGGGAAATGCCTCCTATATCTATTTTCTCTATGATCTCTGTTTCAGAATCGGTTTGGGCGACGGTCTCTTTAAAAGGATAGAGGTCGACGATGACCAGGTCGATCGGAGGAATATCGTATGCTTCCAATTGTTTCATGTGATCATCTTCTCTTCGTGCCAGGATCCCTCCAAACACCTTGGGATGCAATGTTTTTACCCTGCCATCCAGTATAGAGGGATAGGACGTCAGGTCTTCAACAGCATGGACGTCAACACCCAGGGATTCGATAAATTTCTGGGTGCCACCGGTTGAATAGATCTTTACATTGTGAGCTTCCAGTTGGCGTATGATGGGTTCAAGACCGTCCTTGTGGAATACTGAAATGAGCGCGGTACGTATTGGCCTTTTCATCTGATTTCAATTAATGCGCAAAAGTATCGATTCAATCTCGCACGAGGAAACTGTGATCCTTTTAATAATGGTAGGGTGCCAATGCGAGAAATACATTCATCAAGACTGAATCTTCAGATCCAGGATATTACCCATATTATAACATAATCGGCATCTGGGCTCATACTTGTCCTTCTCCCCTACTACGATCGTATCCTCTTCTTCTGTCAACCGATATGAATGAGTCGCGAGATTACCACAATGGGGACATATAGCATGGACTTTAGTGATATATTCAGCTATACTTAGGAGATGTGGCATAGGACCAAACGGCCGGCCCTTGAAATCCATATCCAGTCCGGCGCAGATGACACGAACACCCCGAACAGCTAACTTTTCGCATACCATGGGTAATTGCTCATCAAAAAATTGTGCTTCGTCAATGCCGACCACCCGGACATCAGGATCGATCTCGAGAATTTGCGACGACCGCCCTACGGACGTCGATTCCATGAAGTTCTCATCGTGGGAGACTACACTGTCCAGTTCATAACGGCTATCCTTTGAAGGTTTAAAGATGACCACTTTCTGATTAGCGATCCTCGCGCGCCTGACGCGCCTCAGCAATTCTTCCGTCTTACCCGAAAACATGGACCCGCAGATCACTTCGATCCATCCGCTCCTTTGTCCACGAAAACTGGGCTCTAAAAACATGACTCAATTTTAAGGCTAATATTTAAAAAATCGACATATGTAGGTATAAAATGATCATTATTCCACAACCTTTACGTTACTTTTGCATTGCAAAAATTACCCTTACGCCATAAGATTCCAATGTCAAGGGACGTTATTCACTATCAACAATGAGGGAGTATGGATTTTAACCGCATAAAATTACAACTGAAAAAGATCACCAGAACCGTCGACATGATCGAGGCCGACGGTCAGATCACAAAATTGGAGATGGACCTTCTCAGGGACTACATCCGGAAACTCTATGAATATACCAATAGAGAAGTTGAACAGGAGTCACAGTCATCAAAATCCAAAGGCCCTACAGAGAGTTCTACACCGCAATCACCAGGACGATCTGAAAACGGCTCCAGTAAGGAAATAGAGCCTGATACCGATAAGGGGAAAAATAAAGAGGTGGCCACGGTCAGTGATTCTTCGAAAGACCTGTCTGCTGATACCGAACCTTCAAAAAGCCGCACCGAAAGTATACCACAGGAGATACTCGAATTGTTCGAGGAAGAAGAGGCTACCGAGCTTTCGGAGAAGCTCAGTAAGATGGCGATCAATGATATTGAGAAATCGATGAGCATCAATGAAAAGATCTTTACGATCAATGAACTATTCGATGGCAACAGCCAGGAGTTCAGGGCTTGTCTGAGCAAATTGGATCAACTCAACGATTACGACAGGGCGGTCAGTTATTTGTCAAAAGACGTTGCAGCCAAGTATGAATGGGCAGATGAATCCAAAAGGAAAAAAGCGCTCAATTTCATACAACTCGTCCACAGGAAATTCAGGTCCTAAGAATTCGGTCATCCTGAACAACCTCCATTAAACAGAAACCATAGCAAGGTAATTTTCGTTTCTTAGTCTGATGGCGTGGAACAAACGCGATATTAAAGCAGCTCTCAAGATTCCTGCACTTTTCTGCGGTTTCATAATCGGGGTACATATAATCAATGTGTTGACCGGAATGCAGTTGAATATCTTCGGTGTATTTCCACGCGACATTTACGGTCTACCAGGTATAATTACCTCACCGCTCATACATGGCAGTTTTCAGCATCTGTTCTCAAACGTCATTACGTTGTTCACAATGATGTTCGTCATACTGCTCTTCTATCCACGAGTAGCCGTGAGCTCTTTTGTCCTCATTTATGTGTTGACGGGTCTTTCAGTATGGCTATTGGCAAGATCCGTGTTTCATATTGGAGCTAGTGGAGTAGTCTATGGCCTGATCTCCTTCGTGTTCTGGCTCGGCATTTTCCGGAGAAGCATCAAATCCATTGTTCTTGCCCTTATCATGATATTCATGTATCACGGCTATTTCGCTGGGATACTGCCAAACCAGGAAGGCATAAGTTGGGAAAGTCATCTCCTTGGTGGGCTTGTCGGTATCTTTGTTGCTTTTGTAAAGAAAGGAGAGGTAGAAGAAGATGAGGTCGACAAACCCTATGACTGGGAGCTTGAGGAGGAAGAAAAGGAACCCTTCCTTCCCAGGGACGCTTTTGATAAAACCAAGGAAGAAAGAGCTCGCGAGAATTATTTTGACTATTGGAATCAGGATGACACCTGGTCAAAATAACCGATCTATTCAATATTTGCCTTAATTAATTTCGCGGACTAGTCTTCATCCTGATCGGCCATCTTGTTCAAAAGGGTCTCAGATTCACCAACAGGCTCATCAGAAGTAGTCAGATAAAAACTGTCATCTTCATAATTGTAGAAAAAGAAGAGTGGTTGTTCGTTCCTCAAGATATCTATGAAGGCCGGATATTTATCAGCTCTCAGATAGATGAAAAAGTGCTTTTTGCCACCTACCTCACGAATGAAGTTTTCCTTCATGTAATTCTTGCAGAATCGCAGATAAGCCTTGCCAGAAGGTAATGTAAGGTCAAGGCCGTAGTCCGTTTGTTCGCCTTCGAACTTCTTACCGTAGAGGAAGACTTTATATTTATCGAACTCTTCAATAATAAATTTTTGACTCATGTTTAGATGATTGTTTTTTTAAAAGTAATTTTTCAAATTCAGAATGAAAGCCAGTATGATCCAAACGGACTTATTTCAATGATAAAGATAAAACCCAATTCAGAGTTGCTTGTTCCATGCCTCAATGGCTTTCCTCACACTTCCATGTTGAATTAACATTTCTTTCGATTTTTCAAGACTCAGCCCCGTTTCACGTCCGACGAGGCGGATACCCCTTTCCACCAGTTTATTATTGGATAACTGCATATCTACCATCTTGTTATCCTTTACACGGCCTAGCCTGATCATAACCGATGTCGTGATCATATTTAGTACCATCTTCTGAGCAGTGCCCGATTTCATCCTGGTACTGCCGGTTACGAATTCGGGACCAACGATGACTTCCACAGGAAAATCCGAATGCTGAGCAACAGGTGTGTCGGGATTACAAGTAACACAACCTGTGGTGATCCCATTTGATCTGCAGTCTCTGAGTCCGCCTACCACATATGGAGTTGTACCAGAGGCGGCAATTCCAACCACCGTATCCAGATCGTCAATGGCATACATCCTAAGATCCTTCCAGGCCTGAGAGTCATCATCTTCGGCATGCTCCACAGCTTTCCGGATCGCACCATCGCCACCAGCAATAATGCCTATAACCCAGTTATCCGGGACGCCGAACGTCGGAGGGCATTCCGAAGCATCCAGTATACCCAATCTCCCACTCGTTCCTGCTCCGATATAGAATAAACGCCCTCCGGCCTCCATCTTGGGAATAATTGACTCGATGAGTGGAACTATCTGAGGTATTGAATCTCGAACGACAGGAGCCACCTTTTGGTCTTCCTGATTGATCCATTCTGTCAATTGGCGCACGGATTGCTGTTCGAGATTATGATAATGAGAATCTTGTTCGGTAATCTTCATGACCTGCTCCATTTTAAAGACAATAGCAATCCCGCAAAAGATAAGATTCCGTTCAACAATAAATTGAGAAAACCCAGTTCAAATCCGCAAAATAGATCATTTGCATCTAGCCAGAAAGTCAGAATCGGTGCCAGTATGCAAGTGATCGCCACACCTCTGCCATCCATCTGTTTATACCCAAAGATCAGGGCAAAGGTGAATAGCCCCAGGATCGGGCCATAGGTATATCCTGCAGCCTTGAACAGTCCATTGATGACAGCATCGCTGTTGACCCAATGAAAGACCACTATGATAAGGAAAAGGACGATGGAAAATCCGAGATGAACCATCCACCTTGTCCTCTTTTCATTTCCAGCCTCCTGACTCCGCAGAGTGTGAAGTCCCAGGAAATCCACACAAAATGAAGTGGTCAATGAGGTCAAAGCCGAATCTGCTGTAGAATAGGCCGCAGCGATCAGCCCGATCACAAAGACGATAGAAATGAACGGCGACAACTGCTCCAGGGCGATCATTGGATAAAGTTGATCCGTACGCTCAGGGATTGCCAGTCCCTTGGCATTCGCAAAAATGTAGAGCATGGCTCCAAGAGAAAGGAAAATAAGGTTGACAACCACAAGGATGAGGGAAAAGGTCGTCATATTGAGCTGGGCTTCCCTAATATTCCGGCAGGTCAGATTCTTTTGCATCATATCCTGGTCCAGTCCCGTCATCACCACGGTGATCAGTGCGCCTGCAATGAACTGCTTGAAAAAATTGTTGGGATCTTCCCAGCCGCCTTCAAAGAAAAATATTCGATCATAATCACTCTGGGCGATCAGGTCTATAAATCCCAGGGTAGTTCCCGTGAGAAATTGACTGATTGAAACGAGAGTCAGGATGACAGCCAATATCATGAAAGTCGTCTGAAGTGTATCGGTCCAGACGATGGTTTTTATGCCACCCTGGAATGTATAGATCCAGATAAGAATGATGGTTGCTCCCACCGTTGCCCAAAATGGTACGCCCAAAGGAGCGAATATGAAAATATCGAGTACCAGAGCAACTAAATACAATCTAAAGGCAGCGCCGATGCTACGGGAAATTAAAAAGTAGGCAGCCCCCATCTTATAAGAGGTCCACCCCAGGCGCTCATTGAGAAATTCGTATATGGTTGTCACATTGAGGCGATAGTAGATCGGAAGCAATACGATAGAGATGAATGCATAGCCAACTACATACCCGAAAACCATCTGCATATATGAAAAAGCCTCATTTGCACCACCGGCACCGACTACACCCGGAATAGATATAAAAGTGACCCCGCTCAATGAAGCACCGATCATCCCAAATGCCACCACATACCAGGGTGACTGTCGGTTGGCCGTGAAGAAAGTGGCATTATCTGCACGACCGCGCGTCCTCAGTGAGATAAGGTATAAAACAAGAAAATAAGAGGCTATAACAATGAGGACTACAACTGGACTCATCTAGATCGTCAATCTAATTGTTTCTCCCCATAGCAAAGGTCACCCGCATCCCCAAGGCCGGGAACGATATATGATTTCGCTGTGAGTTCATCATCTATGCTACCTACCCAGAGATGTACGTCAGGATATTCCCGGGTTAGGAACGCAATGCCCTGATTACATCCTATTACCGTAACCACATGAATCATTTCGGGTTTACCATATTCCAATAAGGCTTGAATAGTATGAACCGCCGTGGAACCCGTAGCCAACATCGGGTCGGCAATGATCAGCGTTTTTCCATCAAGGGCTGGTGTCGTCAGGTACTCCAGATTAACCTCAAAACTTCCGCTTGCGTGATGCTTCCTGTAAGTGCTGACAAAAGCACTTCCCGCCCCGTCAAACATATTTAATAATCCCTGGTGAAGTGGTAATCCTGCTCTTAGAACTCCAGTGATTACCAGGTCATTCGTTGAAAGATCTATATGAGCCTCACCCAATGGGGTTTCCACAACGCGGCCTTCGTAATTGAATGTCTGACTGATCTCATAAGCCACGATCTCGCCGAATCTTTCAAGGTTCCTCCTGAATCTCATACGATCCTTCTGAACTTTCGTATCTCTCAATTGAGCTATTATATTATTGACAAGAGAGTTTCGATCGGTAAGTGTGGTAGTCATAATAATTCCTGCTCAGGCTATTTTTTTCAAATATGGTCATTTGGTAGCCATATTGGCAAGTATCCGCTCAAAAACCTTTTCCCATCCGCTCCAATCCTCGGTTTTATCAAAACTGCTGTTGTGCCAGATGATAGTGGCCTCTCCCCTGAAAGCCCTGCACTTGTCAATGAGATGGTTTACCTGATCTACAGCCCTCTGAGGATCCAGCCTGAGGGTATTCTTTAGGACCACGTCCATAGCGATTATCGGATGTATCCACAATTCCGTTGTAGCTTCACGTTCCAGGTCGTAATACTGAAAAGAATGACAGGTTCCAGCCCTGAAGCCTATTTCGTCTGACCACGACAACGTATAATCATGTGTGATCCCCTCCTGACATAGTAATTGATAGGAAACGGGAACTTTTAATCTTAAATAATGGAATCTGGAGGATATTATCTCGCGTCCAGTGAGCTCTTCCAGTGTCTTTTTTTCGCGATGAAATTGAACTGGATTTTGAGTAGAAAGATAAGAGGGGTGCAATCCTATTTCAACCTCTTCTCCCAATTTTTCAAAATCTTCTGACCTTAGGCCAATCTGCCGGTCAAAGCGGGATAATCCACTGATGAGAAAGAAGATCTTGACATCCAAATTATTGGCGCGTGACCCCAGGATCATTTCGTTGAGAAGATCGTATGGGTCTTTTCCGCCCCGCAAGACCTTCAGCCTTTGCCAAACCCTGTTTAAGCGGCCCTTGAGAATATCTCGCATCAGGCTGCCCAACCACCGGTGTAAGGGCTTCCGTCTATAAGCATATAGCTGGTCCACATCAATGGTCACAGAAGGTTTATAGTTCATCCTTACAACAAAATGATCCGTCTGAAATTTTTGGTTGAAGAGTTTGAACCATCTCTCAACGATCATATCGACAACAGGAACCTGAAGGAGATCCTGCTTTCCCAACCAGGTGTTCCTGGCCAGGACTCTGTCATGCTCATCCATGACATCAGGGTCGAATTCATCTACCCGGCTCAGATGAAAAAAAATAAAAGAAAATACGTCAAGTGTTTCCGGCAGGCTGCCCGGTTCTCGCCAATTCAAGCTTGAGTCCGGAATGGCAGGTTTTTCACCTGAACTAAGCGAACCATCGGGAAGAATTTGAAAACCACCCTCGGGAAACTCGAGGTCCGAGTAGTTGATCACCCAGTCGGAAGTGTTGATCTCAGAGAGATCATTGACAACCCGATATTCGATGCCCGCCAGGTGAAAAAAGACAAACCGCAGCACGTAATCCAGACGTTCTAAGGGGTAAATAGAAAAAATTATTAGTCGATTTGTCATCTTATCCGACACTTTCAGCGTTGTAAATATGAATAAATGCTCTTATATTGAACGTATGTTGAGGCGACTTACCACGATCACACTACTGTTGGCGATAACCACGACCGTGGTTATTGGGCAGTCGTCTATCTTGCCTAGAGAGAGTGCATATGCCCCGAAAGGCGTTATTTATAATGATGAGTATGCCGTAAATCTGACTCTTCACTCCAATGGCCTGAAGATAGGATTTGACAAAGGCACCATAAAGACCTATTACAAGACAAATTACTACCATTTCGATATAGGATTTTTACGGCACCCTAAAGAGATCCGACAAAGCCTGAATTATCAGACGACCATAGATATTAGCAATTCTTATACTTATGGGAAGCAAAACTCCTTTCTACTTCTCAGAGGCGGTTTCGGATCTAAACGATATTTTTCGGAGAAGACCAAGCACAAAGGAGTTGCCGTAGGGATCAACTATGAGGTTGGACCTACCCTGGGATTCACGAAGCCCTATTATCTCATTTTTGCATTCAGAGTTGATGGTGAGCGTCAAGTCAGGGAGATCAAATATTCTGAGGAAAATGCTGACCTCTTCCTTGATGATACAAGAATCCAGGGAAGGGCGGGTTTCTTCAAAGGATTTAGTGAATTAAATGTCCTGCCGGGCATTCACGGCAAGTTCGGGACACATTTTGCACTCGGGGCCTTTGAAAAGTACGTGACCGCCATGGAGGCCGGGATAATGGTAGATGTGTTTTTCCAGGAAGTCCCGATTATGGTGATTGAGAACAACCGAAGGCTCTTCTTAAACGTTTATCTAACTTTACAGCTCGGAAAGAGAAATTAGGATCGAGCTGTTTATCATTCAAAAGAAGTCTGAATACCAATGATAGAACTACCCGTAGTTTCATCAGAAAAAGAAAAACGCCGTAAAAAGCCGGATTGGCTCCGAGTAAAATTGCCCATAGGCGAAAATTATCGCAGAGTGCGCGAGCTCGTTGATGAGTATAATCTGCATACAATTTGCCAGTCTGGCAATTGCCCAAATATGGGAGAATGCTGGGGTGCAGGCACAGCTACATTTATGATATTAGGGAATGTCTGTACACGATCCTGCTCCTTTTGTGCAGTCAAAACGGGTAGACCTCCCGAGTATGACATCGACGAACCGGAACGAGTGGCAGAGGCCATTAAATTGATGGAGGTCAAACATGCAGTGCTTACTTCGGTCAATCGTGATGAACTCAAGGACCGGGGGGCTGATATCTGGTACAGGACAGTAAGAGCTGTGAAGGAAATGTCTCCTTCCACGACCATTGAAACTCTGATCCCTGATGTTCGGGCCAACTGGGAAGCCCTTGAAAAGATGATCAGCGCCGGGCAGGAAGTGGTTTCTCATAATATGGAGACAGTTGAGGAGCTCTACCGCAAGGTACGCCCTCAGGCCAAGTATGCACGAAGCCTTGAACAGATCAAGCGCACCAAGGCATACGGCAAGCGCACCAAGTCTGGTGTGATGGTCGGTCTGGGTGAGACGGAGGATCAGATGTTCAAGATCATGGACGACCTCGTCGAGCATGGTTGCGATGTCCTCACCATTGGGCAATATCTGCAGCCGACAAGACTTCACCTCGAGGTCGCCGACTATGTCCATCCTGACACTTTTGCCATGTACAAGGAAGAAGGATTAAAAAGAGGCTTCGATTTTGTGGAGAGCGGACCCCTCGTCAGGTCGAGCTATCATGCGGAAAGGCATCTTTAAGGCGTGTTAGCGTTCTGGCGCTTTGGCACTCTGGCTTGGGAGGTAATAGGTAATAGGTAATTGGAAATTGGCTTTTCCTACTTTAGAACGACTTCCATCTTGTTATTTCATATTTCATAATAGCGCCCATCGGCGGTTCACGTGTTCCTAGCCAACAGCTAAAGACCAATGGCCAAGTGTCATTTCATATCTCATATCTCATATTTAATACTCGTGCTTTCCTCTCGTCCAACCGTACTTTCCCAGGTATTTGTTGCCATCATCTGCGGCCGGTTCTTCGAGCTGAGTGCCCATACTGTCATTCCACCTATTGAGATAGCCGAATAAGGCGATGACACCCAGGATCTCCACGATCTCGCCCTCGTCCCAGTGTTTTCTGAGATTCTCCGCAATCTCATCAGTAACGCCATTGGGCACCGAAGAGGCGGCAATGGCGAAGTCGAATACTACCCTTTCTGCCTCGGTGAAGGCCGGGTAGGTCTTGTACTCCCAGATATTGTTGAGCTTGTCCTGTTCGGACCCATAGCGATCAGCCGCACGGATAGCATGCGCTTCGCAATACCGGCAACCGGCAGTACGGCTGGAGAGGTAAGCCAATTGTCTTTTCAGCGCGCTGGTGACCCTACCCTTGTTCTCCATGACGGCCTGGTTCATCTCCAGGAAGGCATTGGCGATCCGCGGACGGTGCATCATGGTAAAAAGACTGTTGGGCGTAAAGCCGAGGGTTTCTTCATAGAACTCTGCCATTTCCTGTGCTTCTTTGGTGGCATTTCGGTCGAGGGGTGAAACGAGAGGTTTTTTCATGGATCTATATGACAAATGACTAAAATCGAAAGATAAAGATGAAGCACGAAAGAGTGAGGATATGGCTTCATTAATTATTTCGCTGTCCTTTACAGGTCTTCAGAATAAGTTTGTCCAAGTCCTTTCAAGGCAAAGGGAATTGATATTACTACTCGGAATCAAAGAAACTCACATAGTCTAAATAGAATATCTTGCAATTAATTCGTGTACCTGAAAAAGTGCTAACAAAAAAGTCACGTTGAGGAAGATAAGTAAAGTGCCATAGAGAAAAGCCACATATCTGGATTCCAGAATGAATAGCTTTTAATGTGAGCTGTTAAGCTTTAGATAAGGCCATCACAATTGAGAAATTGATAAAACTATAAGTATGAATGTTTTACTACTGGTTGACTTCAAGCAAATATTCAATGATTTTATTGTTGTAGCAAGCCAAAAGGTACCTGCTCTGGTGACCGGAATACTGGTCATTTTGGTCTGTATTGTAGCGGGTAAACTCATAGGCAGAATAATCCATTTGAGCCTGGAAAAGAGATGGGATGACAGGATTGTGTCCAACTTTATTTCAGAGGCAGTCAAATGGTCCTTCTACATCCTGGGTATCATCTCAGCACTCAACCTATTGGGGTTTGGCGGTATTGCCAGCGGACTGATTGCAGGTGCAGGGATCAGTGCTATCGTTTTCGGCTTTGCCTTCAAGGATATTGGAGAGAACTTCTTGTCCGGTATAATACTCGCCTTTAAGAGACCATTTGAAATAGGGGATATCATCGAAGTGGATGGATTCAAGGGGACGGTCAAGGATCTGGATGTCAGAATGACGCATTTGAGAAATGTTGAAGGTAAGGACATCTATATTCCCAATTCAGCTATTCTCAAAAACAGTCTGATCAATTATACCAAAGATGGTTATCTGCGTGTGAGCTTTGTCGTTGGTGTTGCGCCGGAAAGTGAATTGGAAGAAGTCAGATCGATAATTCTGGCATACCTAACAAAGAATGAACTCATTCTCAAGTCACCCGAACCTAAAGTTCTGATTTCTGAATTAGGAGAGTTCACGGTCGATCTTCAAGTCTTTTTCTGGGTGGATATCCTTGTGACGAAAAGCTTGCCTGACGCCTATCTCGGAGATAATATCCGTAGCAAGGTCATTGGTGATGTCAAGCGCCTGTTGGATGAGAACAACATAGAGATGCCGTCGCAAATATTAGAACACAAGATGTACAGGGATCATTCTTTGCGTACGAGTATATCAGAAAAAGGGATTTCGCAGTCTTGAAAAAAACTCATGGTTCAATGGAAAGCGATATTCCTAATCGCTAAAAACGGTGACGAATTGATACAAATCTTGCAGATCATTTGAAAGTTGATCGGTTGAACATTTAAAGACTGTGTCAGAGTATTCTGGCAATTTCCTATTGACTTTCTAAGGCCGGGACTTTTAATTAGTTTATTAGAATGACTTAGGAATAAATCAGTGGATGATCACTTTCTTCACAACTGCATTTCCACCATCAATCCTTAATAAAAGGAAATACAGACCAGGACTCACATGACTCAGATCAATCCGCGAACGACCTTTATCGATCCAACCCTTTCCGATCACACTACCTTCTATAGTATTAATTTGGTACTCCGAACCTTTATCAGCAAGACCTTCAATTTCCAGATAGTCATCCGTTGGATTGGGGAATAGCTGCACATGATCTTGAATAGAGTCATCGGATGAGGAAATAACAGTACTATCAGGCATCCACAACTTCACTTCACCTCCAGATACAGGTCGCATATCACCGTTGGAATAGTGGAGGTTTGCATTGCAAATATTGAGGCTAGTATACTTCTTGGGATAGAAGGAAGGGGCTTTCTTTGGAAGAAGAGTGACTGTTAGTATAACAGGGTCCTCAAGTTGTAGATCCTTTCCTTCGGTATTTAGCATGATCAATTTGTAGCGACCGGGATAATCCACTTCGAAGTCGTATGATCTACCATTCGGCCAAACTGGATTTAGACTTACCTCGATATTATGATAAAGTGAGTCATCATAGTCCAGTTCAAACGATATACCTTCTATCGGTTCATTTGAATTGATCAGTAAGTCAATCCTGAAAAAACTTGTTCTACCAATCACAGAATCCTTATTGTTTTGCCGAATCCAGATGAGGTCATCGCCAGTTTCACAATTGTCATCAGATGATGAAAAGCATGTGTTGTGCCTGCCGAGAAAAGCCTCAAGCGTGTTCACATCATTCTCTTCAATTTTCCCATTACCATCAACATCTGCATACGCTGAATTAAATCCACCGGGAATTTCGTATACCCACCGGTTGACTTTGGAAGGAGACCAGGCCAACGGAGTCATTCTTGAGGGGCCACTATAGCCCAGAGCCCTGAAGATATTTATGGCATCAAGGTAGTTCACATGGCCTGAAAGATCAGTATCTCCAGGCCACAAACAGTCACAATCACATGATAAAGGCAGGCATGTTGTCAGGCCATTTACATAGATTTCTCTCAATTTGTCAGTCTGTTCAATAGCATAATTCACATTTTGAATATGATTTGAGTCTTTA
>JAWVZH010000032.1:0-22426 GCA_033722295.1 Saprospiraceae bacterium
ATGGCAAGCTGCTGCCGTTGCTGACAAATGATTGCTGAAGGCACCACCGATTGTCATTATCCGCCCGATCCCCTCTTTCTGACAATTGAGAATATTGTATTTCAGCTTTCTCCACTTATTACCGCATACGTGTTCATCGAGCAGGTCATCTCTTTTAAAAAAGAGGTCAAATTTTTTTCCAGATGTCGTGGCATAATCTACTTTCTGGATAGGACTTTCACGATCAGGCCATTCCTTCATCGGATATTGT
The DNA here is from genome assembly GCA_033722295.1 of Saprospiraceae bacterium. Lineage (GTDB taxonomy): Bacteria > Bacteroidota > Bacteroidia > Chitinophagales > Saprospiraceae > JAWVZH01. The sequence goes on from JAWVZH010000032.1 coordinate 251, forward strand.
ATATCTCTTAGTATTCCGTAATGGATGGGCCAGAATTATACATCTATCCTGGCCCATTTTCTTCAATCAATATGGGCTCAATCACCCCACGAATATCCAAACTTCAGACGTAAGCCTACATATGGTTCGCTCACATCTGTATCGGAATACCCGACCAGATCTGAATCAAAAACAAACCGATATCCAACATCAAGTCCGAGGCGAAACCATTTGACAATGTTCATCTCGAGTCCCAGAGATGGTTGAAGGGCAAATACATTGTCTTCCAGTTCGAGCTCATCCTGAGTCTCGAATTCTCCACGACCAGCGAACATGGTAAAGGTTGGATGCAGTACCCTGAAAGATTCATGGGCATATCCAATATGTATACCATTGAAATCCATTTCAAGGCCCTGATCATTCAGGCCATATCCTTGCCAACCAAAGGTGAATGACTTGTTGAATTCCGCGAATACAAATCCACCGTGGAAAACACCGTAATCATCATTATCCTCATTGATATTCGAAGTATTACCTGCCCAGATACCAGTAAGCTTGATACCATTATGATTGAAAAGTGTTTCATCCGATTGGGCATTCATCAGAGCCGGCACAAAACATAACGTAAAAAATAAAGCTGCTAGATTTTTCATATTGAGATTTTACCTAATAGACGAGCTCAGGATAAAAAAGTTGCACCGGAAAGTATTTATGACTGTTCAGGTTTACGGCCTAATCAAAACCAGTCTCTTGGTAGTCACAGTCTCCCCCTTTCTTGTCTTTACGCTATACAGATAAGTGCCTCTATTCAGGTAGCTGAAGTCAAATTTCTCAATACCGTTGTCGGAAAGGTCAAGAGCCTCCCGGTTTAGTTCATTGCCCAGGATGTCATGAATTACCAGTTGATATTCACCTTTCGGCAGACCGGAGTAGTATAACTTCGCCTTCCCATAGGTCGGATTGGGCGTTAATTTTATACTCGCCATTCTGAATGGATCCTGCACATTGGTCGCCTCCAGTCGCTTGTACTGAACCTGCTGGGGCGTACCATTGGAATCCACAGTAACAACAGCTACGGGTTCCTTGAAATCGGTAGTTAGATAAGAATAGAAGTCCAATTCAACAGGATCTAGCAAAGTAGGGTCATCGATCAGTTGTTTGATCGTTTCTGTAACATTCGCCCAACCAACAAAGCTTATAAAAGCCCAGACCGTCGTAGTCCGCAATTCATGAGATTTATTTCTCAATACATCATAGATTCCTCCGGGAATCTCTGCCCGGCCCCATGCATCAACCTCATCCTGTCTTTTGATCTTCACATCTACGCGAATGGAATCCGGCCTTATGGCGCCCAATTGATCCCTGATCTCCTTTGGCAGGCTGTCATAAAGGAATTGTGCTCGCAGTACGGTAGAGTCCTCGAAGGTCTGACCATAGTCAAGTGGAGCGATCTGTATCCTGTAATCACTCAGGTAAACAGTCGAAACCATGACTTGTCTCAAAACGGGGTCTAATCCTGCAAACCCCACTTCTGCGACATAGTCTTGTGTAATTTTAAAGTATCTTTCGCTCTCGCCGTTATTGAGCTCGATCACGAGGTCTGCATCGGGAAAGTCGGCTGATGCCATTCCTTCGGCCGCTGATCGGAAATGAACGTCCTGTTCCGAATCAGCATTCAGCATTGAGAAATCCCAGTACAGATTTTCGCCAGGCGTCAACAGATCAATACCCATTGCGTCAAGATCCAGATAACTTTGAAGGGTATCGCCCTCCTCGGGAAAGATCGAATTATCTATCGTTATTTGCGCAGCAAGTCCAAGACTGCTCGCCAAAGCCATACATAGAAGTGTAAACATTCTTTTCATACCCTTAAGTTTTGCAGGATAATCCATTAAGCCTGACTGTCATTATCCCTCTTGATAATCCATTCTCCACATGTAATAGTACATGAAGTTAAGAAATGATACAATTCCATGTCCTCATTTTAGAGTTCCTTAAGAGAATCGCCCCATGCAAACCTTACTCAAAGGTCTGTAACTCAACCATTTTGCGATAATCTCCGGCATTGGACATCAACTCGTCATGTTTTCCGGATTGAATGATCTTTCCGTCCTTCAGGAAAAGGATCTCATCCACATTTCTTATTGTGGACAGGCGGTGCGCAATGATTACTGCAGTTCTGTCTTCCATGATTCGCTCCATTGAAGCCTGCACAAGCCTTTCAGATTCCGAATCCAGTGATGAGGTAGCCTCATCGAGAATGATCACCGGAGGATTGTTCAATATAGCCCTTGCGATAGTGAGTCGTTGGCGTTGTCCTCCGCTCAACTTGACGCCGCGATCACCGATGATAGTGTCATAGCCATTATCAAGCTCCTCAATGAAATCATGGGCATTGGCGATCTTTGCTGCTTCCTTAACCTGATCCTCCGTCACTTCGGTCGAGCCAAATCGAATATTGTTAATGACGGAGTCATTGAACAATACTGGTTCCTGACTGACAATACCAAATAGGTGACGATATTCGTCAGTTCTCAGTTCTCTGATATCCTTGTTGTCGAGCACAATGCTGCCGCCTGATACATCATAAAACCTGGCGAGTAAGTCAACAATGGTCGTCTTTCCTGAACCTGAAGGACCTACCAGCGCAAGGGTCTTTCCTTTTTTAAGCTCAAAAGAAATCTTTTGCAACACTGTTGTATCCGTATTTGGGTATTTGAAGTCCACTGAATTAAAGCGAATGGAATCCTTCAGTCCACTAACCTCGCTATCCCCCTCGGGAACCTTGTTGAGATCCCTCGCTGTCAGAATGAAGTGTATCCTGTCCAGAGCGGCAAGGCCTTTTTGAACATTAAAGAATGCGCTTGAAAAGGCCTTTGCTGGATTAATGACATTGTAAAAAGCATATAGGAAGGCAAAAAATGTCGCAGCTTCTATAGATTCGTTGAATACCAGTCCCGAACCATACCATACAAGCAAAGCCACGACGGTGATACCCAGAAACTCACTCAGTGGTGAGGAGAGGTCCCTTCGACGGTAAATACTGGTAAGCGTATCCCGGTACTGTTCATTCTCATCAAAGAATCTGCCCTTTAAAAATGAAGATGCATTGAAAGCTTTGATGATCCTAATTCCGCCAAGAGACTCCTCCAATCTCGCGATCAGTTGGCCAAGCAGGTTCTGAGCCTTGAAAGACTTTCTCTTAAGAGACTTTGATATGCCTCCGATCACCACGCCGGTGAATAATATGAGCAGAAAGACGAATACGGTTAGCTTCAAACTGATCATCACCATGAAGAGCAAACTGCCCAAGATCACGATCGGCTCACGAAATATTGTTTCCAGCACATTCAGGATGCTGGACTCCACTTCCTGTACATCGGATGAAACACGAGAGATGAGATCTCCCTTCTTTTCCTCGCTGAAAAAGGACAGTGGTAGATCTATGATTTCCGAATACATTTCATTACGCAGATCGCGGACCACTCCTGTCCTCACAGGGCTAATGAAATACATGGCCATATATCTGAAGAAATTCTTCAAGAAAAAGAGTACAACAATGGCGCTGCAAACCCAAAGAATGGCCGTCTCCGGTGGAATACCATCCAGCCAGTCGGCCATATAATACTTGATGTAATCTATACCTGTATCCAGTGAGAAAGGTTCAACAGGGCGCTGGTAATCATACTCGGCATTGAACAATATCTGTAAAAGCGGAATGAACAAGGGAACATTGACGACCATAAAGATGGCCATCATGATGTTGGCAATAATATTCAATGAGACAAAGAGCTTATAACTCCTTAGATACGAGATAAGTCCCCAAAAGCCCATTGTACGCTGATTTAATCTTCCATAGAGAAAGACTCCAGGAAGCCTGTATGGAAATTGCCTTTTCTAAAATTGTCGTCTTTCATCAAACGTTTATGAAAGGGAACAGTTGTCTCTATGCCTTCCACAACAAATTCATCCAGTGCCCTCTCCATCTTCTTGATACACTCCTCCCGTGTACGAGCGCGGCATATCAGCTTGGCAATCATCGAATCATAAAATGGTGGCACCGTATAGCCCGCATAGACATGAGTATCTACCCTGACCCCATGACCTTTGGGACTGTGAAAAGAGTGAATCTTACCGGGAGACGGACGGAAGTTATTCAAAGCATCTTCCGCATTTATACGGCATTCTATAGCATGCATTTGTGGTAGCTGATTGGAGCTGGTCAACTTTTTGCCGGCAGCTACCTTTATTTGCTCTTTTATTAGATCAAGGTCGACAACTTCTTCTGTAACCGGATGCTCTACCTGTATCCTGGTGTTCATCTCCATGAAATAAAAATTCTTGTGCTTGTCGACAAGAAACTCCACCGTGCCTACTCCCTCATATTTTATGGCTTTGCCCGCCTTTACGGCTGCTCTACCCATCTGGGTCCGCAGGGTTTTGGTCATAAAAGGCGAGGGGCATTCCTCTACCAACTTTTGATGCCTTCTCTGTATGGAACAGTCCCTTTCGCTGAGATGAATGACCTTGCCATGTTGATCTCCTATGATCTGAAACTCGATATGACGGGGTTCTTCAATAAATTTTTCGATATAAATACCGTCATTACCAAAAGAGGCTTTGGCTTCCTTTCTCGCATTATCCCATTGGCTTTCGAAGTCCTCATCCTTCCAGACTATACGCATTCCCTTACCTCCTCCTCCAGCTGTAGCCTTGAGTATAACCGGATACCCAATATCCTTGGCCATCTTCAGCCCCTCTTCAACATCTTTGATAAGCCCTTCGGAACCTGGGATCGTCGGAACACCGGCTTCGGTCATCGTTTCCTTGGCGGTGATCTTATCTCCCATCCTCCTGATCATCTCAGGTGTAGGACCGATAAATTTTATGCCGTACTCCACGCATACCTCGGCAAAATCCGCATTTTCTGCCATGAATCCATAACCTGGATGTATGGCATCCGCATTTGTGATCTCCACGGCAGCCATGATCTTAGGAATACTCAGATATGACTCAGTAGATGATGGTGGCCCTATGCAGACAGCCTCATCTGCAAACCTCACATGCAAACTTTCCTTATCAGCCGTAGAATAGACAGCCACTGTCTTGATACCCATCTCCTTGCATGTCCTGATGATCCGCAGGGCGATCTCACCACGGTTGGCAATTAAAATCTTATCAAACATGTGTTCCTATTTGTTAGGGTCTATGAGAAACAACACCTGATCATACTCCACCGGACTTGCGTCTTCAGCGACTACCTTGACGACTTCGCCTGATATCTCCGATTCGATCTCGTTAAATAGTTTCATGGCTTCCACTATACAAACAACCTGGCCGGCCTCTACACGATCACCCACTTTTACAAATGGTGGCTTATCGGGTGAAGAGGAGCGGTAAAAGGTTCCGACGATCGGTGATTTGATCTCGAGCAGATCATTCTGAGTTTCAACCTTGGCCTCATCCTTGGCGACTTCTTTCTCTTTGACCTCACCCTTACTTTCAGTTGAAGGTGGTGGTGCCTGCTGACCAGCAGGATTGACAGGATGCGCGGGTTGTGGGACGTGCACGATCGGTGCTGAACCAGGCGTAGTCACGATCTTTTCTTTCTTCTTGTGGTATTTCTTGGTTCGAATCGCGATCTCTTCGTCACCCTTTTTATATTTAAACTCTGTCAGGTTGCTCTTATTGATGAGCTTTATCAGTTCTTGTAATTCCTTAAAATTCATGAGGTTTACTTTTTAATCCGTTCTACATAATTGCCATTCTGGCTGTCCACTTTGATCACATCACCCTCATTGATAAATAATGGAACGCGCACTTCCGCACCGGTCTCTACCTTTGCCGGTTTAAGGGTGTTGGTCGCTGTGTCACCCTTTACACCAGGTTCGGTATAAGTGATTTCCAGTTCTATATATTGAGGCAGCTCTACAGTAAGAGGCTTATTGTTCTCTGCATCAAAAAGGACGTCGACGACAAGATTTTCTTTCATCAACTCGGCATTGTCGATCAGGTCTTTATTGATCATGATCTGCTCAAAGGTTTCGGTATCCATAAAATGAAAGCCCATATCATCTTTGTACAGGAACTGAAAGGCTCTTCGCTCTACTCTCACATCATCGATCTTGTGCCCTGCAGGAAAAGTATGTTCTATTACTTTGCCAGTGGTCATCGACTTGAGTTTTGTACGCACAAAGGCCGCTCCTTTCCCAGGTTTAACGTGCAGGAACTCAACAACGGAATATATATCGTTGTTGAAGTTTATACACAAACCATTTCTTATATCTGAAGTATTCGCCATTCACATTTTAATTGAGCCACAAATATACCATATGAGAAGGATATTGGAGAAAGCCTATGATCCATCGTAGGCCCATCTGAGTAGTGTCGCCCCCCATGTAAATCCACCTCCAAAGGCTGTAAGAACTACGTAGTCGCCTTTTTTCAGTTGGTCTTCATAGTTCCATAAGCAAAGAGGCAAGGTTCCGGCAGTCGTATTACCGTACTTCTCAATATTCATCATTACTTTCTCCATTGGATAGTCAAGTGCATTGGCCACACTCTGAATGATACGAGTATTGGCCTGGTGCGGCACCAACCATTTGATGTCTTCAATCGAAAGCCCATTTCTCTCAACAACCTCTTTGACTGTATCAGTCATGCCTGTAACGGCTGCTTTGAATACTGGCCTTCCGTCCTGGTACACAAAATGTTCCCTCTTCTTTACTGTTTCAATTGTGGGGGGATACATGGACCCGCCTGCCTTCATATTGAGAACATGACGTCCTGATCCATCACCTTTCAATATACTATCGATAAGTCCATAGTCTTCATTTGGTTCCAACATAACAGCTCCTGCACCATCCCCAAAGATCACACACGTGGTACGGTCCGTGTAATCAATGATCGAACTCATAACGTCACCGCCTACAACAATAACCTTCTTGAGGTATCCAGATTCTATCATTTTGGAAGCTGAGGTCAATGCGAATAAGAATCCACTACAAGCCGCATTGATATCAAAACCGAAAGCACCTTTGATACCGACTGCATCACAAACTGTGTTGGCTGTATCAGGGAATACCCGGTCTCCTGTGATCGTTGCACAGATCATGCATTCTACTTCATCGGGATCAGTATTGGTCTTCTGCAACAGTCCTTTGACGGCAGGTATAACCATATCTGAAAGGCCTTTGCCCTCACCTTTGAGAATTCGGCGTTCCCTGATCCCCGTACGTGTAGTGATCCATTCATCCGTGGTATCCACCATGGATTCCAACATTTTATTGGTCAAAACGTCCTCGGGGACATAACCTTCAACACCGGTTATTGCGGCTAGCACATTACTCATGTTCAACGATCTTTAAATCGTGTGCGAAGGTAGGAAAATCAGTACATACTAGCAGTTAGAAACACCCGATATACCACTATTTTCATCATTATATTATTCTAGAATATTATATTTATATATCTGTTTATTAACTGATTATAAATATTAATTTAAATAATTTATCAATGTATATGATCGCTTGGCATATGATTTGCACTCTATAAAACACTTGTTAAAAGCCAGTTATACTTTAAAGAAATATTTGATATGAAAACCAACCTATTGTTTATCACGCTATTGTTGCCTGCGATGCTTCTATCCAATTCCGCGGATGAGGTCTTTCACAAGGGTAACTACCTCACTGCAAAAAAGGAAGCCTTGGCGTCCGGCAAGCATCAATTGGTCGAATTTGTTGCAGAATGGTGCCTGCCATGCAAGCACATGGATGAAACCACTTTTGCCAACGACCGGGTTAAAAAATATCTCAGCGATAATTATGTCAGCGTGAAGGTTGATATTGATCAGTTCGACGGATTTGCTCTGAAGGAGCAATATGAAGTAAGGTATCTGCCTACCATAGTTATATTGGATCCAGAAGGCGAGCTTGTCTCCAAGATCGAAAACGCCCTGGGGCCTGTTGAACTCTTAGACAAGCTAAAGAGTATTTCAGATGCTAGAGAGTCATTTGATGTCAACGAGACTGATCAAAATGACCGGCAGTTCGAATCTGATGAGAATGACACGCCTGACAGTCCTGGTCATCCCGATAATAAAGTAAGTAAATCGTCATATTACACACTTCAGTTCGGCGTTTTCAGTCAACATCAAAATGCAAGGAAATTGAGTGACAGCCTCACAAATTTCCTACCTTCGACACCCGGCATCAGATCTGCTCTTCGAAATGGTAAAACCTTATTCATCGTAGAATATGGACCATTCAAAAGGATGGAGAATGCCGAGAAACTCAGAATAGAGCTTAAAAAAGATGGGTTTAATTCCATCATCAAAGATATTGAATGACGAAAAGGCATTTCATTAACATAGAAAGGATAATTAATCCCATAAAGACGCCTCTCTCACCACTACGTGGAGAGGCGTTGAACGTTGTGGAACACATTGACAATGCCTTTATTACCGTCACCGATGGCATGATATCCCAACTAGGTAGAATGGCTGATTTTTCTGCCAAACAAGAGCCTGTAACCGACATGAGTAGCCAATGGATCCTCCCTTGCTGGGTGGACTCGCATACACATACTGTTTTCGCAAAATATCGCAGTGAAGAATTCAGACAGAGAATGCAGGGTCGTTCTTATCAGGAGATCGCTGCTTCAGGTGGCGGCATACTCAATTCGGCCAGAAGATTGTCTGATATGTCTGAAGACGAACTACTAAAAGGCGCAGTAGAACGCCTGCAGCTCATCATCGGAAAAGGTACAGGTGCCGTAGAAATAAAGAGTGGATATGGATTGACACTTGAGGATGAGATCAAAATGCTCCGGGTGATCAAAAAATTGGGCTCAATCTCCCCGATACCCGTAAAAGCCACATTCCTCGGTGCTCATGCCTTGCCAGCCAAATACAAGGACCGGCGTACAGATTATTTGGATCTGATCTGCCATGAAATGATCCCTCAAATAGCTTCCGAAGGTCTTGCAGATTATTGCGATGCATTTTGTGAAACCGGCTATTTTACCGTCGATGAGACTGAAAGGGTGATCCAGAAAGCCGCTGAATTCGACATTAAAGCAAAGATCCACACAAACCAGTTCACATCCATCGGAGGAATTCAAATGGCTGTGCGTAATGGAGCAAAAAGCGTTGATCACCTAGAAATTATGACAGATGAGGACATAACCTCACTTTCGAACAGCGATACAATTGCTACGCTTCTGCCCATTGCCCCATTCTTTCTGAAGGATCCCTATCCGCGGGGCCGTCAAATGGCTGACGCAAATTGTGCTCTAGCCCTCGCTTCTGATTTTAATCCGGGAAGCGCGCCGAGCCATGATATGGCACTCGCGATCAACCTGGCTTGTAATTATTGCGGTCTGACACCTGAAGAAGCCTTTAATTCCGCCACCATAAATGGCGCCCATGCCATGGATATCCAGGCAATGGCAGGAACTATATCGGTGGGCTATCCTGCGAGTTTTGTCGCATATCGCCAGATGGAAAGTCTTGCCGAGATCCCATATAGAGTATGCAGCGAACTCATCGAAAATGTCATCATCAAGGGTGAATTTTACGATGGTAAAATTTAACAAAAAGAGATGAGGCTTTTATCCCGAATGGCGCCTGATAATCTTCTATATTTGCCTCCAGCGAGTTAGTTCGGATCAACTCCTCAAACCCAGTTATTTATTCCATTCACGATTGTTGCTTTTAGAATAATGAAGTTGCTCCAGGATTCGTTTGAGTGAAACATGTAATTGGAATATATTATAATTATTCATATATATTTGCATTCTTTTAAAGAGTAACCAGTATATGCCCCAAGGAGATAGTGCCATGAGAATAATTCTACCGCTTGTGATCGCCCTTTTCACCTTCCATACGGCCAATGCCAGTATGAACGCTGTGATGTGCGATGACACTCTCGATATAGATATTGTAGGTTCTGATGTTTCCAAAGGTGATTCCGTTTGTGTCGATCTTATATTTTCAGGATTTGACAGTGTGAACTCTCTTCAATTCTCCATCACATGGGATCCCAGTGTTTTACAATTCTCTTCTCTCCAGGATGTTAATCCCGGAGGTCAGATCGATGATCTCTTTCCAGTGAGCTTTGGACGGTTTTCCGCCGATGACGGGGTCATACGATTTTTATGGTTCGATAATAATGTAGACGGTGAATCTGCGCCCGACAATTTTGTTGTGGCCCGGCTATGCTTTCAAGCTGTTGGTGCACCAGGCGATGAAACCGAGATATCCATATCTGATTTCCCATTGAGATATGAAGCCGAAGACCCCGATGGCAACAAATTCTGCTTATTGGAAGATGGTCAGGAAACCATACGCATAACACTACCATCAGATCTCTGTGTCATATCGACCTCATGTGCGACAAGAACAAACACCGGCAGTATAACGGTCACACCCTTCGGAGGGCAACCACCCTATTTGGTGGACATCCCGACAATTGGGGTTGCAGGTGACATGATCAGCAATCAGGGTGACTTCCTGACCTACAACATGTTGAATCCAGGCAGTTATACAGTTATTGTAACGGATAATACCGGTCGGGATACGACAATGACCGTGGAGGTGGTCAATGCTGAGGCTCTGACGATAGACACAACTGACCTGAGATTCCCTACTTGCGCTGACGCTGAAAATGGGATAATAGAGATAGAGGCGAACGGGGGCTCTGAGCCCTACAGATATACGTGGTCTCCAATATCTGCATCGGGTCAGACAAGGCTGATCCGAATTCCTGGTGATGTTTACACTGTTACAGTCAAGGACAGCCTGGGATGTACCAGCAGGGCCACATTTGATCTCACACAAGATTTTCTAACAGCCGATACGAATTTAATCCAACTTCCCTCCTGCTCTGGCAGAAATGATGGAATTCTCGAAGTTACTGCTCAAGGTGGCACACCATTTCCCAATGGCACCTATGATTTCAGATGGTCTGTAAACCCTGCAGCAAACAACAGGGGACGCTCCTCTACAAATTCAATGGTAGGAGGAAGTGGCTATGTCGTTGTTGAGGACGCTGTGGGTTGCACAGACACAGTTTTCTTTGATCTCCCTGCAGTTTCAAACCTTAATATCAGGGTCCTGATCGATAGCGTCCAGTGCCATGGTGATAGCAGCGCAAGAGTTGTGATTATCGCTAATCCGGGCATGCAAACCAATCCCCCTTATCAGTTTTTATTATTCCGGGAATCAGGACCAGTTGTTACCGGTGGATCCGTTTTGCTCAATGAATATAGACATGACAGTCTATGGGCCGGCGAATTCCGGTTGAGACTGGAAGATGCCAATGGCTGTAGCTTGCGAGACACCTTTAACATTGAGGAGCCTCCTCCACTGGACGTGATAATCGTAGATGCCGATACATCAGCAGGGTGCAGTCCCGGTAACGATGCTTACCTTGAAGTCAATGGCTTCATGGGTAATGGTGGTCCCTATACTTTTTCCTGGGATTATCAAAATGCGATAACACCCAGGATCGATCAACTGACTGCGGGACAATATTCCGTTACAGTAACTGATAAAAAGGGTTGCACCGCGGAGCGCTCGTTTCAGATAGAGGGTGGCTCCAGTCCTATGATCACTGGTTTCGACGTCAAAGACGTTGGCTGTGTAGGAGATACAACGGGTGAGATCACGGTTCTTTATCTTCTTGGGGATACGACGATAAACAATATCACATGGAATAATGGCCAAAGTGGTCCCACTATAACAGGATTGAGAGACGGTGATTACATTGTCACTATCACCGACAATAATGGATGTACAGCAATTGATACTGCGACAGTGAATGTCCCGCCAACTTCGATACAGATCTCCTCTTTTATCATTGATACACCAAGCTGTAATGGTTCAACAGATGGTTTTCTTCAGATCATGGTTTCAGGAGGAACTGGAAATTATAGCTATCAGTGGTCTAATAACACGAATGATAGTATCCTTACGGATATAGGTGCAGGCCGCTACATCGTTGCTGTGCGGGATGACAGCAACTGCCCGCCAGTCATTGACACATTTGATATTCCTGAGCCTCCCGCCGTAGAAATAGACATACTTGAAATCAATTCGGTTTCATGTAATAACGATACAACGTGCAATGGTGTGGTGATCGCTCAGGCAAGCGGAGGTCCCGATCCGTCTCTTGGATACAATTTCATTTGGTCGAGCGGAGAACTGGGCACCTCCTTACCTGATACAGCCAGTCAGCTGTGTATGGGACAACAGTTGCTCATAGTTGCAAACGGCGATTGTGTAGATTCGCAATTTATAGACGTACCAGCACCAGAAAAGCTGTCTGTGGACTTTAATTCGTCTGATATCACCCGGCCATCATGTGCCGGAGAGGATGACGGAGCGATAACCATTGTTCCTGTTGGTGGCGTAGGCACCAAACGTGTCAGGTGGGATTTCGGACCTACTACCAATACATTGACCGACCTGCCCGCTGGCACCTACCAGTTTTTGATAGAAGATGACAATGGATGCCTCCATCGTGATTCAGTAGAGATTAGAGATCCCGACCCATTAGATGCCTTCGTACTCGATGCAGCAAGCCGAGACATATCCTGCAATGGAGAACAAGATGGCCGTATCGTGATTGCCTGGAGAGGTGGCAATTCCGGACCTGCAGAATTTGAGTGGACACCTTCAGTTTCTTCTGACAGCATAGGAATGAACCTCGGTTCTGGAATGTACGGCATTCTGGTTACAGATTCACGCGGCTGCACAGACTCTGTTGAAGTCACCCTCATCGAGCCATCCCCTATCCAGGCGGATTTTCCGATGTCCGACACGGTGCCATGTTTTGGTGAGCAATTACCTGTAAGCGTAATTGCAGCAAGTGGGGGAAATGGACCTGCCTATACCTATTCGATTAACAATGGACCACGTAGACAGTTAGGCCAGGAAGTGGCGTTATTCGGAGGAACATATACTATTTCCGTTTTTGACAGTGAGGGTTGCCGTATAGATTCTTCGTTTACGATCTATCAGCCCATGGAGATCAATGTTGATATAGGACCTGAGGTTACAGAAATAAACCTCGGAGACTCCATCCGGTTGTGCTATCAAACCAACATTCCTGGGGCAAACATCAGCACGGTCAACTGGACACCCCAGGGACGTCCTCTTGATTCCACACTGACTTGCATTTGGCTCAAACCCTTCAATGACATCACAGTGAACCTGACGATTACAGATCTGGACGGTTGTATCGCTGAGGATGAGATGACCATTTTGGTAGATAAGAACAGAAAGGTATTCGTACCTAATGTTTTCAATCCAAGGGGTAATGTAAATACGGAATGGAAGATATTTACCGGACAGGGAGTAAAGGCGGTGAGGAACGTCAAAATTTACGACCGATGGGGAGAGCTAGTGTACAGCGTTGATGACCCCTCTGATGGTGATGGGTGGGACGGCACCTATCAGGGTACGAATGACCCAATGCCTAATGGCGTTTACGTATACGTGGTCACTGTGGAGTACCTTGACGATGAATTAGAGATCAGACGTGGTGACATCACCCTGATACGTTAAGATGGAACGAAAAGGAACAGCTTCAAATATTATTCTCTTCTACAAGCTGGGTTGATGTTCTACGCTTGGGGATTAGAAGCGAATGACTTCTCTCAAGTATGTGAACTAATCGTTTTCCGTGGCCTTACTAACGTATGATATTGAAACTACCTGTTCTCGAATATGAATCCCCCTTGCATTCATATGCCAACTTATATATATAGATTCCGCTACTCATTAAATCACCACGATAACGCCCATCCCAACCAGATTCCTTGTTATTCGCACGGAAGAGTGTGTTGCCCTGTCTGTCAAGGATGTCAAACTGTAAGAGTTCATCAATAATGAAAGCATTGGAAATTGCAAAGATATCGTTCAGATTGTCCCCGTTAGGCGTGAAGGCTGTAGGGATCAATACTCTTTCGCAGTCAATATCATCCTCATCCACAACAACAACCTGTAAACTGTCTGTGGCAGTGCATCCTGTATAGAAGAACTCAATGTTATACGTAGTACTAACTGATGGTCCTATGACAGGCTGGATCACATTAGAATTGCTTAAACCATTGGACGGCTGCCATAATATGTTATCGGCACATGAGGACGAGACTTGTGGAGAAAAGCTGTCGCCTTGAAATATCAGGGTATCTCCAGTAATGATCTCATCAATCGGTTCGTACAAAGCCATCACCTGGGCGGAGGTGAGAGCCCTGTCATACCAAGTGATCTCGTCTATCGCACCTCGATAACCCTCTATGTTCTGACCACTGCCACATTTAGTGCCAGCTAGTAGAAAAGGTTCATCACTAAAAATATTGATCGGTTGATTTCCGGCAAACTGATCCTTTTCCACGCCATTGACGAATAACTCAAGGATCCTTCCATTTTTAACCAGCGTAACCTGGTGCCAACATTTATCGGCATCCAAACCAGCCTCCACAAACCCAATGGTCGCTCCAAAGTCAGCAAGCCTGATACTGACCGTATTAATGGTCGGAAAGTATTGCACATTAAACGCAGAATCTCTCAAGTTGCAGATCCTTTCATTTGTAAATACTTGTTGAAGGATCGTGCCCCCACCCGAAGGTCTTAAATAGAAACTAAAACTGTATTCATCACGTGTGAGCAGGTCGCCTGGTACCGGCATTTCTAAAAAATCACTTGCGCCGTTAAACTGGAGGGCATCATTCCTGGGGCCGCAGACACATTCCGGGCTACCCACGACCACGCCATCAGGCAAAGCCCCAGTAGATTCACTTAATCCACATCCGTCAAATTCATATTGGTATATGAGCTGGCTGGAGCCCAGGTTTAATACAAATACCGCGAGTGTTGTTAAAAGGGTGTGCCGCATCGAATTATATTTTTTTAATAAACGCACGCAATGATAATGCATTGTTATAAATCATGTTCCGATACCAAGTCTGGCAACCTCAGCAAGAAAAAGGATATAAAAGAACACGAGTGCGAGGCCTTCCCACCTCGATATCCTTCCGGAATGACAGATGAATGCAAAGATTCCGGTAACACCCAGCATGAATGGTAGGTAGACAGAACGAAACTCTTCCGGTATGACAAGATCCCCGAAAATCGCAGGAATGCCCATCACAAAGTATGTATTAAAGATATTACTGCCCAGTACATTCCCCACCGCCATCTCGGTTTGTCCTCGCCTGGCCGCAGTGATGCTCACAACGATCTCGGGTAAGGAGGTTCCAATGGCCACGGCAGATATAGCAATGGCATCGGGAGAAATACCCCCAGCTTCCGAAAGCACCTGGATAGACCGGATAGTGAAATCAGCACCCAGCCATACCAGCACGCCACCCACGATTAGTTTAACGAGGGCCATCCATTCGAATTTTGATTTGACCCTTTCCGTATCTTGTTGATTATTCCCGAAACTGCCGATCAAAAAACTGAGCATAGCGCCGAGCAGTATGAATACCTCAATAGAACTGACATGCAGGTCCGTAATGACGTAAAAAAGCAAAAGTGCAGAAATGATAAGCAAAGGCATATCGATATCCATGATATTATGACCCAGATGGATCACTTTACCCCAGATCGCGGTGACTCCCAAAACCACCAGAATATTGGTGACATTTGAACCCACAACGTTACCTATAACGATCTCACTATTACCATAGATAACGGAAGCCACAGAAGTTGCCAACTCCGGCAATGAAGTACCGAAGGCAACGATCGTGACCCCTATAACAAACGGCGAAATACCTATGGATAGACCAATTTGTTCTGCGCCTTCCACAAACCAGTCCGAAGCTTTGACGAGTACACCGAGGCTTATGACAAAGATAAGTGCATTGAGAAGGACCATGTTCGTATCCATTGCCGCAAAGGTAAGTCAAAGGATATATAAAATTGTACTGTAATCAGTAATGAAGTAATCCGTTACAAATTCGGATATTTGAGCCCTGATCAAAGACAGATGACAGAAGCTAAAGACAAGGATATGTCCTTCCTGGAACATCTTGAAGAACTTCGTTGGCATATCATACGAAGCTTCATTGGCATAATCGTCATTGCTGTTGGTGTGTTCCTGGCCAAGGATTTCATTTTCAACGAGATCATCCTTAAACCGACAAGCAACGATTTCATAACCTATAGATGGATCTGCAAGAAGTTTGAGCCGCTTTGCTTCGGTCCTGGTGAGGTCACTGTTTTCACCAAAGAACTGGGTGAACAGTTCATTATCCATTTGAAAGTATCGTTCTGGTTTGGTTTGATCGTGGCCTTCCCTTATGTCTTTTATGAAGTTTGGAAATTTATAAGTCCCGGGCTTTACTCCCAGGAAAAGCAAGCCACTCGAGGGATCGTTTTCATCTGTACCTTTCTCTTTCTTACGGGTGTGGCATTCGGCTATTTTGTGATCTCTCCTTTTGCTATTTCATTTTTATCCAATTACCAGGTGAGTGAAATGGTATCTGACAGTTTCACACTTTCCTCGATCGTCAACTATATGACCATGTTCACCATTCCCACGGGCCTGGTATTCCAACTTCCAGTAGCGGTTTATTTCCTGTCTAAACTAGGTCTGGTCACTCCGGCATGGATGAAGCAATATCGACGACACGCATTTGTCATCATCCTGGTCCTGGCAGCGATTATCACACCGCCGGACATGATAACCCAGTTGTTGATTGGCATACCCTTATACTTTCTCTACGAAATAAGTATCTGGATCTCGGCACGGGTTGAAAAGAAGCGAAACAATGATTAAACTCAGTTCAAGCATAACCATCTTCCTCAAACTGTTCTTCCCCTTGTTCTGGCTGATATTTTTCGGCAGTCTCACTCTGGCGATCTGGATCAGTACCCCGGCAGGACTCGATTATACAAGACCATATTTCAAATGGTTGTGGACGCTGATATTCCTGGCCTGGACGGCGGTACTTTACTTTACTGTATTCAAGATCAAACGCGTTGAAGGTGGTCATGAAGGATTGCATGTTTCAAACTACTTCAAGCATATCTTTATACCCCTTACGGATATCAGATCTTTCGAAGAAACGAGCTTTGGTCCATTTCTCCTTGTTAAGGTTCACTTTATGAGACCAACTCTTTTCGGGCGACGCATCTTTTTTATAGCCAGTAAGGCCAGGTTTTCAATTTTCGTCAGGGAAAATGCAGACAGGATCAAGAACGATCTACCGGGAACTTAATTCTACGAAGGGGCATATCATCTCTTCCATTGAGATACCACCATGCTGGAAGGTATTTCGGAAATAATTCAAATAATAGTTGTAATTATTAGGATAGAGAAAGTAGCGGTCCTCCTTTGCAAAGATATATGATGACGATATGTTGGGCGAGGGCAACCCGACCTCTTCCGGCTTCTTGATCTCCAGAACGTCCTTTGGATTGAATTTCAGATTCCTTCCCATCTTATATCTGAGATTTGTAGTAGTATCCTTGTCGCCCACCACTTTCGACGGTGTATGCACGCGAATGGTCCCATGATCCGTCAGGATAAACAACTGTACTTCCCTATCCGCAATTTTCTGCAGAGCTATCCAAAGAGGTGAATTATTGAACCACGACCTCGTCAGACTACGATATGCTTTTTCATCACCGGCAAGCTCCTTCAAAACCTCCATCTCTGTCCTGGCATGTGACAGCATATCGATGAAGTTGTAAACAATGAAGGTGAGATCATTATTGAGATAGTTCAGTATATTATCCTGGAGTACTTTTGCCTGTGCGACGGTGGTCACTTTGACATACTCATGCTTGATCTCCTTTCTGATCAAACGTCGTATTTGCTCACTCACAAGTTCTCCCTCAAAATTGTTTTTGCCACCCTCGTCCATGTCATTTAGCCACCATTCCGGGTAATACTCCTCAATATCAAGTGGCGTTAGGCCTGAGAATATCGCATTTCTACTGTATTGAGTGGAAGTCGGCAAAATACTCGAAAAATATGTTTCCCTGATCATCTTGAAGGATCTCAGAAGTATTGGTTCGATGACTTTCCACTGATCAAATCTCAGGTTATCCAGAAGCAGGACAATGGTCGGCCTGTCGTCGTCCATGTTAGGAAAGACCATTTCCTTCATGACCTCATGTGACATGATCGGGCCATCGCCATTCTCCAGCCAGGATTTATAGTTCTTTATTACGAATTTGGAATATTCAATATTCGCTTCACTCTTCTGCATGCTGATGATCTGCTCCATCTGTTCGGTCGATGAGGCATCAAGCTTTAGCTCCCACTGGATGAGTCGCTGATACATCTCCGCCCAGCCATCAAAATCGAGTCCACTACTGATATCCATGGATATCTGCCTGAACTGCACCTGGTAGTCCTGCAAGGTCTTTTCACTAACCAACCGATGATTATCTATGATCTTCTTGAGTGAAAGAAGGATTTGATTGGGATTGACCGGTTTTATAAGGTAATCATCTATCTGAGAGCCAATGGCCTCCTCCATCAAATTTTCCGCCTCGTTCTTAGTGATCATAACAACGGACTGATGAGGATTGATGGCCTTTATCTCGGTCAAGGTCTCCAGTCCCGACATGCCCGGCATACTTTCATCCAGGAATACCACTTCATAGTTATCGTTCTTTTGATACTCCTCCACCGCATCATGACCATTGGTGACTGTTGTAACGCTAAATCCTTTCTTTTCAAGAAAGAATAAATGAGGTTTTAACAAGTCTATTTCATCATCAGCCCAAAGTATATTCACTTTACTCATAACTTAGAGATTCGAAAGTCAATTGAGAGTTTTATATAATAAGTAATCAACGTCCCACACCAAGTCATTAGTTTGTGAAGAACAGAAAGATAATCAACGATCCTGTACATGGCTTCATTTCCTTGCCATTTGAGAGCATATTCGCCATTATTCAACACCCTTACTTTCAACGGCTGAGGCGTATAAAACAACTCGGCCTAACCGATTTTGTCTATCCCGGAGCCGTTCACACCCGGTTCCACCATGCTTTGGGTGCCCTGCACTTGATGACGGAGGCTCTCCGCACCCTGATATACAAGGGAATCAAAATTACGGATAAAGAATGTGAAGCAGCGTGTATTGCCATACTGGTACACGATATCGGACATGGTCCCTTCTCTCATGCTCTTGAACACCTTATCGCCCCAAAATCACACGAGGATATATCCCTCGAGATCATGGAACTCCTCAATGCGACTCACAAGGGACAGCTTTCAATGGCCATAGATATTTTTACCGGGGAGTATGAAAAATATTTCCTACATGAACTGGTCAGCAGTCAACTTGACATGGATCGGATGGATTATCTTACCCGTGATAGCTTTTTTACAGGCGTAGCGGAAGGTGTTGTTGGTTATGACAGGATAATCAAGATGCTGAATGTTGTTGATAATCGCCTCGTGGTCGAGGAAAAAGCCCTTTACAGCATACAGAAGTTCCTTCTGGCGCGACATTTTATGTACTGGCAAGTGTATTTGCACAAAACCGTTTTGTCAACGGAGATCATGCTACAGGAGTTCTACAAACGTATTGAGGCCGCCTACAAAGAAGGAAAAGATCAGAATTACAGCCCTGGATTGCAAAGCTATTTCGAGAACGGTGGTATAAACGGTCCTTTTGAACTTGCAAAATTTGTGGAGCTGGACGACAATGACTTACTTTTCTGTATCAAAAATATGACCACCGATGCCGATGAAGTGATCCAGACGCTCTCTTATGGTTTGAAGAACAGGGAACTGTTCAAACTGATCCTATCCGATCGAAACCAGGTGGACGAGATACGCAGACAAGTAGAAACCCAATTATCAGACAATTCAAAGTACAAAGGCACATTGAAGAATATGATATTTACAGGGGAGGAATCCACTACTTTCTATTCCGAGGAAGAAGGAGAGATATTGATATTGAAAAAATCCGGAGAGGTGGACAAGCTTTCCAATATCACTCAGTTCCAGAATGTGTATGGCGACACGATAAAATCTTATGTGAGTTTCCCGAAATCACTCATGGAGGACCTGGATCGTACTGATCTGGAATAATAGACTGCACGACATCCTGTAGAACGAATTCAACAAGTTGATCATCCTATATAGCATTCTCTCGCTAGGGACAAGATTTCATCTTCAACCACAGGCCCTAACTCTTTAAGACATTTACAGGGATGGAATAGACCATTTGGCTGATGCTTGTTAATTTGCAATCCTTAAAAACTATATATGTCAAAAGTCATTCAGGGTTTGCTGGATAAAGAACTCGAGCGCCAGCGTAGGGGAATAGAACTGATCGCTTCCGAGAATTTCACAAGCTACGAGGTTATGAAAACGATGGGCTCATGCGCTACGAACAAGTATGCTGAAGGTTATCCAGGAAGAAGATATTATGGAGGATGTGAAATTATCGATCAGATAGAGCAATATGCTATCGACCAGCTCAAATCACTCTTTGGGGCGGTGTATGCCAATGTTCAGCCACATAGTGGTGCCCAGGCCAATGCCGCCGTATTTTTGGCCACCTTGAAACCGGGTGACAGTATTCTCGGATTTGACCTTTCCCATGGTGGTCATCTAAGTCACGGGTCTAGTGTGAACTTCAGCGGTAAACACTATGATTCACATTTTTATGGAGTGGAGAAGGAAAGTGGGCTGATCGATATGGATCAGGTTCGTAAAAAAGCGCTGGAATGCCAACCGAAACTGATTATTTGCGGAGCTTCAGCTTATTCCAGGGATTGGGATTATGTCAGGTTCCGTGAAATAGCCGATGAAGTAGGCGCACTCCTTCTCGCAGACATCGCTCACCCGGCCGGGATCATAGCCAGTGGTTGGCTCAACGATCCTCTGCCCCATTGTCATATCATTACCTCAACCACCCATAAGACACTGAGAGGTCCACGTGGTGGCATCATTATGATGGGCAATAATTTCGATAATCCCTGGGGGCGCAAAACCAGGAAGGGGAACCCGGTCAAAATGTCAGCAATACTGAATAGTGGTGTGTTCCCGGGCATGCAAGGCGGGCCTCTGGAACACATCATAGCCGCCAAAGCTGTTGCCTTCGAAGAGGCGCAAAAGCCTGAATTCAAGACGTACACAAAAAAGGTAGTGGACAACGCCAAAGCAATGGCCGGACGATTTCAGGAACTCGGTTATAATATCATATCAGGTGGAACAGACAATCATTTGATGCTCCTCGATCTACGGTCCAGATCCATTACAGGTAAGGAAGCGGAAAACTTGTTGGAGCAGGCAGATATCACGACCAATAAGAACATGGTTCCTTTTGATGAAGAATCACCAATGGTCACTTCCGGACTCAGAATTGGAACAGCCGCTATAACCACAAGAGGACTCAATGAATCCGCATGCGTTAAAATAGTTGACTGGATGGACGAGGTAATGACTTCAAAAGACGATGACAATATTAGCAGGATCAAAAAAAGTGTACACGAAATGATGTCGGAATACCCCTTGTATCCCGAGATCGATCAAGGGTAAAAAGCTCCCTCCAGGAAGAGGCCTTCTGCCGGTACCGACCAGTCCTTTTTTAATCTGATCTGCTTGTCCAGAGCTTCTTCAAGATCCCCGAGATCCAGTTGCCCAAGAGCACAATTGAGCTGCGCACCAACGAGCAAGCGCACCATTCCCCTTAAAAACCGATTGGCCGCGACATAATATACACCTGTCCCCTTCTCTTCATCCCAGAGCCAGGCTGACTCGAATACGTGACACTTGTAATGATCTACACCAGAGTGACTCTTACAGAACGGATAAAATGTTTCATATCTGCTGATTAGATCCCCGGCTGCATGAAGCTTTCCAGGATCGACCTTATGGAATCTGTGAAACCTGAAGCTCAGTTCTGGTAGAAAAGGGTCTTTCTGTGCATGTATATAGTATCGGTATTCACGCCGATAACAGCTGTATCGAGCATGAAAATCGTCACTGACACGCTCAATACTGTGAATAGCCACATCGTCAGGCAGAACGGCATTTATACCTTTGATCTCCAGTTTCGCTTCCGAATTTTCCAGATCGAAATGTGCCACATATCCTCTGGCATGCACACCACTGTCTGTCCGCCCACATCCGACGACATCCACTTCAGTCCCGGAGATTCGCGCTAATGCCCTTTGTAGTTCCCCCTGCACAGTTCGCTGTTCAGGCTGTA
>JAWVZH010000033.1:0-22355 GCA_033722295.1 Saprospiraceae bacterium
AGGATACTTGTTATCCTTTCCCTCTTTCTGTTCCTCCGCTTCTTTCTTTTGACGTTCCTTCTCCTTGGTTTCAAGATCTTCCTTAAGGTAGTAAGTGAAGATTGCCTCAGGCCCAAGGTTTTCGCCGGTGTAGTAACTGTCGCCCTGGAAAGATTTTCCGGGCAACCCCAGTGGCTGGTTCTTTTCAAATAACAATGGCGATCGAACCGCGTATACCTTATCAGATTCCGGTTCGCCTTCTATCTCTCGCAAACAGGAATAATCATCCAGCACATAAAATCCACGTCCGAAAGTTCCCAATACAAGATCATTTTCTCTTTTCTGAATAGATAGGTCCCTCACGGCAATGGTAGGCACACCTGATTTAAGCTGCTTCCATCTTCTACCTTTGTTAGGCGAGAAGAAAACGCCAAATTCAGTTCCGCAGAATATCAGGTCTCCATCTACATGATCCTCCTCAATTCCATATACGCTACCTCTCTCTGGAAGATTGGAACTGATGCTCTTCCATGACTTGCCTTTGTCGCTGCTCATATATATATAAGGACTGAAATCCCCATACTTATGATGATTAAAAGCTGCATAAATGACATTTTCGTCGTGCTGTGAGCAGAAAACCGCATTGACATACGTTCTTTCAGGTACACCCTCGATTTCATCTATCTCTGTCCAATTCTCGCCTCCATCCTCGGTGATCTGTATCAGACCATCATCCGTTCCTGCCACAAGAAGATCCTTATTCAGGGGACTTTCAGAGAATGCTACAATTGTACCGTATGGCGACGTAGATCTGTTTTTGGCTACAGCATCCAGACTCCATACTCTATCCATTATCTCCAGTTGATTTCGGTCGATTTCCCGCGTGAGATCATCGCTGATAACCTCCCAGCTGTTGCCTCGGTCATCAGATCTGAAAACCTTGTTAGCTGCAAAATATAATCGGCCATCCACATGGTGACTGACAGCGAGCGGTGCATCCCAGTTCCATCGGTAGGCATCCTCATCTTTACGGGGTTTTGGCTGGATACCCACTTCTTCTCCACTCTTCTTATCATATCTGACCAGCACACCATACTGACTCTGAGAATATACAATATTCGGGTTCTTAGGATCAACCTGTGATTCAAATCCATCACCGCCATGGGTAATAAACCAATCCGAATTACGGATACCATGTGAAGTGTTGGTGCGTGATGGGCCACCTATGGAGAAATTATCCTGGGTCCCGCCATAAATGTGGTAGAACGGTTCAGCATTATCCACAGCAACTTTGTAGAACTGGGTGACCGGAAGATTTGATTTAAAATCCCAGGTAGCAGCTGCATCCCATGTTTCATATATGCCGCCATCACATCCCACAAGCCAATGAGAAGTATTTTCAGGATCTATCCACATGCAATGGTTATCAACATGCTTTGTCTTTTCTCCAACATTCTGAAAGGATTTACCACCGTCCTCACTCACTTTCATCCACGTATCCATTCCATATACCACATTCTCGTCTTTCGGATCTGCCACAATTTCCTGGTAGTAATTACCGCTGGTCACATAGTTTCCTCTTTTCTCCCAGGAAGCACCTCTGTTGGTAGACCGGTAAAATCCACTCTTTTTGCCAGTAGCCTCTACAATAGCGTAGATCACTTCAGGATTAGCCGGGGAAATAGCTAAACCTATCCTTCCCAGATCTCCACCGGGCAACCCCTTATTGACCTCGACCCAGGTCTCTCCGCCATCCGTGGTCTTATGTATGCCACTACCCGGACCACCCCCTAGATATGTGAACACATGACGAGCCCTCTGAAAGGCTGCGGCATACATTACGTCAGGATCTCTGGGATCCATAACGAGATCCGTCACTCCCGTATGTTCATCGATCTCAAGAACCAATTCCCAGGTCTCACCACCATCTGTGGTTTTGTATACACCGCGATCACCTCCCTTATTCCAAAGCGGTCCGATCGCAGCGACATATACCACATTCTCATCATCCGGATGGATGATGATCTTTCCAATGTGTTCTGAGTTTTCAAGCCCCATATTCTTCCAGGATTGCCCGCCATCCAAACTCTTATAAACCCCATCACCATAAGCCACACTTCGCTGATTGTTATTCTCTCCTGTTCCAACCCATATAAGATTGGAATTGGTCGGTGCCATAGCTACACATCCTATCGAATACGAGCCCTCATTGTCAAAGATCGGTTTGTAGGTCGTACCGCTATTGATCGTTTTCCAAACACCGCCACTCGCCGTGGCCACGTAGTAAACCTGAGGATTATCAGGATCAACAGCAAAGTCAGAGATCCTACCCGAGGTAAAGGCGGGGCCTACACTTCGGAAGGTCAAACCTGAGAGTTTTACATCATCAATAGGTTGAGAGTCGGAATTATCCTTCTTGCTCTTTTGACTAAAAACAAGGAAGGGAATAACTGTAAGAAAGAGAAGGATGGATCTTTTTTTCATCGTGATCATTTTAAATGGTTGGTGAAAATAGGGAAGAATTTTGAAGGGTAAAAATCACTGTTACGATATCTTTCGTATTAGCCTCTTCTGATGCTTTCCCATTCTGTTTCATCTTTGATTTTTGATTCTAAATAGTCCACCTAAACCATATCTTTGACGGGTGAATTCCCGCACGCGTACAATCGTCATAATCTTTATCACCGTTTTCCTCGATATGTTGGGGATTACTATCGTCATACCGGTGATTCCTGCTTTGTTCTTCGAACCTGACTCAATGTTCTTCACCAATGGATATTCGATGGATCAGCGGTCGATTCTGTACGGCTTGTTGATCGCAGCATTTCCATTTATGCAGTTCTTCGGAGCGCCCATTCTTGGCACATTGAGCGATCGATATGGCAGGAAACCTGTTTTAAGCCTGTCACTCGTAGGCACCCTGATAGGCTATCTGTTGTTTGCCTTTGCCATCCTGACACACAACCTGTGGCTACTTTTCATATCCCGTATGATCCCTGGCTTTATGGGTGGAAATATTTCTATTATCATGTCCTCGATATCCGATGTGAGCGATGAGGTGAACAAAGCGAGGAATTTTGGAATGGTAGGCGCCGCATTCGGTATTGGGTTCATTTTAGGTCCTTCCATCGGAGGCTTATTGGCAGATGATCAACTGGTTTCATGGTTCAATCATGCCACGCCTTTTTGGTTTACCTCAATATTGACTTTCATCAATATTATTTTCGTTCGATTCCTTTTTAAGGAAACTTTGGATTCTACCCGGGATGTCGAGATCACTGTTTTCAGGGGACTGAAAAATGTAGCTACGTCATTCAGGACGGCCAAATTGAGAAACATATTTATTGTCGTACTCCTCCTGTCACTTGGGTTTTCCTTCTTCACTCAATTCTTTTCTGTCTTACTTATACAGAAATTCTCCTTTGCAGAAAAGGACATAGGCTTCCTGTATGGCTGGGTTGGGCTCTGGTTGGTCTTTACTCAAGCGGTGCTTGTAAGAAAACTCAGCGGTCGCGTGGCTTCAGAAAGGATACTGATGTTCACACCTTTAGCCCTTGCGATCTCCGTCGGAATTATCGTCGTACCAGATCAGAGTTTTTGGTTTTACATCATCAATCCTGCCATTGCCATGGCTCAGGGGATGACATCACCCAATATGATGACAGTTGTTTCACGGCAGGCCGGTAGAAGTCATCAGGGTGAGATCCTTGGTATAAATCAGTCTATGAACTCGATAGGTCAGACAATCCCACCCTTAATTGCCGGTTATCTCAATACACTGAATGGTAGTCTACCAATAATATCAGGTGCTATTTGTATCTTTTGTGGATGGCTTATTTACGTTTTCTTGTTTGATCGAAAAAACAGGGAAAGTGCTCCCAATCCCGATATGGCATAATGGAAGATCTGTACATACGGAATATTGCTAAAAAAGGCAGAGCCGTGTTTACGAATTCACCGATAAAAAAAGGTGAAACGATCGAGTTTTGCCCAGTCCTCGTAATTCCCTACACTGAAAAAAAGTACATCGACAACACCAGGCTCTACGATTACTACTTTTTATGGGGTGATGACCAAAGAGATATTGCCATAGCCCTGGGATATGGTTCCCTGTATAATCACGAGTACACACCGAATGCTATGTATGAGTGCTATTTCGAAGAGGAAGTCATCGTATTCAAGGCAATAAGGGATATTGAAGCCCATGAAGAGATCACTATTTCATATAATCAGGACCCTGATGATAAGCGAAGAGTATGGTTTGAGGACGAGTGACCCCGGTTTAGAGGGCTGTTAGTCTTTAAAAAATCTATGAGATATCGTCAGGTAAAATGTCCTCCCCTCGGCCGGAATAATGCCAGGCCCTGGATAACCAGTCGCACGACGGGTAAAATAGGCCCTGTCCAATGCGTTATTTACGCTAAACTTAATTTCCGATTTCTTGAAATTGCACGACAATGTAAGGTCGTGCACCCAATATGAGGGTATAATACCTCTGGTGGCATCGGCAACGCGGATGGCATTAGTAGCGTCCGAATAGTGCCGGTGTGTATATGAGAAGAGATAAGAAAGTCCCAGGCGTCCCAAAGTTGCTCTCATTCCAAATTTGAACATTAACGGTGCTACAAGTTCTACCTCATTCCCCTGAAATCCTGAAAGCCCATCCAAATATTTACTTTCTATCAAAGAGATGTTCAGAAATGGATCAAGGCTGAGATCATTACCTCTTATTTTTCTGTCCAAAAGGTCATATCTCACGTAGCCCTCAAGACCGCCGATAGCGGCGTCACCAATATTGGTGCGGTAACTCACAGCACGTTCACCGATCCGATCGTCCTTGACTATCTTTTCACCAATTCCGATACGATCCATATATCGCAGATAGAACAAACTCAGATCAAACCTCATTTTGTCGAAAATCAGACCGCGTATTCCCAGATCCGTATTATATCCACTTTCATCTTTCAGATCCTGATCTATGACAAGATTGGGATTCGTCACTATCAGATCAGAAAAATTGATCGATCGGTAATTTTGGGAAAAGTTAGCATAGATCTCAATATTTTGATCGGGACGGTATGAGGTCCCCAGACCGAGTAATACGAAGTTTCTCATCCGACTTCTCTCCTCGAAGATCTTTTCTTCAAAGATGACCCGGCTGCCCGATATCACCCTATTCTTGTAATATCCTTCACCCGAGGTGAATATAGACTCAAAGCGCGCTCCAGGCGTTACGGACCATTTGTCAGTAATATTGAATAAGTGCTCAGCGAAAAGTGCCATATTCCGGCTTGGAAAATCATAATCAGAACTTTCAAGTTCATCAGGATTCAGAAAGTCAAAATCCGGTCCTGAACCGTCATCGGCCAGGCCCTGGCGGTTTGTAGTAAAACCAGAGTAGAATCGGGCACCAATCAGTATATGTTGAAACAGATCATTCAATTCGTACCGATGCATCAGTCGCCATTCCATACCCCAATTATCGTATTGTCCATCGATCAGATCTCTTTCCCTACCAGAATCAGGACGATGAATTGGCCCAAGGTTTCCGAGTGCCTGTCTGCGTGCATCCAGATGAAAGGTCCTCAAATTTGTATTCGTTGATCCAGATATCTCATAGTCAAATGTAAGGCTGTACAAATTCCAATTTACTTTAAACCAGTTCCTGCTTCTCTTCGAGCTTTGAGGAGCATTTTCAAATTCAAAGTCAACCAGTCCTCCAGGCTGCTGTGCCAAATAAGACATAAAGGTCGCCTCCATTCCGACCTCCAGTTTTGGATTGAACCGGTAATTTACTCTTCCTATTCCCACGCGCTGTTCGAAATCCGAATTTTCACGCCAACCACTCCCCTGCTTATATTTCCCAAATGCGAAATAAGATAACCCGTCTATCTCTCCCTGGGCAGAAAGATATCCGTCCAAGTAATCATAGCTTCCACCCGTAAGGCCAATATCAAGCAAGACGGGCTGACCAACCTTACCATCTTTCAGGTCAAAGTTCAATAACCCGCCTAGTTGAGGTCCGTATTGCAGTGAGGCTGCGCCACGTACGATCTCGATCTCATCGATAGCCTCCGAGGGTGGCGTATAATAGCTCTCAGGATATCCCAGAGCATCTGCACTTATGTCATATCCATTTTGCCTTGTATTGAAATGTGCCGTTCTATTAGGATCGAGGCCTCTGACCCCGATGCCCAATTGCAGACCAGCACCATCATTGTCCCAAATATTCAGGCCGGGCACCCTGGAGAAGAGCTGTCTCGCATTATTAGTGGACAGGTTAGCACCAATTTCATCGAGAATAATAAGTTCAGATTTCTTCGAGGCATAAATAGCCATCTTCTCCACATCCCTGAGCTTGGACAACCATAATCCATGTCCTCTGTCCGTGATCACAGCTGTTTCACTTTTATATTTCAGTGATTCGAGAGTAAGACGGATCAGTGTGTCCCCTTCAATATTAAACTCTTTTTTAAAAGTTTGGTATCCTGGGGCATAGATCAAACATATGAGTGATGTATTCGACTGAATGTCCAATTCAATTACTCCATTCAGATCCGATGATGCAATTTCACCATACTCCTCCAGATAAATCTCACCATCTCTGATTATTTCACCTTCAGTATTGCTCATCAGAAATGATACGGACACCATCTGAGCGTCCAACTGGACAGCACAAAGCACTAGAAAAATCCATATGTACTGCATCCATTTCATCGCTCAGCAAGAATTATCCAATCTTTATGTTTAAAATCATCTTCCAGTGAGAGCAAATCCTGTTCAGGTGAAAACAGCCTTTTGCTGGTCCTTGTATTCAGTGCAACGTGTGCGTCAGCGGTAACAACCGGATCCACAAATCCATATTCTTTCACATAATGCTCGGATAAATATTCAGCAAACTGCAAAATGAAATCTGGTTGTATGGACATTTGCTTTTCCTGGAATGTCGTCAAATAATCGCAATTCAGTATCTCAGAAGATCGACCTGTTGCCCTGTCGTTTACATAAAATGTTGTCAGGCCTACCTTTTCAACAAGCATAACGCGCCAGCTGAACCGATAACCCTCCTCCGTCCAGAGCACATCTCCCTCATACAAGTGATGCCTGAATGGAAGTATAGCCTGGATAAAAAGGAATACCACAAACGCCCCGATCAAAGGCCTGCTGAAACGCGGCACGAAGTGTCGAGAGCCCGATGCTGAGTCTAATGAGAGCCAGCTATAAAATCTTTTATGCCATTTGCCAGAGAAGAAGATCATGTTCGAGGTGATCATGATGAATGGAAAGAGTCCAATATTGAAAAGGAGGTAGGTCAATAAATGAAAGATCACCACAAGGGAATAGGCTATCAAGCGGGTAGGACGCCAAAGCAGGAGGTACCCGATACTCAGGTCATACAGGGCACCGGCCCAACTCATGAACAGCCCCATTCCGCTCAGCGAAAAGAAGTATCCTAATATTGGAATATCGGTATGTTCAGGCAACCAAATTGATAAAGGCATTCCATGAATTAGCCAGTCTGAATTCAGCTTGGCGATGCCTGCACATGTATAGACGATGATGATCTGGATTTTAATGACGTCAATACACCATGACGGAACAGTTTCGCTTCCTTTTACAAGACCGAATCGCGAATCCAGAGAAACGGCTCGATGGGCCGGCAGAAATATCAGGAATAAAGCGAATATGCCTACCAGATAATGGTGATTCAAGTAATTGGTAGCATCGAGAAGCTCCGTATAAGAAAATGTGAGAAAGAACAGGATGGTGTTAAGCCGGTAGAAAAATCCTATGGCAATGCCTATGGCACTTGCTATCATAATTCCATACAACGGATACATCCAGGCATCGCCCATGTATGAAACCCAGTGAAATCCGTAATATTTAAAAAAGAAGTCAGGCTCAAAAAAGAGCTTTTCGATCCATCCGTTATCAACGAATCTCCAGGCACTATAGGCCATCAGCCCTCCGAACAGGATCCGGAAGGTCACCAACGGATAAATCAGACTCTTCTTCTTTAAATAATTACCCATTTAGAATTTCATAAAATTTAATCTGTATCGCTCGGCGCATCGACGTAAGTGATCGTGATGCACATGACTGAGCTCATATCTGTCTTTGTATTTATCACCTGACGTGATATTTCCGCATATGCTTCGATAACGTCATCAGAGTCTTGTTCAACAGCAATACTCAAAGGACCATCGATTTCATCAATAGTTTGCAAAATCACATCATACTGCTCCTGGATAATTTCATTCAGAGATCTACCATCCTTCTCTGCGCCAATAAACTCCAGGAGATCATCCAACCCTTCCCCGTTAGTCCCATCATCGGTTCGACCCAGATAAAAATCTATTGTCGCACGGATCGAGACTTTCAAAAGGTCCAGAGACAATTGACTATGAGGAGCCTCTACGAGATCAGGATTAGGGAAATTCAAAGTCAGTTCACCTGACGGTATCCCCAATCTGTCCCTTTTTGAGATTTCGTAGTTCTCATTGAGATTATTCACGATAAGACTAAGAGATGCACCTGCATTGGTACCCTGATTCTCAATGAATTGATCGCGATATTCGACCCTCCATTCGGATAGTACAAAATCCAGTTTTTCGACCATGTGCTGGACAACCTCCTCGGCATAATCTATATACTCCCCATTTGCCATCAGAAAATCTACAATTTCCGAGGGAGAGGCTCCAACCCCGTAAAGAATATAATCCAGACTCGGAAAACCCTTGTCGTATCTTTCGATATCGTCCAGGACATAGACACCAGAACTGATATTCTCTTTTAATTCCTCCGTATTTAATGGAAAATTATTGAATGCGCTTCTGAAAGAAACCAACTCAGCAGGACCGAACTGGTATTGAGACACGTTTTGAAAATCCAGATAAGCCGAGCTAAAAGCAGATCTAACTTGTAGAAGTCGGGTTATATCCGGATCATTTTTGAATCTTGAAAGCTCCAGCGTAAGGCTGTCCATAGATTCATCCAGTTTTTGGTAATCCGGAATGATGACATTATCTGCCAGGTTGGTAAGTAGTACAGATTGGTCATAATTATTTACGCATTTCAGATCGTCATCATTATTACAGGATATAAGTAACGCAAGGGCAAGTATAAAACCAGCAAAATTCCAAAATCTCATATTCTTTCCTATTTTCTATGATGTGGCGAAGGGCGTCACCTCTGTGTGACGCCCTTTACTCACTGCTGAATTATTCTATTGAAAAGCTAAAGTTAAAATTCATCTTTAATGGATTCCAGACCGTAAGCTGAGGCCAATGCGTCCTTGGCAAGATCAAGATTTTCAATACTCGTATCATACAAATTCATCGTCTCAAAATCCGCCGATCCTGCTATCAGGCTAAGGACATTTTGAATTTCCGTATTACTCATTTTCTTGTTCAAATTGAATTGCAGACTGTACACAAAACCAATGGCTTCGGACAAGGCATGAGACCTAATTGCCATATCATCAAATTTTTCTATGCCAGCATTGATATAGTGCAATGCTGATCCAACAGCTACCAACTCCCAATTTTCTCTGGCTTCGGTTATAGCTTCATCTCTGGTTTCCAGATCATTATTAGTGATGGCTGCTCTTCCCTTGATGAGTGCATCCATCAATTGCTCATTTGAGTTCAACAGATCATTTCTCTTATTGGAGTAGTCGCCCCAGAAAAAGAGCCCTGACAAATTAGAAGGGAAGTCCAGTGGCACACCAAAATAACCGAAGGCCTCATCCCAGTGATGTTCCATTGCCGTTCCCCTTCCGGGCTCCACTACATCATTATCTACATTCATACGATCATCCCCCATGTAAACGGACGTTGCCTGATAATAAAAACAGGCACCCATTAGTCCTTTTTCTATGACCTGGGCATGATCGAGACCATCCTCTCCTACCAGATATGCTTTGATTCCGTCCTTGCTCTCAATAACTCCAGAAACACCATCCGAACCATCAAGCACAGACTTGCTCGCTTCCGCCAACTCATCCATTAATGAACGAAAGTCCTTCTGAACCGATTCAAAAGTCTTATTCTCCAACTGCTTGTTGTAATTCTGGCTAAAGTTTGCACCAGTTTCATTCGCATACATGGCCTTCAATCTGTCTGCATTTAGAGAAACGCCCTTTGTTTGTGACGTTTTCATATAGTTCTTCATCTCCAACAGCATTGCCAAACGCTCTTGCTGGCCGGTATAACTCACATTTTCAAAATCATAGAACTGAGGAACCTCATAGCTGACATCCTCATCCTTATTACACGAGGCCAAGGAAATGACAACAGCCAGGAATAACAGTAGATTCAATTGCTTCATTACAGGTAAATATTTTTGATGATACTACTTGTTCTTATCGTCTGCTAAGTAACTACAGAGACGCACTTTTCACAATACCCTTATTTTGGTGTTTTGATAAAAAGGGTGATACCCAATGATAGGTATGTGCAAGAAAAGAGGTAGTCGATGGGGATGGGCTGGTGTTCAAAGTGTTAAGATGACCCCGGGGGTCGCTTTAACGTTTTCTTAACAAATTATAGCTCCCCATATTACAAAACGATCAACTACACGCCGCGTAAGAAGCTGATATTCAGGAAATTGGTTCAGCACATGTCTTTTCCTCCAAATGTGATCAAATTTAACCCCGGGGGTCACTTTAACAGTCTTCAGTGATCAGTAGCAGTCATCTAACCCATGGAGAGACTAGTTCTCCAACTGCAGACCAATGGGGCAATGGTCAGAACCCATGACATCATTGTGAATAGAAGTAGACCCGACCCGGTCCTTAATGGTATTGGAAACCAAAAAATAGTCGATGCGCCAGCCAATGTTCTTTTCCCTAGCACCAAATCTCATACTCCAAAAGGTATACTTGACTTTATCCGGATGTTGCTCACGCCAACTATCGAAGAACCCTGCCTCGAGCAAACCGTCCATTCCATCAATCTCTATCTGAGTATATCCCGAGGTCTTGTTATAATTCTGCTTGGGCCTTGCCAGATCTATAGCCTCATGAGCCACGTTAAAATCACCAGCTACGATCACTGGCTTAATCTTGTCCTGCTCCCGGAGATATTCGGCAAAGGCTTTGTCCCATTCAGCCCTGTAGTCCAGCCTTTTGAGTCCAGCGCCGCTATTCGGAACATAAACATTCACCAACTGGAAGGTCTCAAATTCCGTTTTCAGCACCCTCCCCTCTCCATCATGCTTGTCTTCACCTATACCCTCTGATACCGAGACAGGTTCCTCCTTGCATATTGTACAGACACCAGAATATCCCTTCTTCTCTGCCGACGTCGTATAAATATGCGCATTATCAACCCCCTCAAGCGCTTCCTTTACCTGGTCATCCTGGGCCTTCGTTTCCTGAATACAGAATACATCTGCATCCATTTCTTCGTATTTCTTCACAAAATCCTTGCGTACACTGGCTCTGATGCCATTCACATTCCACGATATCAATTTCATAATCGTTCTTTTCAATATTTAAATAATAAACGGGCCTCCAATTATACCATGAAGGACGTAATCAATTCAGTTTTAGCGCATCTTTATTGCGTCCCAATCGTTTTCTTCCTAAATTGTTTATCAAAACATACACTTATGAAATACTTTATCCTTGTTCCCGCACTTTTATGTGTCCTGACCCTTAATTCCCAGAAATCGAATTACCATATTATTAAAACCATACCGTTTGCCACCGGTAATGGATGGATCAACAGCTCCTATGAAACAAATCTCTCGAACAATGGAGCGCTCATGCTATTTGCCGACATTGTCCTTATCAATGTTGACTTGATATCTCCCGGTTTTGTATTCGGCAGTGGTTACCGACATTATATCGGTGGTCGGGAAAATCCCGATCCTAATGGTCTTTTCGTACAACCCGAAGCCCGGTATATGATCGGAAATAATCAGAATGACGGGAGTTTCGGCCTGGTAGGTTTCGAATTGGGTTATCAAAAGATCTGGGCAACAGGTCTGGGTATTGATCTCGGCATCGGTCCTGCATATTACACTCAAAAGATCTTCAGCGATCAGTCCATAGCGCCAATAGCAACAGCGGCCCTGGCATATAAATTTTCGGAATAGATACGTTAAGTAGTCAGTTATATTTTAGCCAATTCAAAAACGACGTTATGAAACTAAGAACATTTGCCCTTTCGGCACTAGGCCTGTTATTCATGATCAACCCCTCCTGGTCCCAGGAACAGGAAGAAAATGAGGCGTTCAAACACCTCATCAAGACCAATCCATTCGCAACATCTGTAGGACTGATCAATACAACCTACGAAATGCGTGCTTCAGAGAAGTCCTCCTTGCTGTTCAGACTGGACTTCATGTTGGGCGATTTTTTTGATCTGACAAACGGCATAGGTGGAGGGATTGGTTATCGTTACTACTTTACTTTTAAGAAAAGGATGGTTCCGGAAGGATTTTACATACAACCGCTGGTCTATGGCTTCTTAAGTCTTGAAGAGGCTGAGGACGACTTCTATGAATATGAGGCTGAGGACTTCGGACTTGTAGGTTTTCAACTGGGATATCAATGGATATGGAACTCCGGGTTTTCAGTTGATCTCGGGATCGGTCCTGGTTACAGGTTTCCTGAAGACGAGTATTCAGACTTTTCAACTATAAATCCTGTTTTCAGTGCCATGATAGGTTATGCGTGGAACAGTGAGAAATAAAAATTCCTGTCTGACCTCACTTAACTACACAATTGCAACGTTCGTTGTTGGCCAGACAGGATTTGAATATCCTAATCGTGCATTATCAATGCATGGATTGGGATGTATAAAACAAAATCTGGAATGGTTATTTTACATCTTCACTTAATAGAACTTTCAGGATTTTATAGTTATTATTCTTTGTGAAAACTTTAATAAAATATACGCTCTCGGGATAGCCTCTCAAATCCAGTTTTTGATCATGAAACTCACTTATTTCTTTAATTAATTGGCCAGTTCCTGAATAAATTTGAATTTCACTGATTTCAACTTCATATTTACCATACTCGAGTGTGATCCAACCGCTTGATGGATTGGGATATACAGAGACGGGCAGATCTTTTTCATTTTTGACCGCGGTGCCTATTACAGAAAACGCTTCGCTAACCGGGCCCTCGCAATCGAGTCCATTGATTCCCTGCACCTTATAATCACCCTCTTCCAAAATAACAATGTATGGGAGATCTGTCTCTGCAAGCAGTGTATCATTGAGATACCACCTGTACTTATCCGCCGTAATATTGGTTGACAGGGTATCACTCATTTGACTGATGGCTGGCATCTCAGGTGTTTCATTGAATACTATTTCTACTTCTTCCGAGGATCCCAAGGGACAGTCACCTTTAAATGACACAGAGTAAACGCCCCCTTCAGTGATTTTCAGGACCGGTTCTGTAGTTTCGGCAATGACAGCATCAAAATTTGACCATTCGTAGGTATATCCTGGCGGAGCCTCACATGCATTTATCCGGACCGTATCTCCTTCACAAAAGGATTCTGAGAAAACAGTATCCAGCAAGCAACTCATCTGCAGATCGGATGGCGCAATACGTATCGTATCTGAAAGACTACATGATGATGAGGTCACTTCGACTGTATAGATACCAGGTGCCAACCCAGAGATCTTGTTTGAAGTATCACCCGTCGACCAAAGAATAGAGACATCCACCGTTGTATCCGACAGGATAACTTCAGCAGTGCCATCCATCATATCGGGACAAGATTCGTTAGCCAAATCAATAGAGAGATCGATATCACACGGAACTACCAGCTTGTAGATCCTGCCCTCTCTAATGGCCGCGACATATAGTTCACCGTCATCGTCTTCTCCGAATCCAACAAATTCATTACTTGCAAAATCTCCGATAGCGATATTGGTGGTATCTGATCCTCTCAATGCCCAAAATTTGCCACTGCAAAAATCAGCATAGATATACCAACCAAACATTTCTGGGAACTGTGCTCCACGATAGACGTATCCACCTGTAACGCTACACCCGTTCCTTACCCTGTTGTTGGCATACTCCCAAATCGGAAACTGATAGTTCTCCCGGGGCTCACAGCCCTGAGTATTGAATTGGTGATTACCCTCATAACAACGCCAGCCATAATTTTCTCCACCATTACTGGAGGCAGGTTGAAAGTCGATCTCCTCCCAGCTTCCTTGCCCCACATCACCGATCCACAGATCGCCTGTCATCCGGTCAAAACTCATACGCCATGGATTTCGCAATCCGAGGCACCATATCTCATCTTCCACCCCTGCGTTGCCCACAAATGGATTAGTAGGAGGCACCTTATAGGTCAGCGTATCATTCACATCAATACGCAAAAGCTTTCCCAATAGTGTTGTACCCGTCTGACCATTATTCATAGGGTCATTAGCACTTCCCCCGTCACCAGAAGAAATGTAGAGATATCCATCCGGACCAAAGGCGAGATCTCCTCCGTTATGATTGGAAAATGGCTGGAAGTATTGAAGTAACTTCTGCTCCGAATTCGGATCCCCCCTGAATGGCTGACCTGGCAAAGTTCTGAATCGTGATATGACCGTGATATCATTGCTGTTGGTATAGTTGACATAGAATTCACCATTGCTCTCAAAATCCGGATGAAATGCCAGACCAAGAAGGCCCTTTTCACTCCTTGAGGCATCTACACGATCAGTAATGTCGAGAAAAGGGTCCGGCATCTTCTGCCCATTTGCATCAGCCATCATGATCCGGCCGTTCTTTTCCACAATGAAAAGTCGGTCGCTACCATTATGAACTATGTCCAATGGCAAATCAAAACCTTCAGAGAATGGCTCAAGGTTAAAATCAAACTGGCCAGATACATTAAAACTTAATGATATAAGTAATAAATTTACTATCAGGTATTTATACATATTTAATTCATTCATATATTAAGGTAGCCTGGACCCTGTTCTTCTTCACCTGCATGGTCGATCCAATTCAGAATCCAACAAACAGAACCCGACTTATTTACAATCAGAATGACGAATTGTTATGGGATGACAATGAATTTAAACCATTGCGCACTTCCGTGATCGTCAGTCACATAAAGCAAATATACACCTTCTGGGATTCGAGAAATGGGTATAAACCCTGATTTTGATGTATTATCAAAATTAATCATACCATTCTCGAGCAAATCGCCGCCATATGTGTATATCTCGAAGCGTATATCTTTCAGATCTTCGTCCTTATCAGAGAGGGTCAGATAAAGTCTTTCTTCACCCGACAGGGGATTGGGATGAAGTCTCCATATTCTCTCTTCTTGATCATAAGTTGATGTAGAACGACGAATGAAGAAATTGAATTCTGCCTGGCACCCCTCATCGTCAGAAACGGTAAGAGAATATGTGTTTCCACCTTCCAGGTTATTTATGAAGGGGATATTGGACCCATTACTCCATAAATACTCATAAGGGGGTGTCCCTCCCTTAATATTCACACTAATGGCACCATTCCCGCTTCCGTTGTCATGTATGATCAGGCTATCGGAGATGAATATTTCAGGCAATACATTCAAACTTAACTCAACCACAGTATCACAGGCCTTCTCGTCATCCTTGCTTATAGTATATTCCCCACTTTCAGAGAAGTATTCCCCAAGCACCTCGATGCTGTCACCAAAACAAATAGTATCGGCTATCTGCCTAAGTCGGTCTCCCCCGTCGTTCACCAATATACAGTCTGTGGAACTGCATCCGTTAAAATCAGTGACCGTAATACAGTACAACCCGGAACTATCGATATTAATAAAGAAAATGGAATCACCGTTGGACCATCTGTAATCTGCATAATTGGGCACAACCTGAAGGACTTCCTCGTCCCCCTTGCAGATCACATTCCGTCCCATTATCTCAGGTGATTCAACCACTAATTGATATACATTTTTGCAAAATCTACGGGTACAGCCATCTGCTGAAAACACTCGAACACAGTACTGGCCCGGGCCGGTGATCTTTCGGGATGGTGTTGTATCTCCTCCATCCCACAAATACCTCCTGAATGCCTTGTCCAATAGTAAGATCGCCTCCTGGTCAGGGCAAAGAGAGTCCGGTCCAATGACCTGCGCCTCAAGTTCCGGCCTGACATCTATGACCAGAGTATCCTGATCAGAACATCCCCGGAACGTTTCCGTCCAAAGGAACACGTACGTTCCTTCTGCCGCAGTTCTGACGGTAGTAAAACTGGCATCATCATCATCTATAAAAGCCACCGAAGGGCCGGCTAACTGAGACCATAGCCCATCAGAACCTGTCTTGCTCTTGATCGCTCGAATGGAAAATTCGCGATCACAATGAAAAGTATCCTGACCTGCTTCGGCATGAGGGGGCGAATAAATGACCAACGATCGGCCATTAGAGTGATCCAGGCATGGATCATTCAGATCAGGACGTCCTGTTCCGTCGTTGTTTCCGACGATAAAAAATCCGAAATACTGCTGATCAAAATCAATATTGTGTTGTGCGACACTGAATCTTCCATTGGCGGAAAAGTCCAGAATTTTTTGTCGATCAAAGGTGTTCTCCTTCAATATGACATATCCACCGACATCATTACTGTCCAACATGCGACCATTGGCATTTCCCAGAAGAGCCTCTTCATCACCACAGGATTCCACGGTCGAGTTGAGCAGCTGTCCAGCCTCCGACCCGCAATTACATACTTCCAAACCTCGGGCTGATTGCCGACAGCCATTTTTATCGGTTACAATAATATTATATGGCCGTCCGCATTCTACAGGGTCGGAAACAAATGTTTTATTGACAGAGTTATAAACGCCGCCGATCCCGTCTATCACAATAGGTCCGACACCACCTACAACCTTAAAGTTTATTACATAAAAGGAATCATTCCGGACCACTTCCGTTCTGATTTCATCCAGTCTCAGATCAGGAAATACCGCAATATCCTTGCACAGTATTCCGC
This sequence comes from Saprospiraceae bacterium, assembly GCA_033722295.1. Classification (GTDB taxonomy): domain Bacteria; phylum Bacteroidota; class Bacteroidia; order Chitinophagales; family Saprospiraceae; genus JAWVZH01. The sequence goes on from JAWVZH010000033.1 coordinate 16,940, forward strand.
TCTCTCCACATTCAGATATCGCCTTTACGCACAACTCCCTGCTTCCACTCTCGGGCCATGTAATTGCAATCTGAGGCAAAGCTGTGGAAACGGTGTCTTCATCCACATACCATTCAAACCTTTGCGCAGAAGATGGCGCATTGTCTATTTGATATACAAATTCTTCACCGGGGCCGCACACCGTGTCAATTCCGTTAATGGGTCCACTGAGTTCCAGAGATATCGGTTGACCATCTGATCGCGCCCTGATCTGATACTTGCAGACTCCCCCGCAGGATCTAATCGCTAAATAATAGGCCTCATTAGGTCTGGCATTATCCAGAATAATTTCGATGTCCTCCTGCGTGCACTCCGAAGAACAATAAACAAGTTCTTTACCCCGGCAATTTCGATATACCACAACTTGAATGCCTGCATTCTGACTTGAACAAGAATAAGGCAGGATTTGAATGGTCGGTACTGTAGAATCTGTCGTGAAGCCGATCCATTTGGTTTCTCCGGCTATAGCAACATCCTGACAGGCCATGGTGTCCAGAGCGGCTTGAAGGGTACCGCAATATAGGTCAAGGTCCGAAGTATGACAGAACAGAGGCGCATTCACACAGGAAGTGCCAGATTCTGGCATATCGCAATCCGCACTGTCTCTAACGATGATTTCAAATTTCCTGGTTACAAGAGTCAAGTCTCCAATGATAGAATTATTGACTTCAGCATAATAAATCCCTGCATCCGACTCGTCTACGATGTTAAAGACCATCACATTCACATCGGTCAGCTGATAGAGATCGCCATCCTTGATCCATCTATATCTGGAAGATGTGATCGTATCATCAAATGGTAAAACGATTTCCAGGCGATCGCCTTTATTGGCATAGTATATCTTGTTTCCGCTTAGACTGTCCTGGGGTCGGTATGACAATCTGGATGTGGTTCTTAGTGGATAATTGATAAGAATATCATCGAATGAAAGCTGGTTATTTTCGACCGAAAGACCATCCGGAAATGTGGAACCCAGGTCCAAACTTGTCAATAATGGCAATTCGGTCAATTGGTTTCGCTCCACACGAATACTCCTGAGGTTCGGATTCCCAAAGGTTGGCAGCTTACCTGTCAACCGATTATTATGTACCCAGAAGAACTGAAGACTATCGATCAGATTGACAGCATCAGGTATATTGCCTTCCAGTTCATTGTCGTACAACAGGAACTCACGCAAACGGGTCATGTTGCCTACGGTTGATGGGATCGACCCCTGAAGGTCGTTGTTATGGAGATCAAGGAACACCAGGTTGCTCAACTGTCCAATACTTGCAGGAATAGGACCTGAAAGATCATTGCCATCCAATACCAGCATTTCCAGGGCCGAGAGCTGACCAATTCGTTTTGGTATCTCTCCCGGGATATTATTACTTGCCAGACTCAGTATCCTTAATTTTTTGAGATTAACGACTGTATCGGGTATTGGAAGATCAAAGGCGTTATCGAAAAGAAATATCTCTTCGAGGTCGATCATACTTCCTACAGACGATGGCAGCGTTCCCCTAAGCTTGTTAAAACCGAGTTTTAGAACTTTCAATTCTGCCAAAAATCCTATTTCCTGAGGAAGAGCACCGGACAAGTTATTATTCGTTAGATCCAACTCAATGACATCTCCATTGGCATTGGTCGTAACTCCGTACCAGTTGTCGATCGGTTGATCAAAGTTCCACTGATTGGTCCATGAAGTGCCTCCGGTAGAGTTATAGAGGGCAAGTAGTGCTACAGAGTCCCTTTGGTTTGAAGTATTCATAGACATGACAGTGCCAGACATTGTCGACTGATCATTACCTATCCACAACACCGCAGAAAACAACGCTCCCACGGCTGTCCAGAGCCACGTATGCATCATACTGTCTATTTTATCCTTCTCGGGAAAAATGATAGTGCAAAGATTGGACCAATATCAATCGAAAATGTGCGGTGACAGTTGGCAGATGATGAATGAGGATGTAGCCGACTTCGATTTGCTAACCTCACGATGGCCCGGAGACTTCCCTCCAGAATTAAAGAACAGCCCTTTTATACTGAGTACTGCTTTATAATCCCATAAAGTGATCTCTGTTACCTGACCAAGGTCAAATTGCCCTTCAAGAACAGACGTTCTCCGTCAATACAATATACGGTAATGGCATAAGCGAAAACATCGGGTTTCAAAAATTCCCCATTGAAGGTTCCATCCCAAGCCTGGTGAGGGTCTTCGGTACGAAAAACCTCTTCTCCCCATCGGTCATAAACTACAATGAAAACACGATCCAGATGATTACCCAGTACCCGCCACGTATCATTGATCTTGTCTCCATTAGGGCTAAAAACATTGGGTACATAAACATTCTCTGCACAAGGGGGGAAAGCGGTACGCAGGGTCAGTTCCAATTCTATCAAACATCCATTGTCATCTATTACTGTAGCTCTGTAAGTTGTCGTAGTGTCTGGACTTGCCCAGGGTGCCGGACAACTTGTACAGCTCAAACCGTCTTTCGGATGCCAGATCACACTGTCGGGGACAGGATCGATCCATAATTGAATGGAGTCGCCCGGAGCTATGGTCGTGTCCATGATTATTTCATAGTTTGAGAGGACAAAATAATCAACCAGAAAATCGTGGTAGACGAGGCAACCATATTCGTCATAATAAACAGCCTGATATTTTCCAGCTCTGTTCACTTCGATACTCCTTTTGTTACTTTGATCAATACCCTCTCCGGTCCAATCTGCCGGCTTTCGAGTTGCTAGAAGAACTGTATTACCAGGACAAGCTAGAATAGTATCCTGGAAATAAGGTGGCGTTGGCACAACGACTACCTTGTATCGATGACTTTCTTCACAGCTTTCGGCCGATGATATCCTCTGTTCATATACAAACATCCGGATCGAATCTGTCCCGTTATCAGGTTTTACCCATTGCTGATCGCAGGTATCGCATAATTCATGATCAGATCTCCATTGAAAAACTGTATTTGACGAAAGTGGCCTACCGATCCAGATGCTGTCACCCTGACAAATTGTATCACAGTATGAAAACTCCTGGATATCGGTATGTTGTAAGGAGATCGTATCCGGTGTACACACACAACCGCCTTCTATTATCATTAACCAATCACAACCGGGATCAGGTCCCAGGTCAAAACAATTGAAACTACTACCGTTCTCCACATTAGCAACAATATTAGTGTCCAGCAAGATCACATCCATTGTGTCCAGAACTCCTGTCAATTCATTATCCCTGAATATTGTCAGGGAATATTGAAGGCCAGTGGTATCGTCAATTTCAGGGAAATTCAAAAATGATTTTAAAAATTTCGAATCCAGAGAATCGAAAACAAGTGTGCTGTCGATCGAAATATCTACACCCTGTTTTGTTAGCACTATGTCATCCGACCCATTTTCAACGAATGTTTCGCATGGCATGCTTGTCGCGACACATATGGCCTCAGCCACCGATTTTACCGAGCCTGTAATCACATGATCGCCACAATTCACCGATTCGATTCCGCTGAGGGTAATTTCGAATATGACCTTCTCGCTGGCATCTATAGCTCGGTCGAGAAAAAATGTCAGAATACGCATACCTCCAAAATCCAAAATGTCCGGTTCATGAGACAGGACATTTTGAATTCCCACCATGGATAGGCTGTCATACATCAATGACCCTGGAATGACGATTTCCACCAACTCCCCTCCCATCGTCATCTGGTTAGTGGTCATCTCAAATCGCATCAGTACGGAACCACCACAGTTATCCCTATCCAAATCCAGATCTATCACACTCTGAAACCTTTGATCCAGACCTTCAACCCTGAATGGCCGTGTGGACTTTCTCACAGTATTGGTCATCGATCCACATGGATTAGATCCTTCGGTCCAGTATGTTACCACCCTGCCGGTTGCCAGATCACAACTGGAAAGTAGCTTCATTCTAATATTTATCTTATTATCGGGCACACTATCCAGCCCCGGCAGTCCACCATCAGCTGATGTAATGACATTATCCAATTCCCAGTAAAATATATTGCCTGAAAAAAGTTTGGGAAGACCTAAACTTCGCCATTGTGATCCTGTGGGATACTGCACCTCTATATCATCAGGGAGGAAGCTGAATCCCATGGGTAATATGACGTAAAGACGATTATCGTATGCCCGGCCCAAGTCCCCGTTGATCACGGATATATAAATGTATTCCGACGTATCACAAAGTTCTACCTGTGACTCTGACTGAATGTCCAACTCAAGCTCCGCATTCTCCTTTTTTATTTCAAAAACAAAAGCAGAATCGTAACATGTTTCAATGGCATTTGTGTCGGAAACACAAGACCAGCTCAAGTCGACAAATAATGAATCATCAACACAGGTATCGCTTTCGACGCAAACATCAAAGAAATAAACTCCACGCTCTACATTATCAGCTACAAATCGCCCCTGGATGACCTCTTCCAACTCCAATCCTCCTGACTCTGTAACAACGATTTTAGCTCCATCTTCTTTGAAAAGTTCCGTACTAATCGTCAGGTACTCTACCTTCTCACTTTGCTGCCATCGTATAGATCTGCAAAACTCCTCAGTGTTGGCGGATATTGTGGGCGGACCGAATTCGAGCTCAATCTCAGGATAGTCAATCTCGATATCCCGGGTAGATGCGAAATCAAATTCTTTCCAGGGTGTCGAGGTTATTGGTATGACGGCAAACTCAAACCCATTTACTCCCCGGACACTTAATTCCAACTTAGCCTCAAGGTCTTCACCCGATGGTCCTGCAGAACAATCCTTTAGTTTTATAAAAGGTCGAATATCAGTATAGAATCCCTCGTCAAACTCCAACTTCTTCAGTTCGGATGAGTCTACGCGATAGACAAAGCCATCAAAATATACATCGAGCCCTTCCACTATAGTGTCGGTATCGATAAAGTCTTTTCTGTAAGTAACCTCCAATTCTACGGAGTCAACCTGAAATTCCTTTGGCACCTCAATAGTCAATTGAGAAAGCTCGATTAACTGACGAAATTCGTGTTCAAAAAAATTATCCATTAGTTCCGCAGGATAAAACTTCCAGCTGCCGGAGGATTCATTCCTGCCACACACATCTACTTTCAAAGACTCATACGGATAGAGATTAAGAACCATTCCAGAAAAGAAGAACGGTGTACCAATCCGGTCACAGGAAAACAATACGTGTTCATCAGATTCGGTACTGAACAGCAATGAGGACTGAGTGAAGTTGTATCTCAGTTCGACAGCAGTATGATTCGGATTACGCATGTAGATATCACACCATATCGAATCTCCCATTGTCAGGTGGAAATCGGGAATGAGACATCCTGACCGGGAAAGCAATTCCTCTGTGATGTCCAACTGAATGACGTACCCTGATCGCTCTGTGATC
>JAWVZH010000034.1:0-22324 GCA_033722295.1 Saprospiraceae bacterium
ATGCTTCTCCAGAACCGCAGTCCGATTCCGGACGGAGTTTAATTTATCCACCGAAGCTCTTTGGCACACGAAGCCTCCGGCAAAGTATGCCCAGCGAAGGTGGACACCCCGAAAATTGTTCTGAAACAGGCATTCCCGTCTCAAATCGGACGCCAAAGATAGAATAATTCTTTGTTCAGACCAACAACTAATCCATGGAGATTTTATTCTCTTTTCATCTACAAATCTCGCAGTCCTCGATGTGACAGAATGAGTTACTAAAACCTGTTGTTTTAGGTGTATTGATCAGGCCTCTCCTTTGCACTAGCACTTGAATAGATCTTTCTAATTCTCGGCTGAGTTTTGATCAACTAGTGGGCGTCTTTGCCTGTACGGTTAACTCGTCAAATAGAGAACTTAAAGGAATATTCAAGCCATAAACTTTGGTATAGCAAACTGCGTTGACCAGTGTTCCCTCAATATGCATTAAAAGACGGAAATTAACAGATATCCGAAAAATGAATACCCGATCAGTGTAGCACCTAGAAACAGATAGCGCCACAGGTTGGGCCAACTGCTCCCTTTTTCTGTAAAGAATACAAAGTGTACGCTGTATATCATGGCAGCTATAATGATCATAAAGCTTTCAGGCCAAATAAGATGAATGGACGGTTCATTATCTCTTACTACATACTCGATTATCCATCTCAAGAGCCAAACGAAGACAACCGTCATGAGCAGGAAGGCTGACCAGTCCTTTTTCCAATCGTACTTTTTTTTAGTTTCCATAATTAGAAGAGGTTTAATACTCACTGAATACCCCAAATGGCCTGATTGCAAAATCCTTGTGCAAAGTATTTACTTCGCTCCTTTCTTGATCTCTTCCACAACATCCGGATTCAACAAAGTAGACGTATCACCCAACTTGTCCACGTCTCCGGAAGCTACCTTTCTTAAAATCCGCCGCATGATCTTGCCGGACCTCGTTTTCGGAAGGCCTGACACTACCTGAACTTTATCGGGCTTGGCGATCGGGCCGATTTCCTTCTGTACGACTTCGCGTATGCTGTCATATGCATCCTCATCCGCCAGTTTGCCATCAGTGATCACAAAGGCATAAATGCCCTGACCCTTGATGTCATGCGGGTAGCCGACAACGGCGGATTCTATTACATTCGGATGCTCATCAATCGCGTCTTCTACTTCAGCCGTTCCCATTCTGTGGCCGGATACATTGATAACATCATCAACGCGCCCAATCACCCGTATTCTTCCATCCTTATCCCTTCGGGCGCCGTCACCGGTGAAATACATGTTTTTAAAGGATGAGAAATAGGTCAACCGACAACGCTCATGGTCGCCATAGGTGGTTCTCAATATGGATGGCCATGGGAATTTTATACAGAGTAAACCTTCTACATCATTACCCTCAATGACATTGCCTTCGGTGTCTACAAGTACAGGCTGGATGCCGGGAAGAGGGTAGGAGGCATAGGTCGGTTTTGTATCGGTAATGCCGGGCAGAGGTGTGATCATTATACCTCCGGTTTCTGTCTGCCACCAGGTGTCTACGATCGGTGCACGTCCATTGCCGCCTATCTTTTCATTATACCACTGCCACGCCTCTTCATTGATAGGTTCGCCTACCGTGCCAAGCACTTTCAGACTCGAAAGATCATATCTATCCGGCAAGTCATCACCGTGGGCCATCAAGGCGCGTATAGCGGTCGGTGCTGTATAGAATTGATTGACCTTGTGCTTTTCGCAGATCTGCCAGAACCTGCCGGCATCAGGATAGGTCGGCACACCTTCAAACATCATGGTGGTCGCCCCGGCCAGTAATGGGCCGTAGACGATATAGGAGTGACCTGTGATCCAGCCTATATCCGCTGTACACCAGTATATATCGCCATCCTTATACTGAAAGACATTCTTGAATGAAAAGCAGGTATAGACCATATAACCCCCGCATGTATGTACGACGCCCTTTGGTTTGCCCGTCGATCCTGAAGTATAGAGTATGAAGAGCAGGTCTTCCGAGTCCATAGGTTCCGGATCGCACTCATGGGATTGAGTGTCTACAATATTATGCCACCACACATCGCAATCGTCACTCCAATCAATGTCACCACCCGTATTCTTGTGGACGATGACGGTTTCTACGCTGTTGCAACCAATGTCCATAGCATCATCTACAACATCCTTCACCGCAATGGATTTATTACCTCGGTTGTTGTGGTCCGAACAAATGATCATTTTAGCCTTGGCATCGTCTACTCTGTCTGCCAGGGCCTGAGCTGAAAAACCCGCAAAGACGACAGAATGAACTGCTCCTATCCGGGCACATGCCAGTACCGCAATGGCCAGTTCGGGTACCATGGGCATGTAAAAGACGACGCGATCTCCCTTCTTTATTCCCTTTGCCTTCAGGGCATTGGCACACTTGCATACTTCCGCAAGGAGTTGGGAATAGGTATAGGATCTGACATCACCATCGGGATCATTGGGTTCCCAAAGTATGGCGACCTGATCTCCTTTTTTATCTATGTGTCTGTCCAGGCAATTCACAGTAATATTGAGCTTGCCGTTCAGGAACCACTTGACATCCGGTGTTTCAAATTCCCAATCCAAAACCTTGTCAAAAGGTTTTATCCATTCAAAGGTCTCAGCCTGAGATTTCCAGAAGGCTTCGGGATCTTCAACACTTTCTTTATAGGTCTTCTTGTAGTCTTCTAGAGAAGAGATCTGATAAGTCATATTATATTTTTATGTTATATGTTGTTTTTTAATTTAAACCAATTATTAAGCTCCTTGAAATCAAGCTTGCCTTTATAATGTTCAAGATATTCAAGGATCTGAACAGCTTTTTTCACCCTTGTTTCAACCCGTTTTGGTTTATCCACCATATAGATGAGGGTGCGCTGCTTGCCCGGGGTCAGGGCTTCAAAATGTTCATGTCCTTCGGGAAAAAGGCCGAAGGCTTCCTCAAGCTCTTCGGGTAGGGGCATACCGTATTCGCTTTGATCTTCCTCCATTGTTATTTCGACCTCTGTTCCTAAACTGTACCCTAATTCTTTCATCAGGGACTTATTGACATACAGAAAATACTGTCCGTCACCGCGCGAAAGCATAGCCCGGTGTATCTTCTTGCCATTATCAAAAGAGTATACGAATCTTTTGACGTTTTTTTCAAGAAAAACCTTTGAAACAGTATCAGGTATGTCGAAATACAAGCCCCACACAGCAGAGTCCATTTTTTGGAGTGTCGAACGGAATACCTTTTTCACGTTGCCCTTTAGCCTATTCTCTTTTCAATATAGTTTGAGTTTAAAATAGCCAACGCACCCATATATTTCAACTTAAAAGGGAGCAAACTGCCGACCTTGTAATCCTTTTTTGATTGCCCCAGGTCGACTATAAGCATATCAGAACTGGCATTGACGATCTGAATGGCCGGATCGTCAGGGATCAGATAGTCCGGAGAGATGTCCAGAAGACCTATGTCCAGGATCGCCCTGTAAGACTCTTTGCCATAATCCTCATCCTTGACTTCGAAGACTTCCCCGGCGACATTTTCTCCAAATTCACCAATGGGAACCGTCGGTTTTTTTGTGATCTCAATGATCTCTGCGAACAACTCGAAAATATCGCTTTTCATACCTTCTATGGTCTCACCGGTGATAAGATTAGCTCCGAAGAACAAAGTTTCACCTACCCGGAAGTGATTTACCGCTTTGGGTACCTGCTTCCTGTAAAGAAGAGGCACAGTCACCGAGGTTCCGGCTGTGATCCACGGGATCTTCTTTTTGAAGGTTGTTTCGATCAGTTGCTTGTAAAGCGCCAACTGAACGAACTTATCCTGGGATGGCATTACGCCATGCAGGCAATTTAGGTTAGCTCCGATGGCGACGATCTCTATGTTGGGTAATTCGAAGATCTTTTTATAAAAATCGATCAGGTGCTCGCCCATGATCCCTTCTCTGAGATCACCGAGTTCGATCATGATCGTGATCCTGTGCGTTTTATTCTGTTTGACCGCTTCGTTACTTAGCAATTCTATGGTCGAACTTTCAGAATTGAAACTGACATCCGCATATTTGACCACAGTAGATATACTGCGTGCAGGAGGAGGCTTGATGTAGACGGTTTGTACGTCAGGATTGATCTCTTTGATCTTTTGCAAATTACTCAAACGACTGTCGCAAACCTCCTTGACCCCAAGATCAAGAACCTCCTTCAGATATATCTCGTTGCCACAGAGCAGTTTGGTAACTACCGCCCAATCGATATTGTGTTCCCTGAACAGATCGTCCAGGAACTTGTAGTTGTGTTTAAGCTTATCCCTGTACAAATTAATGAAAGCCATAATATATTAATCTACAACACTTCTGGGAATATCCCGGGGTAATCGGACCAACATTTCATAATTGATCTGACGGCTGTACTCGCTGAATGACGCGACCGACACTTCCAGGTCTCCCTGTTTCCCAATCAACGTTACTTCGTCCCCTTTGTTGACACTTTCTATTTTACTAATGTCGACGGCAAGCATATTCATATTGACCATTCCGATCACGGCGACCCGTTGGTCATGGATCAAAACCCTTCCCTGGTTGCTTAAAATGCGACTGAAACCATCACTGTATCCGATGGGAACAATGGCGATCTTCATGTCATCGGAGGCCAGAAATGAGGTGCCGTATCCGACATATTCTCCGGCTTTAACCGGTTTGATGTGCATGATGCGACTTGTCCAGGAAACCACTCTCCTCAGTGGATAATCCTTTTTCTTCTTCTTATTCAGATATTCTATCATGGTCTCTGGACTAGGAAAGAATCCGTACTGTAAAATACCGATCCTCACCATATCCATATGTGTCTTGGAATATCTCAAAGCTGCAGCTGAACACGCAGTATGATTTCGTTCCGGTCTTATGTCTTTCTTTCTGAATTTTTCCACCATCCGGTCGAACTTCTTCTTCTGCTTTACTATGCGATAGTAATTGGCTACATTTTCGGCCCCCGCATAATGTGTACACATTCCCTTGATCTCCAATGACTCATTATGCTTATTAATAAATTTTGCGTAAGCATCGATGTTCTTATTAAGCAGACCGGTACGGTTCATGCCCGTCTCAAGCTCAAGGTGGACCTTGGCTTTGGTATCCAGGGTCTTGGCCAATGACACGGCATTCTTGAGTCGCTCAATATCAAATACATAGAATTCGACTCCATTCTCTATGGCCCAGGCCAAAGCATCGCCCTCGGCGAAGCCCATGATCATGATGGTTGAGTCGGGAGATGCGCTATCAAGGACTTCCACTGCTTCTTCGCAACTGAATACAGAAAAATGATCCACTCCGCATTTTTCAGCCAATGGCACAAAATGATTCACCCCATGACCATAAGCATTACCCTTCACTACAGAAGAATACTTCACCTTCGGTCCGATGATCTCCCTGATAAAGGCAAGGTTGTGTTCAAGTGCCGAGCGACTGATCTGAATGGTAGAAGTAGCCGTCATTCTTCGAGGAGTTTGGTTGTCGTATGATAGAACAATTCAACTCCGGACTTGATCAACTCATCAGGAAAATCGTAATCCGGATTATGTAGTGCAGGTGTGTCTTCACCAGAACCCAGTCCGAACATTGCTCCTTTGAATTTCTGTGTAAAAAGTCCAAAATCCTCTCCCCACTTGAAAGGATATTGCCGTTCTTTCATCTCATATCCAAACTCCCTGGCCACTGACTCGATCACATCCACGACTTCTGGATTATTACGATTGCTGGCAAATTCCTGGGTCCAGCTTGTCTTATAATCTATTTCATAATCACTGCAGATCTCATCTATACCCTTTTCGAGTTGCTCACTGTACTTTGTCATATGCTTTACGTCCCACGTTCGGATCGTAAGGCGGAGATCGCCTTTCCCGGCCGAAATACCGTAAGCGATATCCCCGAGTTTGATGTAGATCGGTGTAATGACGCAGAAATCATCGCGGGACATATCGTTATTGGAAAGGTCGTTGGCCAGCTTTAATATCTTCCATATTGGCCAGGCAGGATTTTTGCCATATTCAGGCTCAGCGGCATGGGAGGTTTTTCCTTTGAATTTTATAATGATACTTTTTACCGATGCGCTGAAGACCTCATGCCTTAGAACGACCTTGTGTTTGACATAGCCCGGGAGATTGTGCAAGGCCAGCACATAATCCGGTTGGTCGAGTCTTGAAAAGGCCTCATCCGAGATGACAGCCTTTGCGCCTTCTCCGTTCTCTTCGGCAGGTTGCCACAAGAAGTATATCTTACCTTTTTTTGGAGGATTCTCCACGATGGTCCTGACCAGGCCAAGCAGGATCACCATATGTCCGTCATGTCCACATTTATGGGATTTGTCTTCATATTTGGACCTGTATTCAAAATCATTGACTTCGTCTATGGGCAGGGCATCGAGTTCTGCCCTTAGCAGTACGATTGGCCCCTCTTTGCCGGTATCGTATACAGCGATAATGCCGTTACCTCCGACCCCGCTATGTACTTCGATATCATCTACCTTTTCCAGTTGCTCAAGTATACGTTTCGCGGTTTGCTCTTCTTCTCCGGAGATCTCAGGATGAGCATGTATCTCCTTTCTCAATGCCTCCAACTCTGAAAGCATCTTTTCATCTATATTCATCAGGTATTAGTCTTTTGTAAGTTGTCGTCTGAATTTAAAACTCGACTCAGAACAACAAAAGTAATTGCTGAAATGCTAATTCCACCAATATTGGCGTCCAGACCCAGGGGCAGGTCGTATTTTGACAGGATAAGAATTGTGGTTGTCACCCCGCCTAACAGCATGGAGTAGAAGGCAGCTTCTGCATTGCGCCTCCAGTTAAAAATGGCTCCAATAACAGGAATGAAGAGCCCCGATACCATAAATGCATAGGAAAGAAGCATGAGTTCCAGTACGTTCTGCATCAGCGTTGCCAGCAGTAGGGCAAGCACACCGATGACGAGAGTTATGATCTGCGATGCTCTGAGCAAATTGGAGGATTCCCCAATCGGAGGAAAGAACCTGCCAAAGACGTCGGTCTGCAGATTGCCGGAGGCTGCCATAAGACAGCTGTCTGCCGTTGACATTATCGCAGAAAAGTATGCTGCGAGCATCAGCCCCATAAATCCTGTCGGCAGGATCGTACGGAGTAGCATGGGTAACCCCATTTCCTCATCCATGTCAGCAGCGGAAAGATATCCGGCGTATTCAAACATGCCCTGTTCGGCGGCAACTCTGGCAAAAAGTCCGAGCAGGACACCCATAAAGGCCATTACCGGATACTCGAACAAACCGGCAATGTACCAGGCTCTTTGTGCTGTTTTGGCATCCTTGCAGGCATAGATCCTTTGATAGAGGGTCATACCCACAAACCAGATAGGTACTATTGTTACGAGCCAGTTGACAAAGGTTACCCAGCTGATATTGGAAAGGCTGAGCAAAGAAGGGTCAACGTGCGTTTTAATGGCATCCATGCCTCCGATGCCCACGTAGGCCACTGGAATTCCCACAAAGATCAATCCCACCATGAGAATGATCCACTGTACTGTATCAGTATAGATCACAGCCTTCAGGCCACCTATAACGGTATATCCCACGGCAATAATGCCCATTATCAGAAGGGCGGTATTCAGATCGAGATCTATGAAAGTCGCAGATGCCAATTTGGCGCCAGCCAGTAACTGTGAACTGGTAAATCCGATGTAGCCGATGGCCGAAATGATGCCGGCCAGCAATGCGACCTTACCACTGTAATAGACATTAAAGATCTGTGGAAATGTCAGCAGCCGGAGCTTCGATGAAAAACTGGTGATCCTTGGTATGAGGAATACGGCGGCCAGCCAGGCACCGAGAAGACCGGTGAATAGCATCCAGGATCCGGCGATACCCATGATGAATCCCAATCCACCAAGTCCAATCGAAAAACCACCACCAACGTCCGTTGCAACCACTGATAAACCGATATGGAGACTGCCCATCTGGCGGCCACCGACATAATAGTCATCAGTACTTTTGTTGCGACGAAAGAAGTAGTACCCCACACCGATCATGGCGATGAAGTAGACGGCAAAAATTCCGTAGTCGATATAGGTCAAATCACTCTAGTTTATCAAGTGCCTGTTTGGTGAGGGAAGGAGGTTATCGATTATAACGCATTTCGAGATACTTGTTCTCGAATCCCATTTTTTCATAGAGGAACTTTGCCGGATTATCTGGCTCAACATGCAATGCGATGGCTCCGTCACATAATTTGATCGCATGTTGCATGAGCTTTTTACCAAGCCCCTGTCCTCTGTGTTTCTGGTGCACCGCGATGTAAACCAGGATATTCTCGGGTATGTATCCGCCCATGCCTGTCTTATTGATGATGACCGCTCCGGCAATTTCCTTTTGAGCAAAGGCGAGAATAACGAGACCTCCAAACTTTTCTTTTTCATCCAGCGCAAAGTCGATCGCACTCCTGATGTCCTTAGGGTCGTCACCATATTCCTGGAGGTGCGTATTTAAAAAATCAGTGATCTGCTGTATCTGATTTTCTGTAGGCAGATCTACAGGTGTAAAGGCTTTATATGTGTACTTGATCATGAAACAAGTGCTGATTTTAATTTTCAGTTTTAGCTACGAATGAACATTTCAAATCAATGAATTGGGCACTATAAGAAAAAGGATTGAGAATATCGAATAATGACTCAATTTATCGCTTCAATAATTCACTTTCCAATACAAAACCGACTGAATATGCTGTCCAGTAGATCGTCGGCTGATATTTTGCCTGTGATCGTGCCAATGTTGTACAGTGCCTGTCGAATGTCCATGGCAACGAGATCAGGCGGAATGCCATTAACCAAGCCTTCCCTTACACGTTGAAGATCTTGTCTTGCTTTTTGAAAAGCCTCCTTGTGCCTCATATTGGAGAGTATGACAGCATCCTCCTGCAGATCATCTTCCATCACGGTGTGATATAAGAGATCTTTTAGATTGTCAATATTTATTCCACCGGATGCCGAAATTGCCAAACTTTGGCCTGCAATCTTGAAAGACCCAGTGTCCGCTTTTGGATTAAGATCGATCTTGTTGATCACTAAAATGGTTTCCTGATCATCGAGACGATATTGTTGGGCCATTCTGATGACCTCTTCAGGGCTTGTCTTGGTGACATCGATGATGAATAGCTTTATCCTTGCCTTCTTTATAACATTCAGAGCCCGCTTCACACCTTCCGCTTCTATCTCATCGCCCGTTTCCCGGATCCCGGCGGTATCGATCAATCTGAATAATATTCCATTGATGTTGATAACATCTTCTATTGCATCCCTTGTGGTTCCGGGTATGTTCGATACTATGGCACGGTTTTCATCGAGAAGTGCATTGAGCAAAGTCGATTTTCCGGCATTGGGTTCTCCGATAATGGCAACAGGGATTCCTTTCTTAATGGCATTGCCGAGCTCGAATGATTCTATCAGCCCACTGATATGCCCAATGGCCTGATCTACAAGATTAAGGAGAGCCTCTCGGTCGGCAAACTCTACATCCTCCTCTCCAAAATCAAGCTCCAGTTCTATGAGAGATGCAAAATCTATAAGTTGTTGTCTGAGTTGATCTATATCCCTGGAGACATTTCCTTTCAGCTGATTCAGGGCGATTCTGTGTTGGGCGCTGGAAGAAGCGTAGATGAGATCTGTTACCGCTTCTGCCTGAGCAAGGTCCATACGGCCATTGATATAGGCCCGGTAAGTGAACTCACCGGGCAAAGCAAGCACGGCGCCAGCCTCGCATAAGAAACCAAGGATCTTCTCGACTATATAGGGTGAACCATGACAACTTACCTCAGCTGTATCCTGACGAGTATAGGAATGAGGTCCGGGAAAACAGGTGACGACAACCTCATCAATGATCTGCCCGTCATTGTCCCTGAAATTCCCGTATTGAATGCCTCTATCAGGCTTTTTTTCCACTGGGAAAAATCTGGATAATATTGAAAAAGTATCAGGTCCACTTATCCTTACGATCCCTATCGCTGTGGATTGATTACCTGTCGCTGGAGCGGTAATGGTTGCTGACAGATCATGCATAGGACAAAGTTAGACATTTTAGCTTGGGACTGATCAGAACCGAGTTATCTGCCCAATCCTTCCAGAGCTCTCGTAAGAATGAAAAAATGCATAAAAAATACAGTCTGGAGAGCGGTGCCTGATCTCGATATGATCTTGTGGTTAAAGTCGAATGAAACGTGAAGGGTCAACTTCAGGATAGAACCTGGTAGACGATCAAACTGGCGAGATAGGCCAGCCCTGTCATCATGAAAAACTGGATCGCGGGCCATTTCCATGATCCGGTTTCTTTACGAACAACAGCCAATGTGCTCATACATTGCATGGCGAAGATGTAAAAGACAATGAGAGAGAGTGCCGTTGCTTGCGTATATTGTTTTTCTCCTGTTCTGCTGTTCACTTCTGCCTGCATCTTCTGTTTAATGCCTTCAGTGTCTTCTTCTGAGCCAATGGAATATATCGTTGCCATGGTAGAAACAAAGACCTCCCTGGCCGCGAAACTGGTGATCAATGCTATTCCGATCTTCCAGTCATAACCCAGCGGCCTGATAACCGGTTCGATCCATTTACCCAAAATTCCTGCATATGAACTTTCGAGAAGGGCCGCGTTCTTAACCTCATCTATACTCGCTTCTTTTGACCCAGGATCGACCTTGAACTGCTCAATTTTTTCTTCGACATAGGCATCCCTTCCTGAAGGACCATAACTTGCCATTACCCACAGGACCATAGAGATCAAAAAGATGATCTTTCCAGCTTCAATGATAAAGCTTTTCACCTTTAACCATGTCGAGAACAGTATATCAGTCAGATTGGGCCACTTGTAATCAGGCAATTCCAGCATGAGAAAACTGGGCTCATTGGATTTAAGAAACAATCTCAGTATAAGAGCAAATATTATTACCGCACCAATGCCCAGGAGATAAAAACTTAGAAACACCAGTCCCTGAAGACTGATAATCCCCCAGATCTTCTGATTGGCAACAATAAAGCCGACCAGAACTATATAAACCGGTGTCCGTGCTGAGCAACTGATGAACGGCGTGACCATTATGGTCAATATGCGCTCCTTTCTACTTTTTATAGATCTGGTTGACATGATCGCCGGAATAGCGCAGGCGGAGGCACTTACAAAAGCAATCAGACTCCTTCCGTTCAAACCCAGGCGCTGGAAAAACCGGTCGAACAAGAAAACAGCTCGAGCCAGGTAGCCGCTTTCCTCCAGTAGGCCCAAAATGAAGAACAGTATCGAAATTTGCGGGATAAAGACCAGCACCCCCGCCAAACCGGGTAATATACCTTCGGTGACCATATCCCTGGCCCAACCCGCTGGGACCAGGCCTTTTAAAAAGTTACTTGAGAGAGCAAAAACCTGCTCTATCCATTGCATCGGTGCCTCTGCTATAGTATAAATAGCCTGAAACATCAGGAAGAGTATAAAGAGGAAGATCAGAGGACCTATCAGTTTATGTGTTATGATGCGGTCGGCACGCAGGCTGTTGGACTCCAGGTAATCCTTTTCGTTAGCTACTACCGCTGAGATGATGCGTTCAATCCAATTGAATCTGGAAAGTGTTTCTTCCACCTGAGCCGACATGGCGTCGAAGCTTAGCTCTTTTTTCTTTCTCTCAATTTCCTCACGATCCCTTTCTTCCAGAAAGGAGAACTCCGTAGCATGATGGGCCAACACAAGCCGACCATACGGGGTCATTCCGTGATCGAGGTCTTTTACGAGCTGATCCTCCAAAGAGGTTAGAGCATATATTGGCTTATGAGAGCGATCTTTTTCCAGAACAGAAATAAGTTCTTTGGATAGTACATCCAACCCTGACTTGTTTCTGATACTAAAGGAAACTACGGGATGGCCAAGCCGCCTGGCTAGCTCTTCAGTATCCACCTTTAGGCCTTTTTTCTCTGCAACGTCCGCCATTGACAAGCCCAGGAACATAGGGAATCCGAGATCCCGGATCTGAGTATACAATAATAGATGTCGTTCCAATTGATCTGGATCGGCGATGAAGAGAACAGCGTCAGGGTGTACTTCATTTGCCGGATCCAACAGGACCTTGGCTACGATATGTTCGTCTTCAGTCAGGGGATATAGGCTGTAAGTTCCTGGTAGGTCAACTATAGTTAGTTTTTGATGATCCACCCGGATGTCTGCCGTTTTCTTGTCTACAGTGACACCTGCGAAATTGCCGGTTTTTTGCCTTAATCCTGAAAGTTGATTGAATAGGGCGGTTTTTCCACAATTCGGATTGCCAACAATAGCGATGGTAGGGTTTGGCATATTGGAATTAGCTTACCAGGATCTGTTCTAATTCTTCTTTACGCAATCCAAATGTCTGGGTGCCAACTCTTACATAATACGCTCCACTAAATAAAGAGGTATGAATGATCTCGATGGACTTGCCTTTCAAAATACCGAGTGATAATAACCGCCCTTTCAGCGGGTGGTCTTTGACACCTTTGACTGTACCTTTTCGGCACTCCAATATGGTTATGTCGGTAACTTTAGAGGACATTAACGAAATTGTGTTTGTCAATACAAAGGTATTGTGCATTTAATATTCGATTCATACCCAATTTTAGGTAAAAACGATGTAAAGGTCAGGAGTTCAAGACAACTTAAAAATCCCTCCAGTAGAATGGAGTGAGCAGAATGAGTATGCTGTATATCTCCAGACGGCCGATCAGCATTATGAAAGCCAAAAACGCTTTAGTCGTTTGATCCAGGAAAGCAAATGTGTTCACCGGTCCCACTTTGCCAATAGCTGGCCCCACATTACTCAGAGAGGTCGCCATCGCCCCCAGGGCGGTTTCAAAATCGAGCCCTCCAAAACTCAATAGGATGCAACCACCGAAGAACACGATCATATACAGAAGTAAAAAGACCAGAATATGAGTTAGTACGCGTGCGGGAACGACTTCCTGATTGATCTTTAATCGTATGACGGCTTTGGGATGTAACAATCTTTTGAATTCGAGATAACTGTTCTTGATGAATACAAGATGTCTTATCATTTTGATACCGCCACTCGTCGATCCGGCACATCCGCCCATAAAAAGTAGAAGGAAGAAAATGAATGTTATTCCGGTTCCCCAGCCCGTATAGTCATCAATCACAAATCCCGTTGTTGTGATGATCGAGGTTACCTGAAAAAAGGAAGACCTTAAGGCGTTCTCACCAGTCCATTTGGGATCATTAAGGATTAGGATTCCCGCAATGATCAGGACGAATAGTCCAACAAAGATCATGTAGGTGCGCCATTCCTCGTTAGAGAAAACTTTCTTCCAACGGCCGGTAAGGAAAAAGAAGTGTACGGTGTAATTGATTCCTGCCAGCAACATGAAAGCGCCGATGGTGTACTCTATCATCGGGGAAGAAAAATGTGCGATGCTGGCATTTTTGGTTGAAAAACCTCCCGTGGCCATCGTTGTAAGGCCATGATTCACGGCATCAAAAAGCGTCATGCCTTCCAACCATAGCAAAAGAGTAAGGAGCAAGGTGAATCCCAGGTAAATCATCCATAATCGCTTGGCAGTTTCTCTTATCCTTGGATGTATCTTGTCGGATGTAGGTCCGGGGGCTTCAGCAGTAAATAATTCCACACCTCCCACGCCCAGGAGAGGCAGTATAGCAACGGTCAATACGATGATCCCCATCCCGCCTATCCATTGAGTAAGGCTTCGCCACAATAAAATACTCCGAGGCAGGACCTCAACATCATTGAAAATGGTTGCCCCTGTTGTTGTTAATCCGGATGTGGATTCAAAGAATGCATCCGTCACATTGAGTTCCAAACATAAGATGTAGGGGAGAGCTGATATAACAGCCATTCCCAGCCATGATAGACCAACGATCAGATAACCTTCTTTTTTTGTGATCCTGTTTGGATAACTATAGCACGAAAAGAACATGACAAGTCCAATGACCAACGTGGATATGCCGGCAGCAGCAAAGCCTTGATGCGCATTATCCTCGATCACTATCGAAAACAATGTGCATCCCAGCATGATGATGCCGAGTGTCGAGAACAGGGTGCCTAAGACTTTTACGATGGACCTGACGTTCTTCATATTATCTGAAAATGGCTTCTACTCGATGGATGGCCTCAGCCAGGGCCAGCACGATCACCTTGTCTCCCGGAAGGAATTTGAACTGACCATCCGGGATCAGTGTTTCCTGATTTCTGATGACACTTCCGATCACTGCGCCTTTCGGTAGTTTCAACTCCTTTATTGTTTTTTTGGTAAGCCTGTTCTTCCTGGAGTGGACCACAAATTCGATGATCTCGGCATCTACACCATGAAGTGAGGTGATCGCTTCGATCTGGCCTTTTCTTACAAACCGAAATATGTTGTTGGCTGCGATCAATTTTTTGTTGATAAGGGTGTCGACTCCAATGTTCTGAGAGATGTAGGTGTAATCCGTATTATCTACCAGAGCGATAGTATTGTTGACCTTGTAGTTGGAGGCCAGCAAGGACGTAAGGATGTTGGTTTCGGAATTAGGAGTTAGGGCAATGAAAACGTCCATCTTTTCGAGATTCTCCTCCAGGAGCAATTCTATATCACCGGGATTACCTCGGATCACAAGACTATGTTCCAAATATGAAACCAGGTCCCTGCATACTGACTTGTCTTCTTCAACAATGGTTACATGATAGTCTTCTTCAAGCAATTTTGCGCTGGTTCTTCCCATATCACTGCCGCCGATTATCATTATTCTCTTTGGAGCCAGTTTCTTTACACCCAGTGAATTGAGTAAGGCCTGACGGTGTTCATCATCGCATAAAAAATAGATATGATCGTTGCGTCGGATACGACCTACATCTTCCGGCAACATTGTATTCCTGCCTCTCAATACGGCAATAGGATTAAAATTAAGGTCGGAATATTTTTCAGTCAGCTTGCCGATGAGTTTGCCGGCAAGTTTGGATTCAGGTCCGACAAAGATTCCGAACAGATTGATCTTGCCTTCTTCGAATAAGAACACGTCGCTGACACCTTGATATTCTACTAACCTTACGATCTCTTTGGCTGCAAGTTGGATAGGTGAAATTACATGATCGACGCCAAGTGTTTTGAAGAGGTTGATAGACTCTTCCTGGAGGAACTCCTGATTGTTCACCCTGGCTACGGTTTTTCCAGCACCCAGCTCCTTGGCCAGAATACAGGCGATCAAATTATCTTTTTCGGACGTTGTGACAGCAAGGAATAGTCTGGCTTTATCGATCGCGGCCGATTTGAGTATCGATATTGATGACGCATCGCCACGTATGGTTTGAACATCCAGGTTACTGCTGGCATGCTCCAGAACTTCACTGTTTTGATCGATGAGAGTGATATCCTGCTGTTCAGAGGCAAGTAATTTTGCCAAATGTACACCAACATCTCCGGCTCCTGCAATGACTATTTTCATAATTCCAAAAGGAAGTATAATGCAATTTCCGAAGCAAATTTATCCTTTGCTGTTCTAAATAGACCGCAAAATCATCTATTTAATTCAGTTCTTAATAAGGATGAGTAGGGGATAAATTGGTTTAAACTATTGTATCAATTAGGTAATAATGTTATATAAGCGAATGAAATGAAGACAGATGAAGAGAGAAGCTGACTATCATATAATAATGGTATGCCTGGGGAATATTTGTCGCTCTCCGCTTGCTGAAGGCATTCTCAGGAGAAAGGCTGACGCGAGGGGATTGAATATTTCTGTGGATTCCGCCGGAACAAGTGATTGGCATGAAGGTGAGCCGCCAGATCCCAGATCTGTTGAAATAGCCAGAAAGAAAGGACTGGACATATCCGGTCAGAGATCCCGTCCGTTCAGCACAGAGGATTTCGAGAAGTTTGATCTGATTTTATGCATGGATAAGGAAAACCTTCAAAACGTACTTTCGCTTACAGACAAGGATGCCCACCGAACTAAAGTTGAACTGATGTTGGCTTATCTAGAAGAGGATGATCTCAATGAGGTTCCGGATCCATATTGGGGTGGAGGTTTTGATCATGTGTTTGAACTGCTCGATCGAGCCTGTTCGAACTTGTGTGATGAACTGGCGAAATTACCGGATGTGAACAAGAAAGAAATAATCTAAAAATCAATATAATGTTATCCAAAACTATAACTGATGCTTTGAACCAACAGATTGAAAAGGAAGGTTATGCTTCATTTCTATATCTGTCCATGGCAACATGGTGTGACAGCAATGGCTTACAGGGATGTACACGGTTCTTTAGACGACAGAGCGAAGAAGAGCATGTGCACATGACCAAGATAATCGATTACATCCTGGAGATGGATGGAAGAGCAATCATACCTCAAATAAAGCAACCTCCAACAGAGTATAAAGGCGTTTCAGAAGTGTTCGAAAGTACATACGAACATGAAAAAAAAGTGACTTCCGCGATTAACTCTCTGGTTGATCTTGCACTTGAAGAGAATGACCATAGTACCCACAATTTTTTACAGTGGTATGTCGAGGAGCAACGGGAGGAAGAGAATTTGATACGCTCCATTCTGGATAAGATCAAGCTGATCGGTCAGGGAGAACAGGCTCTTTATTATATAGACAAAGAGGTTGAAGAGATCAATCTGGCCATAAAGAAATCAGGGGCTTAGGTCATTTTAGAGAACCTCCGGATGGTTAAATTTATTTCGATTTACTTGTTTGGACGTTTTTGTAACCGTAACTTGAAAGTTAAAGCCTGCTTAGGCACCCAATTACTTTTTTCTAACTGTACAATTAAACTATTATGGAGAAGATCTTAAAGATCATGATCGTTTTCTTCATATATACTACGGTCAATGGCCAGTCCATTTCGCCAGTGGTATTAGCCTCATCAGGAGGTGAAGGAAATGTTGGGGACAACTCGGTCTCCTGGACGTTGGGAGAGATGTCCATCATGACATTGGAGGATGGAAATATAATTACTCAAGGTTTTCATCAACCGAATCTAATTATTACAAAAACAAGTCAGGAATCTGATCTTGAGCTGGTTGTCTACCCGAACCCAACTCAAGATGTCCTGCTGATCAATAATGATGGAAGGCAGGACCTGGATTTTCTGTTGATCGACAACTTTGGCAAGATGGTAATGGAAGGACAACTAAATATCGGATTGACCGAATTGAAGGTTAACGGTATTCCTTCAGGACATTATTTTTTGCGAGTTCTCAACGGTGACAATTTAATTACTTCATACAAAATCGAGAAAACCGGTTTATAAAATCTAAATAATCATGAGAAATATTTTTTACCTCACCTTAATGCTTTTAGTATCAGTCGGAGTTACGGCTCAGCAATTTAACTGGCAGGGCGTTCTTCGCGACAATGACAATATACCCGTCCGGAACCAGGACGTTGGTGTAATGCTCACCATCATGCAGGATGGAACTCCAGTTCTTGAAGAAACCCATTCACTTACGACATCGGATCTGGGACTGATGAACCTGATGGTATGTACTGGAACTAATGTCTCGGGCAGTTGTGATGCCATTGACTGGAGTACTGGCTCTTTCATGTTGAATGTGGCAGTTGATCCCACCGGTGGGACTAATTATGAAGACTACGGCAGTTCACCTATTGCAATGGTGCCGAGAGCCGTTTATTCTCAAACTGCCATGAATGCGATCAATGATGCGGTTGACGATGCCGATGCCGACCCTACCAATGAAATTCAGGAATTGCAGTTTGACAACAATTCCAGAGAATTATCTATAACTGGTGTGCCTGGTGTTATCAGGATCCCATCAACTGGTCAGGATGCCGATTTTGACCCGGAGAATGAAATACAGCAACTTAGTAAGAACAACCAGGGTCAGATCGTATTGAGCCATAACAATGGTTTTGTGGTCGATGGTGTAGTGGATGACCTCGTTGAAGACGATGATGCCGATCCAAGCAATGAGTTGCAGAGCCTTATGTTGAATGGATCTGAATTATCTATCAGGGATGGAAATACTGTGGACCTTGCAGGTGTCGCAGGGCCGCCACCGGTCTGGACTGAACAAAATGGTACGATCTTCTATGATGTACCCAATGTGCCGAATGCCAAGATCGAGTATGGTGCGGGAATGTTCAATGTCGGACTGGGAGGAAGTCAATACCGCAACATCACAGCACGCTCAAACAGACTGACCGATGAGTTAGCATTTACGACTCCTAACAGTGGGGATAAACATGCCATAGGCCATTATATCCAGGATTTCCCCTCTCCTGACCGCTCACAGTTCTATATGAGTGTGGCGGGAGATACTATGGTGGACTTTACCATACTTAATTTCCTCGATCCTTACAGCAGATTCCGAATGTGGGGAGAAGTTCAGAACACCAGGACCTTTGGATTTGAAATGTCTAGCCAAGGAGGCTTGGGTAATTTTTTGCAGGCGGTTGGAAATGCACCAGGAGTTCGTATGGGTTCATTTACTCAGGGTAGACCTTTTGTAGGCATAACTGATCCAGGTCACGTTAATAACATTATCGCTTATTTAACCAGACAAAATGGTCAAGGAGTTGTAGCTGCCAATATGAAGAACTTCTTCATGGATCATCCGACCGATGAGTCCAAGCAGATCTGGTACGCCAGTATCGAAGGGCCAGAAGCGGCGGCTTATGAAAGAGGAACGGCCAAACTCGAAAACGGAGAAGCCTTTATTCCATTCACTGAGCACTTCGAACTGGTCATCAACCCAGAGACAATGACTGTGAATTTGACTCCGAATTCTGCTGAAAGCCTGGGTTTGGCGGTTGTGGAAAAAACAGAAAAGGGAATTAGGGTCAAAGAACTTTATCAGGGAACCGGTAACTATGAATTTGACTGGGAAGTCAAAGCTGTGAGAAAGGGATATGAGGATTACCGCGTTATTCGCCCTAAGTCTGAAATGAAAGTTATTGACAAAATTCAGTTTGACTAATATCTTCAGTTATCAAATTATAGAGGGGATCGACGGGTCAATCGTCGTTCCCCTTTTTTAATGCCTTGTCGTACAGGTCAAGTTTATACAGGTCAAGCCATAGAATTGAGGGGTTTGAAGAATTAAGTCGACGCTGTATGGTACCCCTCAAAACCTTCAAGATGAAACGTGCAATAGACAGAAGCCCCCACCGGTCAAGCTTGGAATGAAATCGTGTCAGTGAAGTCTCTATTTGCTTGCCACGCAGTCTTAATTTGACCAGGTTATTGACGCCTTCTTCCACCTTTTTCAGAAACTTCTCTGTTTTTTCGAGACCGCCGTGCCTTACAGGGTTGTCAATGTGAAGTATCTTATGACCGGACTTCTCCAGGTCCTGAGCGAAAAGAGTATCCTCATGACCATATCCTGTGATCTCTTCATCAAAAGGATGCTTTAGGAAGATATCTCTGTTAATGATGAAATTGTTGGACCGAAACGATTGATAGGGATAGTGCTTCCTTTTGTGCAATGGCAGCCGCTCTCTCTTATTGCCATATAACCAGTGCAATTTCTTTGATCTGGCCTTGGGAGCCCTCCTTGAATATATGGTCCCACCATATATCACAGGCGCCTTATTGATAACCTTCAGATAGTTCTTAATATATTTCTTGCTGATGATCTTGCTGTCACAATCCAGAAAGAGCAGATGATCATACATAGCATTAAAGCCCAGCTTGTTACGAATTTTTGAGCGACCCATATTTTCTCTGAACTCGATATAACTGACTCCAAAAACTGTTTCTGCCCTTCTGTTGATCTTCTTATACCTATCCTTTGATGCATCATCAAAAACGAGTATTTGATAGTTGATACCACATTTCTGGCATTGCTCGGCAAGTGTCACGATCAATTTCCTGGCGTCCTGGTTATATATTGGAATAAGGATAGAGAGCATATCACTATGAACTACCCAGGATTTTGGCTAAAAGCTTTCGCCATCTTGGTTGCCTCCAACTTCCGTGCGCGTGATGAATACCGTAGGAGATATCCTCTTTGAGAATGGCTTCGTACTCTGATCTTGAACGGGGTGAAGGAGGGTGAAATAGGAGCCTTTCGGGAGTATCAATATCTGGCCATTTGCCGTCTTCATAGATCCGGGTAAGAAGGAGGGGGCCGGTTGCTTTTTCTACGTCCAACTCCTCAATACCAATTTTGAATGGATTTGTAATTAGATCCTGAATGACCACCTTCCAGAAATCATGGCCTGGTTCTGACGCCATGATGCAGTTGCCTATCCTGTCTTCTTTGTCTCCGAAGTTCGCTGATCTACTCTTGGGTAGAACGATATGGGCGTCTAACAGGTCGAAAGGGCGTAACATTTCGTAATCCAGGTCCAGATACAGCCCGCCGATCCGATCCATGATGGCATAACGGATAACATCAGCTCTCATAACCGGCTTTGGATAAGATCGGTAGATCATCAAAAGATCAGGGTAGTGTTTCTCAATGAATGCATCGTTATCCTCATCGGTCCAAAGTTGATATTTCCAATCAGGATGCAATGACCTCACCTTGTCCTGAAATGCCTTCCATCTCTCCGGGATCTTTTCGTCCTTCCAGGTCTGGTGAATAATTCTCGGAATACTCATTATTGATCAATTCACGCGAAGGTACAGAACCCGTGAGGTAGAATAAAAGTCACGGTACAGTGAAAAATTAAAAATCTGAACTGCTGATTTGCTTTTATCTCAATTTGAATTCACCTATCCCTGCCAAAAAACCTTTGTTGTATATTTCAACGGTATAAAGACCTTCTCGGAAATCTACACTTGGCTTCCATTCGGTACATATCTCATCCTCCTCCTGTTTGTATTCAATGGTGATACTCTTGGTATAGCGTACCTGCTGGTTATCAAGTCCGACCAGTGCAACTCCAGATCCCAACCTTTCTATGGCGAGAGTTTCTCCGATAGGATCGATCACTCTGATCAGAAACTCTTCCTTTCCGCTTTCTGCCAGTTCATTGACCATGATATCGAAGCAAATTTCAATGACGTCGACCTTGTCAGCATTTCGCTTGCGCCACGTTCTTTCATTGTCTTTCAGACCATAACCTGCGACATCAATATCCTCAACCTCAATGGTGCTGGCAAGGTTGACTCGTTTTGTAAGGTCGTCCTTGACCGATGTTAATTCTGCGTTTTGAACGGATAGGGAGTCCTTGGTTGAACGAAGTCTTTCATTCCGTTCTTTTGTTGTCTCTACCTCGGTCAGAAGATTGGTGTTGACAGCTTTAAGTTCGGTATTACTTGCAGTGAGCTTCTCATTTTCCTCTCTTAAAACAGTGATTTCGGCAAGATACTGCTCACCTTGTTGACGTAATTTTTCAATTTCTTCTCTCGCCTCGATTAAGTTGCGGCTGTCCTTAAGAAGCACGGATATTCTATTCTTTTGTTTGGTCAACTCTTCTTGCTGTCCTTCGATTAAAGTGTTCAGCTCTTCATTGTTACTTTTCATCTCCTCCAGTTCTGATAAGGCTTCATAATATTCTTTTTCGAGTTCCGTCTTGGCCTTATCCATCTCGATGATCTCGGACTCTTGCTGCTTGTTGGTTTCAACAAGTGCATTGCGATTGATAAACTGATATATATTCAAACCGGCCAGAGCCAGAAGAGCTACGATCAATGCTGCTACAACATTTTGATTAGCATTTTTTCTTGACATAGATGTAAGATTTATTAGAAGGTAATGGTGCAATATTGGGCATCACCTTAAAGTTAGTTAAAGGAAAGGGAAAAGCTATGAGACTTGATCGAATATTGTTTATCGACATAGAAACGGTACCGGAGTATAAAAATTATTCTGAGCTGCCTGAAAAACGCAAATATTTCTGGGCAAGGCGGGCACGCCTCATTCTCAAAAAGCCAGTAGAAGACCTTTCCAATGACGAACTTCAGTCCACCTATTTTGAACGATCCGGTATTTACGCAGAATTTGCCAAGATCGTTTGTATCTCGGCGGGATACTTTAGTTCCAAGAAAGGTGAGATCGAGGAATTCAGGACGACATCCCTTGTCTCAGATAATGAAGAGGAGATCCTGATCCAATTCAAGGATCTTCTTGATAAATATTTCAACAATCCCAATGTCCATAACATCTGTGGACATAATATTCGGGAGTTCGATGTCCCTGTGATCTGCCGAAGGATGTTGATTCACAAGATAAATTTTCCCAAAATATTGGAGATCAGGGGTAAGAAACCATGGGAAGTGCAACATTTGATCGATACCATGGATCTGTGGAAGTTCGGTGATCGAAAGAGCTATACATCGCTGGATCTGCTGGCCCATGTTTTTCA
>JAWVZH010000035.1:0-22122 GCA_033722295.1 Saprospiraceae bacterium
ATCGCTGTTCTGCTGACGCGGAAAAAACAACTTAAAGGTACTGCCTTTACCCAATTCACTCTCTACGTCAACACTACCTTTGTGTGCCGTCATTATGGCTTTCACATAGCTAAGTCCCAATCCGAATCCCTTGACATCATGCAAATTGCCTGTATGCACCCTGTAGAACTTATCAAAGATCTGTTTCTTCGCTTCCTTGGACAGGCCGATACCCTCATCTTCCACGAAGACCTGTATCCCATGAGGGACATTGCGCGTTCTGATCTCTATCTCCGGAGACTCAGGGCTGTATTTAATGGCATTGTCGAGCAAATTGTGGATCACATTAGAGATATGTGTTGAGTCGCCCTCGATCACAGGATCCTCAGCCTTCAGTCTTACATTGATACGTCCGCCTCTTTGTTTGACCTGGAGTTGCATATGTTCCGTAGCCTGTCTAATGACCTGATGCACATCGATTTCCGAGATCTTCAGTTTAAAATCCTTTTTATCAATAAGCGCCATCTGCAGGACCTTCTCTACCTGACCCAGCATGCGCTTGTTCTCTTGTTTAATGATCCCGGCAAATCTCTGCACCTTACTTTCATCCTTCAATACCTTGGGGCTCACAATGGAATCTGTAGCCAGAGATATGGTCGCGATCGGTGTTTTAAACTCATGCGTCATGTTGTTGATAAAATCTGTCTTCATCTCGGACACCTTCTTCTGCCTGAAAACAACATAAATGACATAACTGAAGCTGAACAGAATGAGTCCCGTAAAAAGAACTGAGCTAAGGAGTAATGGCCATACCGAACCCCAAAGCCATCTCCTCTTGTTGGGAAATGATATTTTGAGAGCCCCCGGAGCACCTTCCTGTGAAGGGAAGAGATCTACCGAATATTTGGAATTATATATCCCCGCATTCATGGAATTCTCGCCCGGCTGACTTGCCATCGGGTTCTCGCCGATCTGGACGGTGTAATGGTCATTGATGATGATAAAGTCCTTGCTCTCATTATCATAGATGCCATAATCATATTTCAGATCGATACCGCGGGAGGACAGTTCCTGATTGAGCATCATTCCCACCTTTTCAGGTTCGACCCTTTTCTCGAGAGGAGGTACAGTTATGCGTTGCCTGATACTTGTCAGTTCATAGTAGAGGATCTTCTTTCTCCAGGTATCGTATTGTGAGTAGCCGCTGATGTCCAT
Organism: Saprospiraceae bacterium; assembly: GCA_033722295.1. GTDB lineage: Bacteria > Bacteroidota > Bacteroidia > Chitinophagales > Saprospiraceae > JAWVZH01. Next base: position 1,195 of record JAWVZH010000035.1, read on the forward strand.
CCTTATTGAATCCCCTTTGAGCAAACTCCCGAAATCGGTTCCGTCCCTGTTACGTAGCGAGGAAAGATTGAAAGCATTCGGATTGTTGATCACGCTCCATTCGGCGTTCTCTTCCTCGTGTTTGGAGATACGCTCCTCGACATTTTTGAGTGCAGAATAAACCCGCTCATCGAATTTCTTCTCGTCCAGGCGAATGGAGAAATTGATCCAGTACAACTGTATCGCTGCGACACCGATCACGGCAGCGCTCATCAAAATGATTATGGCCCAAATGGCGGTCTTATTCATAAAAGGTACATATACCGGCTATAGCCCGTGATATATTAACCAAGATACCGGTTTCAAATCACAAAGCAAGCCGTGCTTTAACGCGAGATTAACACCGCACTCTCCAAAGAACATATTATCTACCTCTTTGGACCTTCATAAGGCTAATTACACGTAGCTTTTAGCCTAATTCAACTGAAACTGCACGGTAATTCCGCCACGCATCGTTGTACGCTCAAATTGATTGGACACATACGGCTTGGTGTTGGTGTAGTCGAAGAACAGCCTCAGGTTCAGGTTTTCATTCAACTGATAGCTCGCAGCCGGCGAGATGGTAAGGGTCTTGCTTCCACTCAGTGGCTCGGGATCCCGCTCATCATCAAGCTTGTAATTGATGCGGATATTATCCCTCAGGGAAAAGTCAAAGCTCAATTGCAGGTCATGATTTCGGGCACCTCCGGTCTTACGTCCGAAGATCAGGCCACCATCTTTGTCCTTATCATCATCCCTACGCCTTCTGCGCTTCTTCCTTCCTCCAAAATTGAATTCTACATCCTTGATGGTATAACCAAACCCAAATACGTATTCCGTGGCTTTATCCTCGTTCATATCGTACCTGTCGGTCTGAAGTGACAGGCTTCTTGATTTTTTGAAATCCACCTTCAGGGTGATGTCATTCTTGGTCTTGATATCAACACCCAGCAATGGCGAGAATTGCTCATTGACCAGTATTGTCGGAATTTCATATTGGGCATAAAAACTTCGGGTATCCTCTACAAAGGTTTCGGGCGTTCCATTATCTGTCTCAGAATAACTCAGACTCGTTTCAAAATTATTAATGGTCAAAGTTGACCGATATGCATGTCGAATAGTAAAGTTCTGGAACACATCTTCGAAGAAAGGCAACCTGGACAGTCCGTCATATTTGAGGTTCCAGTTGGGTCTCGGCAATGTGTTGAAATAATCGAGGTTGGCTTCTTCACCCGTCTTGCCGGAGTAAGCTGCCAGAAAGGCCGGGATCACCACATCCACATGCTGAGAGCCGAAGCCTTTCACATATCCGTTCTTGGCTTCCACGGGATCGTCATGCAGGCTCGTTATACCGTACTGTTGACCAAGGCGACGCGAAATAGCAGGTCGGGTACCTTCGAATGTTCTGAATAGCTCTACGATGTCGTTGTTGAACAGGGTTTGTATAGAATAATAACTGATCGTATACGACCCTCTTTCGTACGGCACCTGGTGAAAGAGCTCTGCTGTTTGATTCCTGATCGTATCGCTGAATAGTTCAGAGAATGAATTCGTCCTACTCCACTCTCCTGTCACATCTATCTCGAAGTCGGTGAATGGCTCTATACTGATCTTCGCATCTGCCCTTCTGTTATCCGTCTGGATCACTTCCTGAGACAAGTTGGTGTTCATCGTTATCCAGCCATTCTCTGCCGCCTCGTCCAGCCATCCCGGATCCCGCGATGTTCCGAGAGTTGGTTGGATCCCGGCAACAAATTCCCAGCCTGGAGAGGCAAAACCTTCGGACTGTCCCAGGAAGAGCGGTCGATCCATAAATCCGGGTACTACAGTAGATTTATCTTCTTTGTATGTCAGTTTGACCGATCTCAGCAACATCAACGGACGTATGAGTACGCGTTCAATTGTAGAAGGACCACTGTTGCCCCGGCGCCTGCGGGAAGACCTGCGGTCCTGATCAGGATTATCGTCATCTCTCTGGGCTCCACTTCTCCCTCTTGACCTCCTGTTACGGGTTGGTCTTCTTTTCCTGTTGATCTGCTTAAGATAATCCGACTTGTCGTACAATCTCTGGAAGTTGAAATCTGCGCTGATCTGGATGCTTTGTGTATTGCCTATCACACTTCCCAGGGTATCGATCGTTCTCAAGCTCCCGGACTCCCAGTTATAGGTGGCATTATAGGAGGCCCGGGAATTGATCCAGTCCATGTACGGGATCTTTTTAAAAGGTAGACTATAGTTTGCGCTGATATTATGCTGGTAACCCTTCAATCTACCCAGATCCTTAACATTCTCCCAACGATAATCGCTGACTTCAGTCTCTGAGGGATTGGTTATCACTGTGTCGGGATTGGCCGGATCCACATATCCGAATCTCAGCGGCTGATACAACAATTCGTCGATCACGGCATCCGCACGGGCATTGAAATTGATCTTAAGGGATTTTGTCATATCCCACTTCAGGTTGTAATCACGATTCCAGAAGAAGCGGTTATTCTCCCACGTAGCATAATCCTCGGGAGCGAATCTGAAAGTTCGCTTGGAGGCCTCTCTGTCCAGGACCGTACTTACTCCAAAGCTGTTGGGTACGGGATTAAAATTGATGTCCGATATCAGCTCCAGGTTCTCATTCTTTATAAACTTGAAAGGCTCTATGTAAAGCGGTTTTAAAGAATAGTTATAGTCTATCGCCCCTTTTTGATTGGTGATCTTATGACTCTCTATGATCGGATCCTGCTTTTCTGTTTCAGACCAGAAATAGGAGACACTGAAGTTCTCTATATTCCACGGCAGTGGCTTCTTTTTCTTATCGCCTGTTCGCTCTTTTCTGACATTTGTAAAGTTGAAGGCTTTTATCGTACTGACCTCCCGCGCCAGGTCTTGTATACTGTCCCTCTCTGCCGAAGTTTCTGCATTGTCCAACTTATAATCAAGTTTTATATCATCATCCACCGGATCAAAGAGTGGGACCACGGTATTGTTGGAGTACTGCGCATAAAAAGGAATTCGCAAGCCGGCTTCCTTGGGTAAGAACTTACCGAGCTCTATATTGGTCGAAGCGTCGAACTGATAGGTGTTCTCCTGGGCTCTGTCCGCCAGCTTCTGGTCCAACGCCCCATAGCCTATCCCATTGAAACTGCCTGCAAGAGTAATATTACCGAGGTCTGCCAATTGCATATCCACACGGCCGAGAGCGGCTACACCGCCACGTTCGTTCAGTCCCGTCAGCCTCAATTCGTTGAACCATACTTCGACATCATAAGTGCGCGTATAGGATTCGTTCTTATTTCTTACCCCCATGAGAATACCCTTCACATAACCGAGGGTGGGATTACCTTTGATCTTGACCTTGTTCTCAGGATTGTCAGGGTCATTCATAACATATTCGTCCGCCACGCTGGCTGTATCGTCCCTGTTTCGCATCTTCTTGAGATCTACAAACAGTGATAGTGGGAGGTCTATATCATTGTCATCCGGCCATATCGCATCCGGATCACTTTCATTAGAAGGTTCATTGGCGGTTACCTTCAACGGGATCTCATACTCATAATAGTTTTCCTGAAAATCCCGACCCATCCTGATAAAAACAAAAAGGTCATCCTGTTCTGCAGTAATCTCTTCAGGCGTCTCACCGTGAACGAACATCTTCAGTCGCTCAAAATTCCTCATGTCCAGGTTGAGCAGTTTAAAGATAGATCGTGGACATCCCTGTCCGGGCAAGTCATCAATGTCCAGCGCCAGGGATTGCTCATTCTGCAACTGGTCCGCAAAGGTACCTACCGTCCTCTCCCTCTGAATACCTTCAGGTACGACATAATTAAAGGGCAGGCGGGCATTATGCTCTTCTATATTGACAACATCAATACTTGTCTTACCAAGGTCCCGATTATCGCCACAGGGTTCTTTTTCATATCTCCTCCATTGATTCCTGACCAACTCCAGTTTGGCAAACCTGAATGTCGTCTGTTCGGTAAAACCTTTATATACCATCCTGAAGAACTGGATAGACCTGAAATTCTGGATATTTCCTATTGTCTTATCGGGCGCATTTATTGGAACTCTGAATCGATACCAGATCTCCGTTGGATTTGATCCCCGCAACAGGTGAACTGTATCGGTTACGCGGTCTCTGATACTTGGATCTTCAATGTCGATCTCGTAGTCATTACCACCAGTACTTGACACACGATTAAGATTCAGCTCGTACATAAAGTAGTTCTCCGTCTCATTCAATGACTTATCCCTGTTGAGGTCCTCCCGATCGGGATAGTTGGTGAAGGCTTCAACAAATGTTGCATTGCTCGGGCTCTTCGAGTTTCCCTGGGGGTTATTGAAAAAACGATATCGCTGGATAGCTCCTTGATTGCCAAATGTATCACTGCCGAAAAAGATGAAGTTATCGTTGGCAGGATCGTTTTGTATTTCATTCTGCGCACTAGGTAACAGATGGCCGGTCAGGTTACTGATATAATCTTCAAAATAGAGCCTTTCTTCCATGTCATTAAGACCATCGAAGCCAATATCCTGAAGATCTCTGTCCTCATTGTCAAAAGCATTGTCAATGATGGGCGGATCCCTTGAGATCTTTCCGTAGGCAGTATTTTCCACCGGTATGTTGTTACCTCCTACCGGAAGTGAGTTTTCAAATTGCTGACGACTGTCCTTGAATATGTCCTCGGATATCGTACCCAGGTGAAATTGCATCTTTCCACCCTCAGAGACCGGTGAACCGTCCTGCTTGGCCATAAAAGGGTTCAACACCCAGAACTCAAGGTACTCTACATTCGCCTCCTCAAAATCGTTGGTGGTCAATTGCTTCATCACACCGCCCCAACGAGTATCCGGCTCCAGGAGCTGGTTGTTCTGATCCACTCCGGCGGTATAACTTCCTCTTCCGTCCTTCAAATCAAAATTATACGGCCCTCTTTCCCTTGGATAAAAGGTCATATCAAATGTTCTGAGCAATGGCTGTAAGCCAGGGATCCGTTGACGGTTTGGAAAAATATCATTGATATCTACCTCGCGGGTATAGGAATGACTGCCATCGGATCCTCTTCTCGCATTCGGATCAAGAATATACCACGCGATCCTGGCTCTGTTAGCTCCGTTAGCCAGGTCATTATTGAGATTTGCCTCTGGGAATTCCATGGGCTGCCCTCCTGGAATACTGGACAGTGTCCACTGGTTGACCGGTGTGGAAAGCAAGATCGAAGATGCCGACCCCTCAAAATCATCGATATATACCACACCGCCTTCACTGCCGCTCTGATCGATGGCTCTTGAGTGCCCAGGGATCAAGGCGGCGCCTTCCGCCTGAACCGTAATGCTGGACTCCGATTTGGTGTCATAAAACGGCAGTTTGTCAACCGCGCGGGTCAACCACGGCGCTTTCTTGGTCATATTGAGGTCAAGACCCACAATGCGGTTATTGATCGGATCATCACCGACATTGACCTTACCGGTAAAAGGTTGTTCAAACAGGTGTAGATACGTTCCACCGATGTTGACATCTTTACTCAGTTCGTAGTCCGCCCTAAGGCCTAGCATGGTCTTGGTCTGGAAACTGAACAGCGTATTATCTTCGAAGGTAATATTGATCGGTACGCCTGATTGGAGGATCGCATCATTGAGGATCTTGATCCTTCCAATATTATAATCTATTTCATAGTCTGATCCCGGTGTGAGTATTTGACCTCCGGCCCTTACAGTGACGGATCCCCGTGGTAGATTAAATGCTCCCAGTGATATTTCTGAAGATGTACTGGACTTATATGTACCCTTGAGAAAGAACCTGTTTCTCTCAAGATTGAACCTCGCTGCCGTCGGCGTTTCATCATAGAGCTCTGGATAGCCGTATTGTTGATAAAGTTGCTCGGCTTTAGCCGAATCGGTGGCAATATTGTAGAACTGGTCCCGCATGGACTCACCAAATGGTTCCAGCATCGGGAAAATGACGGCTCCCGACTGAGGGATGATCGTCAGACCCGGTACAAAGTCAAAGATCCCGTCCGGCTGAGGATCCCTTTGCGTATTGAGATTGTCCAGCCTGAAGAAGTTGATCAGCGGATAACCATTCCTCAGTTCCTCAAAGAATCGTTTTAATTTGGCGTCCGGAGCTTCGTAGAAGATGTCCATCTTGAACTCGTCACTCGTGACGTTGTACGCTCCAATGGGATATACGTTCTTCATCATCAGGTCCCAACTGGGGTCTTCCACGTTCTGAACGGTACTCTTCAATAATTTGACAAACAGGACCTTTCCGCTGGAGTCAGATTTGACCTCGTTGGTCAATTCACCCATTTTGTAGATCTCTCCCCGGTAACGATATTCATAAGCGATCGCCACCACCTGATTTTCTCGTGGTCGAACGCGCAGGGAAATAAAACCAAGCTCGGGGTGATAGGTGAATTCGTTACTTTCCAGGCGGCGTGCTCTGACTTTCTCGAAATCTTTGCCTGCCTCCATATTGAAATCCGGGCCCGTCAGAGTGGAAACCACCTCCGTCCTGAATGAGGCTGAAGGGTGGTCCTTCAATTGCTGATACAGGCCATTGGCATCATTGTCAGGCAAAGCGTTGCCGTAGCGGTCCCTCTTCGGGGCTCCCTGTGATAAAAAGAAGTCCGGATTACTGTGGGTGATCTTATCGGGGTCTGAAGTACCCAGATCCGCAAGGGCAACAATATCCCTGAATCTCGTTTCCCTGTTATTATTTCCGTTGTCTGTTATCCAGACCTCTATATTCTTTATGGCGAAGAGGCTGTTGATCTCAGGAAGGTTTATCAGTGCCCTTTCGTACGATTCACGGTTATAATGCGAGACGAAAAAATGTCGGTTCTCATCATACTCGTCCGGCCGGATCTCGAATTCCTGTTCGACCGCACCTTTATCGAGGGTGATACTTTCCTTCTTGGATCTTTGTTGAGAGGCCAGTGCGGTGAGTCTCAGATGACCGAATTGCAACTCGGTCTTGATCCCGAAAAGGCTCTGGCTACCCGTTATAAGAGATCCTTTAAGAGGCAGAGAGACATTACCGGCCTCGATCTTTTTGACGATCTCATCTTCACCGAAGTTCTCCGTGTCATAATCAATTTTGAGTTGATTGTCGAAGTTGAATGTAGCTCCCGTGTTATAGTTGGCATTGAGATTGAGTTTCTCACCGATCTTACCTGTGACACTCATCTGAATATCCATGTCAAAATCAAAACCGCCCCTTCTTTGCTGCCTGGTAGGTAAGGTCGGGTTCTTGTTGTTCTGGTAGTCACCGCCAAAAGTCACATCGATACTACCCTGAGGGCTAATTTCAACGGTATTGCCACCGAACAGTCGGTCTACAAGGGTCTTTTTCAGGTCAAGTTTGGCCAATGGGTCCTTCTTCTGCGCCTCAAGGTCGTCTTCATCATTAAAGCCACTCAAGGCATTGAAATAATCCCTCTCCTGCTTGTTGCTCCTATATTCCATGTATTCCTCGAAGGTCATGTAGGTGGGTGCGCGAAAATATTCATCACCGATGGTCTCGGTTATGATATATCTGTCGGTCACAGGATCATACTCCACATTTTTCTCGATCAGAGAAGGGTCATCAAGGTCGAATGGATTGTTTTGGGGAGAATTGATGAAGTCACCGGACCTGTCCTTCACAGGAATGGTGTCATTGTAAACCTCTGAGATCCCGACATAAGGATCTTCCATGTTGTGACCTCCCGCTAATGACAATGATATGACCGTGCCGATCATCCCTATTGTGAGAAACCCAGTCGCTAGTCTTTTACAGTACATTATTCAGTTCCAGTCTATCTTTATTCACTTCTGTCTCTCCGTATTGCAATCTAACGTTAAACCTCATGTCGGATTGTCAGAATAATTGATTTTAGGATAACGCTCTCAGTGCTGCTTTTATTAAGTCCTCTGCACTTTTTACCGAAGGTTTTTCCTTTTTAATCTTGGATAATGCCTTGGAGGCCCTCGTTCTGGGAAATCCAAGCGCGAGTAATGCAGATAACGCCTCCTGAAAAAGGGTATTGTCCGGTGAGGCTGTACTTAACAATTCATCATGGCCTTCGGCATCTATCTTATCCCTCAGGTCGATGAGTATTCTCTGTGCAGTTTTCGGGCCCACGCCCTTGACCTGCTTGAATGCGCCAACGTCATTCTGGCCGATCGCCCGCCTTATATCTCTGGTCTCCATGGATGACAGAACCATCCTTGCAGTGTTGGGCCCTACACCGGAAACCGATAGAAGATGACCGAATATTTCCTTCTCTTCCCTCGTGGCAAAACCAAAAAGTGCCTGAACATCCTCCCTTTGAATGTGGTGTATGTACAATTTGGCCTCGCTCGCGTGCTCTATACTCGAAAATGTATTGAGACTGATGTTGATATGCCAGCCTATACCTGCAGTTTCAATGACCACAAATGCCGGGTTTTTCTCGGTTATTTCTCCTTTGATATATGCGTACATAAAAAGCGCAAAGGTAATTAGATAATCAGATGAGCCACGAAAATATATATCTGTATTACGGTTGGAAACAACGTGCTATTGCATGCAACAGCAGTTTTATGAGCGTTTTCTGAAATTATGCAATGCAATAATACAGTATCAGGGGAATATATATTACATTTTTTATAAATATATTGTATTTTTGTTTTGATTTAGGCCAAAAAACAAGGACCATGAACAACGTCATTAAAATATTGATCTATCTCCTCGTCGCCCTTCTGCTCGTCTCGTGGTTGATCACAGTTGGGAAATCGTGCACTGATCCCGGCCGGGATCTTGTAACACCGGCACCCAATACCGTAGACAGGACGGACAGCGCCAATAATCTCATGGAAGAGCTGGAAGGAGATACCGCCGATTTTAGCCAGGAACTGGAAAGTATTCTGGACGAAGAAGAGGCCAAAGCACAGGAAGAGCCATTGGAAGAGATCGATTATAGCAGCTACGATCCTGACACGGATGTCGTCCAGGAGGAACCCGATCCTGAGCCCAGGAAAGAGGTCAGGAATGCCACAAACTCCAAACCCCGGCTTACCAGTCAATCCTCATCAGGTTCCGGAAATTATCTGGTAATTGCCGGAAGTTACATCCAACCGGATAACGCCAATCGTCAACGGGATAAATTGAGTAAACTTGGTTATAACGCGGAGGTCGTGAGTTTCGAGCTTTCGGAATATCACACCGTACTGGCTGGTCGATTTGATGATTATTCCAGGGCTAAATCTGTTGTCGATCAACTATCCGGTGATAAGGTGAATGCCTATGTTAAGAAAAGGAGCAGGTAGTTTGTCTGTATGGCAATTCTCCTAATATGCGGAGACTTACCAACTAACTGCTGTCTTTATTCGTTTCATCCTATATGTGGAAAATATCAAGCTACACCGGATCAGCCATCTTGATGATCATGATAAGCTGTGGGGGTAACGAGGATTCTGCTAATACCTCTACTGAAGTTACACAGGATAGCTCAAGCCAGACCCTGGAGACAATCGATACGCGCATTATGGCAGGAGACTCTTCTGCGGATCTTTTTTTCCAGCGTGCTCAGCTCTATTTCAAAGACAAAGAACTCGACAAGGCCGCCAGGGATATTATAACCGCCATTCGCAAAGACTCATCAAAGGTAGAATACTTCTACTTCCTGAGTGATGTACAATTGAACGCCCTGCAATCTCGTCGCGCGTTAAAGAGCCTCGAAAAGGCGGTCGCACTGGACCCCCAGAATCGAACTTCATTGCTAAAGCTCATGGAGTTACAAATACTACTCAAAAGATACGTCCCTGCACTCAGTACCAGTCAAAGGTTACTCACACTCGACCAGCAGGATCACGAGGTCTTCTTTTTACGTGGATTGCTCTTTAAGGAACAAAACAACGATTCACTCGCTATCGTGAATCTACAACGGGCCGTCGACCTCGATCCTGAAATGACGAGTGCATTCATTATACTGGGAGACCTTCATGAAAAAAAGAGCAGTCCTCTGGCCGAAGGATATTACCGGAATGCCGTTAGGTCAGGACCGGAAGATTTCAACGCTCTCCACGCCTATGCCTTTTATCTACAGAATCATGGCAAGCCGGAAAAAGCCCTTGAACAATACAGTACTATGATGAGAATCGATTCTACCTCACCGGCACCATATCTCAACAGTGCCGTTATCCTGATGGAAAGCGGTGATCACGAAGGCGCCATTCCTCACCTTAACACTACTATCGAACGGGACAGCACTTTTACCCTGGCATACTATTATCTCGGTCAGTGCCTCAGAGAGGAAGGGAATATAAGCGGCGCCAGGTCGGCATTTGAAAAGGCTATTGAACTCGATCCCCGTTATACTGAAGCGAAGGAGGAATTGAAAGCCCTTTAAGACGAATATCTATCTCCTGCCGGTAAACTTTCAGAGCAGTTATCCTGTCTTATCTAACCAATTCTAAACAAAAAAATTGATTGAATTATGTCTGTTTTAAAAGTACTTGAAATTATGGCCCACTCCAATGAAAGCTGGGAAGATGCGGCTCAAAGAGGAATTGCAAAAGCCACACAATCTGTCAACGGCATCAAGTCGGCGTGGGTGAAAGACCAGAGTGTCACCGTAAAAGATGACAAGGTTGATGAATACCGTGTCACTATGAAAATAACTTTTGAGGTCAGCTAAGACCTACTTTAATTTGCCCAGGAGGTGAGCAGGTTCACTGGACAATATCAGTGGATCTGTCACTTGTCATTCATGACAACTTCATATGTCTCATATGCTGTAATAGAAAAATTCTATTGCAAGGAGGTGGATAGTGCTATTTTTGTGAAGTGAACATTGGACTCAGAATATTCATTCCGTTGATTCTCCTTGCGGCTTGTGCCAATCCCGTAGCCCCTTCAGGAGGACCCGTAGATGAAACTCCTCCGCAGATCGTCGAGTCCGAATCCACACCCAATTTACAGACCAACTTCGACCAACATTCCTTTACTCTCGAGTTTAACGAATGGGTCAAGCTGAACAATCTACGTCAACAGTTGATCATCTCTCCTCCCGTCCGTTACCAACCGGAGGTAAAATTGAAGGGTAGAACCCTGGATTTTGCTTTCGACCCCAGGGATACACTACAGAAGAATACTACTTATTCAATTCAGTTTGGAGAAAGCATCGTCGATCTCAACGAAGGCAATGCTGCTCAAAATTTAAAGTTCGTCTTTTCTACTGGCCCTGTGATAGACTCATTGTCCATTGCCGGACAGGTTAAGGGCGTGGATGACGAATTCGATGTCCAGGGGTTGAGAGTCATGCTCTATGACCGACTTGAAGACAGCATCCCGTTGAAAGAAAGGCCTGTATATGTTTCGAGGACTGATAAAAACGGAGCTTTCAAGTTGGAAAACTTACGCGCTGATACTTTTCGGATCATAGCTATCCGGGATGAGAACAATAATTACATGTTCGATCCTCGGAAGGAGTCCGTTGCCTTTCTCGATTCACTGATATATCTGGATCAAAACATTGAAAACCTTGAATTGACCGGATTCGATGAAGAGGAAGAACCGAGATTGGTCGGAAAGTCACTTCAGCCGGACAGGGCTCGGCTTTCATTCAACGTGCCGATAGAAGTCGGCGATCTCAGCGTGCAGGGTGCGGAAGTCGCAATGATGGAATATCTGGAGGACAGTGTCATAGTCTGGCTTGAAGATCCTGTTGACAGCCTCAGTTTATTGCTCAGGCAGGACAACCGGACCGATACATCGATCATCAAGCGATCGAGAGTGAGCCAAAGAGATACTCAGAGGATCAGGTTGATGAAACGTCTAATGAATACGGACGTCACAGGTCCTTCGGACAGTCTCGCATTACCTTTCAACCGTTCTATTGTAGAAATAGATACAACTTTGATCAGACTGACAGACACTTCCACCAATCGCCAATTCCAGATAAGAACGACCAACCGAAGATCTGTCTATGTGAGATCAGACTGGGAGCCAGGCATGAACTATAATTTGACCTTGTATCCCGACGCGCTTTTGGCCATTAACGGACGGAGTAATCTGGATACCATCGTTCTTAATTTTACCGTGCCACCAACTGATAAATTGGGGAGCATTACTTTTACAACAGATTCGTTGAACGTACCACCAACAAGATTGATCCGTTTGATGAGAAAAGAATTTGTTATCGAAGAGTTCACTATTGATCAGGACCGCAAACCACCCACTTTTGTAATTCCCAATTTAAAACCCGGACAATATGAAATCGTTATCATTGACGATACCAATAATAACGGTAAGTGGGATACCGGCAATTATCTGGAGTTGAAACAGCCGGAAAAAAGGATAAGAAAAGAGCTCGAACCACTGCGGGAAAATTGGGACCTGAACGTGGAATTACAATTTTAATAATTTGAGATTACGAACAGAAAATCTTGTCAAATTCTATGGCCGCAGACAGGTCGTGAGAGGCGTATCGGTGTACGTGGACAGGGGCGAGATCGTCGGCTTGCTCGGTCCGAATGGTGCAGGAAAAACAACCACATTCTACATGGTCGTGGGTTTTATCAAGCCCAATGAGGGAAAAGTTTTCCTGGATCGCCGGGAAATCACTTCTCTGCCCATGTACAAACGTGCTCAACTCGGTATAGGATATTTGCCGCAGGAGCCTTCTGTGTTTAGAAAATTGAGCGTTCAGGATAATTTAAAAGCCGTTCTGGAAATGACTGGTTTGAGTCGAGAGGCACAAAAGGAAAAGCTCGAATCCCTGATCGATGAATTTGGTCTTGGCACGGTAAGGAAGAACAGCGGTGATTCATTATCCGGAGGAGAAAGGCGGCGAACAGAGATTGCCCGAGCACTGGCCACCGATCCGAATTTCATCCTGCTGGATGAACCGTTTGCCGGTATAGATCCTATTGCCGTTGAGGACATCCAGTATATCGTTTCCAAACTCAAGCAAAAAGATATTGGCATCCTCATTACAGACCACAATGTTCAGGAAACGCTTTCTATCACTGATAGGGCCTACCTCATGTTCGAAGGGAAGATCTTAAAAGATGGAACGGCCGAAGAACTGGCGGAGGATGAAATGGTAAGGAAGGTTTATCTGGGCAAGAATTTCGAATTGCGTAAAAAAAGGCAATGAGTCACTTGCACAAGATCTCCTGCTTTTTCCTGATACTCCTAATCATGGCGTCGTGTAGTAAGGGGCCTGTAACCGTGGACAGGGATATGCGAAGGACCATCGATACGCTATACCGAAACAAGGCCAGCCTGATCACGCAAAAAACAGATTCCCTGTGCAAGATCAAACGGGATTCCCTGTACCCCGTCTGGCTTGACTCTGTATTGAAACAACGAAAACTGGAACGTGAACGAATACTTGACAAGAGACGATGAAATGGCACCATCTCATACTGATCCTGATTTTTCTGACCGGTTGTGCAAATGACCAGGCTGAAAAAGAGGCTTTCATCAAGGCAGAGGTGGAACGGCGTCTGTCCGACTATGAAGAATCAAAAATGGAGGCTTGCAGGGATAAAATAATGGAAAAAGTCATAGAGGCCGCAGATTCTATACTCTTGCGCCGGGCTTACTTTGACATTCCGGATACACTGGATGTGCCTGGGAAAAGATCACGCCCCCTTCAGCCAAAAATTCCCTTTCCGGAATTTAAGAGGCCAGCGCCTCCCGATACCTCGGAAACTCAGTAGTGCAGTAAGTCACCTGATTCTCTTGCTGGTCATTTCCAGGGCATTCTGCACATCCTGGACCAACTTTTCAGCCTTTTTTTCTCTCGCTCTTTCGCCGAAATACCATAGCGTCGTGAACCTGTTCTTTCTGAAATATTGAGGCAGTGGGGGACAAACAGGTTGGAATTCCTTGTTGCGAACCAAAAATGCATGCAGGCCACTTTCCGGAGTCAATCCTTCGGCAAGGATCAATGCCACATGTCCACTGACATCAGGACGTCGTTCTCCCACCCCACTTGAATCAAGCCAAATCGGAGCATTCGATTGATCGATGAGCTCCTGGTTGAAATCATAATAGAAGGCGATTCTCGAAAAGTTAAAATGCTCCTCGAAGGCTCTTTTATAAAGGTGGAAATCACGCTGTCGCTCCTGTAGATAATATGCCTTTTTCTCTTCCAGGGCCTTTACAGACTTCGGCGTCATATCTTCCGCCGCCAGCCTCCTTTCTATTTCTGCCAGCTGTTTGCCAAATCCTTCCAGACGAACCGCCAACACCCCATCTTTTTGTAAGGAATGAATGATCTCCCTCGCGCGATCTCGCCTGGTGCTATATGTAAGATCGTCACATTGCGCCTGAATTCTTGAGAGCCAGGGGGATAAAACGAAGGCCAGGACAAGAACGACGGAGAGACAAGTCACTTTATTTCTATAGATGGATCTCGATTTTATCATGCTTCTCAAGAATGAATGCGAGGTGATAGCATCTTGTTACGCATGGTAAAAGTAGCAATTCTATGAATTGTGGATTGACAGCCTATAGAGGCAATAGACATGGCATGATTTGGGTTAAACACTATGTTGTCATTTTTCACCATTGTACATTTGCGGTGGACCCCTATATCATTCAGTTTAGGTGTCCGTCTTGGCACACTGTATATTTTCAAAGAATTGAAAACATAAATATTCATGCAACCACCGGTAGATATCATGGCTCTGCAAAAAGAAATTGCAGAAGAAAGCGCATTCATCAGGGACCTGCTGCACGAAACAGGCAAGATCATAGTCGGCCAGAATCATATGATCGAACGCCTCCTTCTCGGATTATTAACACGAGGGCACATCTTATTGGAAGGACTTCCGGGACTGGCCAAGACACTGGCGATAAAAACTTTGTCAGCCGCTGTGGATGCTAGTTTCAGCAGGATACAATTCACACCTGACCTGTTGCCGGCGGATATCATCGGAACGATGATCTATAACCCGAGCAAGAATGATTTTTCCGTGCGCAAGGGGCCAATATTTGCCAATTTCATTTTAGCGGACGAGATCAACCGGGCACCTGCCAAAGTGCAAAGTGCGCTTCTCGAGGCCATGCAGGAACGCCAGGTGACCATTGGAAAGGAATCTTTTGCCCTTCAGGAGCCTTTCCTGGTGCTGGCCACTCAGAACCCTATCGAGCAAGAAGGTACATATCCTCTTCCCGAGGCACAAGTTGACCGTTTCATGCTTAAGGTCAAGATCGGATATCCGACCAAAGATGAGGAGCGAGAGATCATACGAAGAAATCTGGGAGGACAGATCCATGACACGATAAAACGCGTGGTAAAGCCTGATGCCATACTCAGAGCAAGGGAAATGGTGGATAAGGTTTACATGGATGACAAGATCGAGCAATATATTCTGGACATTATCTTTTCCACAAGGTATCCGGAGGAGTACGATATGTCCGACCTGAAGCCGCTCATTACTTTTGGTGGTTCACCTAGGGCAAGTATCAATCTGGCTCTTGCATCTAAAGCGTATGCATTCATCCAGGGTGAAGCTTTCGTCACCCCGGAGTTTGTGCGTCATGTCTGCCGCGATGTAATGAGACACAGGATCGGCCTCAGTTATGAGGCAGAAGCCGAAAATATCAGTCAGGAGGACATCATAGACCGCATTCTAAATACCGTTATCGTTCCTTGATCCGTGAGATCTCTTTTGGTCATATTATCATGTTTTCTTACATACATGTCAGGTGCTCAAAGCTTGTCTCATGCTGTCATGGAAATGTTTGGCCCGGATGAAAGAGGGATCTGGATCAGGCAGTATGAGGGTAAGATGGACGAGTTGAGTTATGCGTATATGGTTCTGGGACATAACGAAAAGGAATACCAGGGAATAATACAACAAAAAGGCCTTCCCGACTGGCATCTAGAGGGCACTTATGATCCCGACACCCTCAATCTTCTTGTTATCGACGCCCTGGATGACGTCATCGGATTTATCAGGGGAACGATTGGAGACAGTTTGGTCAGCGCCACTTATTTAAATCAAAAAAAAGACCTGCAACGCGATCTTAAGCTTTACCGGGTTCTCAAACATCAATCCACCGAACTTTGCGGTGAAAATAAATGGTTAAGGACCTTTGAAGGCCAGCTGAAAGATGAGAAAATCAAAGTGATTTTGCAAAAAGAGGAGGAATCGCAAGTCGCCGGAATGATCTATTTCACAGATCAAAATATCTCGTATGACCTGCTTGGTTCATGTGAGGATGGGGATTGTCGTGAAATCGTTTTTGAGCTAACCACTGATTCAGGGGACCGACCCATGGAGATGCGATACGAACTGGACGAAAATGGCAATAGCTGGATAGAGTACAAAAACCAAATTTCCACGCCATTAAGGAAGTTGCAGGACATGAGAATGGTCTGTGGCAGTCGTTTCTTTCGGGGCAGCAGAATTAGCTACGTCTTTCCCTATTTTGAAAACCGACGTGTCGATGATTGGCTCAAAGCCCAGGCCAATGACTGGTTATCCCTGTTCAAGGAAAATGAAAAATTTGACGACGGTGAATACCGGTTCTGGGTAGATCTCGATTTTGTCGGATCCAGACTGATCTCGGGTACGATCAACTTTATTCATCCTAATGACGAAACTGTGTCGAGATACAGTTTTATACTTCCGACCACTGAAGATGAACCCATTGAAATCACGGACTGGATCTCGGATGACAAGGCTTTTCTCGAACAACTGGATAAAACAAGAACAACTTATAAAAAAACTCTCCTGACGCATGAGCCGCATTCCGCGCAGGATTGGATAGAGGCTCAAACTTTCAAGCATATCAGTTTTAGACCGGAAGGACTTTGTCTCAAGACGGGATACAGCCCTATATATGGAGAGAGAATGGTGATCATACCCTGGGAAGAAGTCGAGCCTCATATCAAGCGATTTGTCAATCTCAAAAAGTATTTACGCTGATATGGACACTCAGACCTTACTTAAGAAAGTACGGCGTATAGAGATCAAGACTCGTGGATTGAGCAAGCACCTCTTTTCTGGAGAATATCATAGCGCCTTTAAAGGGCGCGGTATGTCCTTTAGCGAGGTGCGCGATTACAGCTATGGCGACGATGTCCGGAATATCGACTGGAACGTCACTGCCCGCTCAGGCACTCCATTTGTCAAGGTATTCGAAGAGGAGAGGGAGTTGACGATGATGTTGATGATCGATGTAAGCGCGTCCAATTTTTTTGCTACCAGGAACAATCTGAAGGTCGATCTGTATACTGAGATCGCTGCGGTACTGGCTTTTTCAGCCATCCAGAATAATGATAAGGTCGGCCTGATCTTATTTTCTGATAAGGTTGAAAAATACATTCCTCCTAAGAAGGGTAAACAGCATATCCTTCGCATCATCCGCGAATTGATCAATTTCGAACCTGATTCCGGTGCCACTGACGTTGGAGAAGCCCTGAGGTATTTCAATAATGTGATCAAAAAGCGGTCGATTTGTTTCATCATGTCCGACTTCATTGCGCTGGACTACGATGCACCTCTGAAGATCGCCAGTAAGCGACATGATATCATCGGACTTCGCATTTACGATCGATTTGAGGCTTCGCCGCCAAAAGCCGGATTGATACGGGTGCAGGACCCAGAATCAGGCACGGTCAAATTTCTGGACCTTTCCAGCTCACGTCACCGTGAAATGATCGATCATCACTTTCAGAAGTACTCCGATTATTACAGGACTAACTTTCCCAGAAGCGGCGCAGATATGCTTCAAATGGCCACTGACGATGACTATGTGAAAGCATTGCTGAAGTTTTTCAAAAGAAGACATTCATGAGGTATTTGTTATGGATATGTCTTGTCTTACCCCTGGGCACACAGGCTCAGAATCTAACGGCCACTGTGTCCAGCAATTCCATCCTCATAGGTGACCATGTGAGATTAAATCTCGAGGTGCAATCGGGATCAGCAGTACCGAGAAATCTGATTCTCGATAAACTCGATAAGGCCGAAGCGTTTGAGATCGTAAAACCGGGGGAATGGCAGAAAAATGAGAATTCAGGCTTCTACGAGCAGTCCATGATCATAACAAGTTTTGATTCGGGAACACATTACCTTCCGGAGATCGGAGCCATCCTGGAATATAATGATCTCATGGACACCGTATACAGCAATCCCATCCCGATCAATGTCAATACCGTAGCTCCCGATAGCCTGGGGCTTGCACCGGTGAAGCCCATAATCGAAGAGAAAAAAGTGTGGTCTGATTATCTTATCTACGCCATACCAGTCCTGGCCCTCATATTGTTCTTACTGGCACTTTGGCTATGGAGCCGACGCAAGAAAAAAATTGAGGAAAGCCATGAGCCGATCCCTCTTCCCTTACCCCATGTGGAGGCCCTGGACAGCCTGGAAGAACTGGAGAAGGAAAAATTGTGGCAACATGGTGAGGCCAAATTATACGAAACCCGCCTTAGTCTCATATTACGACGCTACATAGAACGTCAGTTCGAATTTCCGGCAATGGAGTGGACAACAAGAGAGATCACGACGCAGCTCGCTGAGCACAGATATTCAGAATTGATCCCTATAACCCTGGTCAGTGACATCTTGTCGCAGTCTGACCTCGTTAAATATGCAAAATCTGACCCTGGAGCCGAGGCCTATGCTGCACAGGTCAATAAAGCCCGAACATTTATAAGAGAAACAAAAAATATGGTTAGAGAAGAAGAATGATGGTGTGGAACGACATATTATTGGCGCAACCCTGGTGGCTTGTCACTTTGGCTGTGCTGCCCGTACTGCTTTACCTGTGGTACCGTTCCCGTAATCGCCGTTATCTTACCATGCGGGTATCATCATTACCGGTCAAGCTCAGGCCAACAATCAGGTCATTGATGGCTCAATGGCTCCCCATATTGAATTTTGTTGCTGCTGCCTTATTGATAATAGCATTGGCGAGACCTCAGAAGTTACTTCAGGAAAAAGAGATCAAAGCAGAGGGTATCGACATATTTTTGGTGATGGATCTCTCGAGCTCCATGTTGGCGCGAGATTTCAGACCCGACCGTCTGGAAGCAAGCAAGAGACTTGGAGCAGAATTCATCGATAAAAGACCTCACGATCGGATCGGGTTGGCAGTTTTTGCGGGTGAGGCTTTTACGCAGTGCCCTCTGACCTCTGACCATAAAGTGGTCAAGGAGTTTCTTGCTGGGCTCAAGTGTGGATTCCTTGAAGATGGGACAGCCATAGGCATGGGATTGGCGGCCGGTGTCAACAGGCTGAAAGATAGTAAAGCCAAGAGTAAAGTGATCATCCTCCTTACGGACGGCGTAAATAATGCCGGCTATATTCAACCCATGACGGCGGCTGAGATCGCCCGTGAATTCAAAGTCAAGGTATATACCATCGGTGTAGGATCAGAAGGAACGGCACTCTCTCCAGTGAGAAAAAGGAACAACGGTGAATACATTTTCGGTATGGCAAGGGTCGAGATCGATGAGGCACTTTTGAGAAAGATATCCGATATGACAGGCGGTCAATATTTCAGAGCTAGAAATGTGACGAGCCTCCAAAGGATATATGAACAGATCGATCAACTCGAACGTACTGAAATGGACGTAACGGTCATCAAGCGATATGAAGAGAGATTTCATGCTTTTGCGCTCATAGCTATCGGCCTGCTCGTATTGAGTTGGCTGCTAAGGCGCACCTTGTTAAAAGATATACCTTAAAAACAGGTCATGTTTAGATTTGAAAATCCGGAAATGCTGTGGTTGTTGGCCATCATCCCTGTCATTTGGTTGGTGGATCTGCTGGTACTTCCTAGTTGGGGGCAAAGTCGCTCGTCGTTGGGAGAGTCCGGAATCATCTCTCGACTGATCGAGGGTAGATCAAGAAGGCGAGCGGTTTTGAAAATGATCCTGTATTCCATCGGCCTTATTTTTCTGATCATTGGCCTTTCAAATCCACAATGGGGCACCAAGAGGGAGAAAGTGACCTCCAAGGGTTCTGATATCATCATTGCACTGGACATCAGCAGAAGTATGCTCTGTGAAGATATGGCACCCAACAGGTTGGAGCGTGCCAAGCGATTTGTTGAAAGGCTCATCGACAGGCTTAAGGGAGAACGTATAGGCATTATACTGTTCGCCGGCAATGCTTATTTGCAAATGCCTCTTACCACCGATTATGGAGCTGCTTCTCTGTTCGTAAAATCCGCCAGTACCAGTATGGCAGCCACTCAGGGAACAGCCATTGGCGATGCCATAGAGCTGGCTCAAAAAGTTTTTGGTGATGAAGAGGACTACCATAAGGCGCTGATCGTCATCACAGACGGAGAAACTCATGATGAAGGCGCTCTCGAAGTGGCGGGTGAGGCCGGCAAGAATGATATGATCATCTTCCTCGTGGGTGTTGGAACCAATGAAGGTGGTTATATCCCTGTTAATATCAACGGACGGCAGGACTATCTGCGAGATAACAGCGGCAATTTCGTAAAAACCAAAATGAATGCAGGTGTAATGCAGGAGTTGGCAGAGGCTGGAGGAGGTGCCTATTTCAATGTGGTTGGTAGAGATCAGATCCTGGATGAATTGGATGACCGTATCGATCAACTCGAGAAAAGGCAATTAGAACAACGGAGTTTCGAAGAATATGAAAGCTACTTTCAGTTTTTCCTCATTCCGGGAATGATTTTCCTGCTTATCAACTTTTTTATATATGAAAGAAAACAAAACACTATATGATACGAGTACTTTTGATCTTCCTTTTCATATCCAATGCTCACTTTATCTGTGGCCAGGAGGATCCGCACAAGTGGTTGATAACCGGGGATGCCTATTACAAAAAAGGTGAATATTATGAAGCTGAAGAGGCATATAGGAAGGCCTCCGAGATTGAACCCGGTGTTAAAAGCAAATATAATCTGGGAAATTCCGTCTATAATCAGACAAGATATGATGAGGCCATCGA
>JAWVZH010000036.1:0-21979 GCA_033722295.1 Saprospiraceae bacterium
CCAATACGCTAACTAACATATTTCACATACCTGGATTGTTGGATTGTTGAGTCATTTGAATCCCTATTCGCCAAGAGGCAGAACACCTTCGGCTTATGCATGGCTATAAGATGAATGGAAGGTTTGATATCGGACCATGCCTACATTACAAGTTCAACCTCACCTGGGAGAATCTATGTTAGAACCGAAATAATCATCGGAAAACCATTTATCCGCTCTACACTAAACTCTAAACCCTCCTACTTCTGCCATACACAATGTCCCTGAATTCTCAATTTTCTGGCGAGGGCCTCTTCCATTTCTATCGCCTTCCTTTTTGTTGATATTGGGTTGTGGGACTCGTAGAACTGTGGTCGAAGTCCGTTCGGATATATACCATATTTGAATACCACGCGTGACGACAGGTTATGTCCCTTTTTGCTCCGTCCTGCGGCCAAATGTTGAATATAACGGCGCTCCGGAAGCTTTGAAGTATAGCCCACGTAATAACAGCCTTTCCCCGGCCGATAACCGGGGTTGGATCTGCGTGCTTTCGATGTAGTCGCAAATGCCGGGTCAAGCGCAATCACGTAAACATGGTATGGCATATGATCGTCGGTTCCAGGAAATACATTATCGCCTTATCAGGGTACAAGAATTGTTCCGGTCATAAGGATGACTTCAGGCAGCATCCATAACTCCTCAATAATCAATAAACTATAATCACCAATCATTCATCCTCCATTAATCATCTTCCATTGTCCATTTTCGCCAAGAGGTAGGATACCTTTGGCTCATGCCTTACTGGAAGGTGAGCGGAAGGTTTTCAACCTCTCCGCGGATAACCCTTGTTGGGCCAACATAATCGACGGAAACTCATTTATCCGCTAAACTCTAAACCCTAAACGCTCAAACCCTTCATCAATAATCAATAAACTATAATCACCAATCATTCATCAACCACCCCTCTACACACTAAACTCTAAACCCTCAATTCTCAACGATTAAGTACCTACAGCACTTAGGGACACCTCATGTACTTTATTGCTACCCATATTCAGCCCCTACAGGGCAAATCGAAAGTCATTCCATTTTCCGTTGTCCCTCTCCGTCAAGCGGTTAAATTCATATTGAAGGTGCAGTTCTTCAGTATACCTTCCGCTCATTCTTAACTGGAAGGTGAACGGAAGGTTTTCAACCTCTCCGCGGATAACCTTTGGTGGGCCAACATAATCGCCTGAAACTCATTTATGCGCTAAACTCTGAACCCTAAACACTCAAACCCCTCCTCAATAATCAATAAACTATAATCACTAATCATTCATCAACCCTTCCGCTCCACACCAAACTCTCAACTCTAAACATTATACCTTATCTTCATCCCGATAATCACAGACCATGAAAAAATATCTTTTTTTATTCCTTTCTTTCATGATTGTTGTTGCAGGTTGTAATTCCAGCACCGGAAGCACTTCAGGGTCCGAAGAAAAATCAACCTCGGAAGAAGGTGCGATCACAAAGAATGAGGAAGAGATCCTCATTGGTCCGATCTCAGAGTCCGCACTTCGTGAAGCGCCACATGCAGAATGGTACAACAAGACCTACAACACTTATCCGCCCAATCCGACCATGATGGAGTTTCTGAAAGAACACATTTCAGATGTCGAGATCAGGGTTTTTATGGGAACCTGGTGCGAAGACAGCCATCTGTATGTACCAATGCTGTTTCGTATACTTAAAGAGGCAGAGTATCCATCTGAACGAGTAAAAATGGTGGCGGTCGATCGTGATAAAGTAGAACCTAAATCCGAATTGGAAGGATACAATATCGAATTCGTTCCAACTATAATTTTCTACCGGAACTCCGAAGAGATCGGCCGTATTGTTGAACAGCCTCGAAACGAAGGACTGGAGGAGGACGTGATTGAGATCGTGACAGCTTATCTGGAGGAGGAGGAATAAGTCAATGACTCAATACTCCAACACAATAGTAAAATCTAGCCTGGATTGTTGAGTCGTTTCTATCCTTGTTCGCCAAAAGTTAGAATACTTTTGGATCATGGTTGAATGTAGAAATATTATAAGACTTCCACGCGTATGATTGCATTTGTCTCCCCTCAATAATCAATAAAACATTATCTATAATCTTCACCACCAAGAGGCAGAACACCTTTAGCTCATACTTGGATATACAGTGAGCGTAAGGTTTCCAACATCTCCGCAGACAAGAGCAACACGCATAGATCGACATACCAATCCCATCCATCTTCCATCTTCCATCTTCCATCTTCCATCTTCCATCTTCCATCTTCCAATATCATTTTTCAAACGATCGGGGTACAATATTCAGCCCGGCATTCCAGGAATGCCTTACGTAAACGATTCAACATTTGATAGTCCTCCGACATAGTTTTCCGGCCATCTATAGAAGTGACCGGTGTCAACTCACCCATCGTACCTGTACAAAAGACCTCATCAGCATTATACAGCTCGGTAAGGGATATGTCTTTTTCACGAATTGGGATCTCGCCTTTCTCACACAACTCAATGATCAATCCCCTCGTAATACCGGGTAAGCATGCGGTGGCGTGTGGCGTAAAAACGGTTTCATCGCGGACCATAAAGATGTTGGTGCCATTCAGTTCCGCAGCAAAACCATTCTTGTCCAGCATGAGTGCCGAGTCGGCTCCCGCTACATTCGCCTGGATCTTCGCCAGTATATTATTGAGCAAATTGTTGTGATGGATCCGGGAATCCAGATATTGCGGTGAATTCCTAATGACACTACTTGTGATGACCGAAATGCCTTTTTCATTATCATACACAGGAGGCTTCCATTCAGGTAGAACGATTAGATTTGTTCCCGACTGATTGAGCCTGGGATCCATTCCCGAAGTGACCTTTTCCCCCCTGGTCAGTGTCAGGCGGATATGAACGTCCTCCACCATCGTGTTGGACTTCAAGGTTTCAAATATCGCGGTGGTGACGAACGATCTACTCGGTAATCCTTCAAATGCGAGCGCATGAGCCGATTCAAACAGTCGGTCGAGATGCCTGTCAAACAGGAAAAGGCCTTCTTTGTAAAGTCTCAGACCTTCCCAAACGGCATCGCCACCCTGTACTACACTGTCAAAAACTGAAACCCTCGCCTCATCACGGTGAACCAGACTGTCACCTACCCATATATTGATATCCTCATTTCTTTTATCAAATTTCTGCAACATACCGATCAATATAAGCCGAAACACCGGGATAGATAAATAAAAATGGCCCTTGATCACTCAAGAGCCATCATTGGAATGATGTATCGCCCTGATCAACTATTTGACCAGCGCCATAACATGTCTTTTTTCTCCAGCTGTCAATTGGATAAAGTAAGTACCTTTAGATAGGTCCCGGATATCAATTCCAACCTCTGATTTGCCGACTCCAATAAATTGATCATGCACAACTTTACCGAGTAGGTCAATGATCTGTACCCTGGCCGAGCTGTTTTTCGGCACATTCATGTTCACACGGATATGATCACTTGCCGGGTTAGGTGAAAAAGCGAAACTCAAATTTTCCTCGATACTACCGGTATTTGTCAGAATGATCGAAAGGTCTGGATAAATGGTACTGCAGGAATCGTCATCAATGATCTCAACGGCATAAATACCATGGTTCAGGCTGTCAAATTGACCCGATGCATTTCTCTCTACTACATTATTAATTTCATTATAGAGGACATACTGATATGGTGGCACGCCACCTTGCACATCACTTACCAGGATCTGCCCCAACGACATACCGCCACCAGAAGGAATGACCTCCACTGTACCTTCAGGGTATTCTGGTTCAGAAATGGAAAATGACATGGAATCCATGCATCCCCTTTCGTCTTCCAATTTTACTACATAGGTCCCCGTGGTCAGGTCGGTGATCTCACCTTCATCAGATCGGAAATCATCGGGTCCGGTCCAGGAAATAGAAGTAACTCCGTGCCCACCCTGAATCCTGATCGAGATCTGGCCGTAGTCCGTTCCTTTACAATCGGGCTGGATCACCTGATCTTGCACGACAACAGGACCCGAAGTGGCTTTGACCTCTGTGGCGACTGTATCTATACAGCCGTGCTCATTGGTCACTGTGACTGTATATTTCCCGGCCTTCAGGCCAGTGGCAGTCATTTCTTTCAATGAATCCTCGTGAGACCAATCGTACAACAGGGAGTTTGCATTAGTTACAGCCTCTATAGTTATAGACCCATCCCTCTTATCGCACGCCTCAGTTGTCTGGTCCACATTTTCAATTTCTACATAATAGTCGGCTTCAACCATGTACACCGGTGACGTGATCGTCGTGCCCTCTGCATCTGTAACTTCCAGTTGATATTCCCCTTGAGAAAGGTTATTCACATCCTCTGTAGCAGCCCCATGGCTCCAACTATATTGAAAAGGTGGAATTCCGCCGGCGATCTCTACATCAATACTCCCATCCTGGCCTCCTTCGCAGGTTGTATTGGTGATCTCGGCACCGACAAATGACGGCGGTGTATAAAGTGATATTTTGTGCCACCGTGGTGTTGGCCGGACACCTCCAGCCAGGCGAGCTCCGGTGCCCCAGTAAACAGTACTGTTATGAACAAAAGCCGTTGACCAGGCCGTATTCGGAATTGGAAAATCCATTCCATCCGCCTTTTTCCACGTGTCATTGGAAGGGTCGTATTCAAAAAAATCCGTGTGCGTACCCGTGAAGTCCGCATTCACTCCTCCACCTATATAGCCTTTTCCATTGACAGCAAAACCAGTCGCTGCACTGCGCAGTTCACCTGGAAAGTCGGCTCTCTCTATCCATGAATCATTGTCCGGATCGTATTCGTAAAGTTCCGCTATTTCCTCGCCATCCACACTCCCAGTCCCCACAAAAAGCCGGTCATTTACCACAAAACCCGCTGGCCATTAAACTGGCCCGGCAGGGAATTCCGATTTCCTCTTCCATGTCTCATCCGCCGGGTCGTATTCCCACACATCGGCTACAGGATCCTTACCATCTGTACCACAAATAACATATCCCTTTCCGTTCACCGAGGCATAGAAGCCAGAATGCTTGAAGTCACCCCCAAAGTCCGCTTTTTGTGTCCATTCCATAGTTTCGGCATCAAAGGCATAGAATGTCTTCGTAGACCCCTGAAACCTGTCACCGCCGGCTCCTATATATGCTATGCCGTCGATGACAAACCTGATAGGCGATGCTCTGTTCACTCCACCTGGAATATCATCCAGTTTTGTCCATGAGTCCTCTTCAAGGTTTAACATGTAAAAGCTCTTTTTGGATAAGTTGCCGCCTCCTACGTAGGCGTTGTCACCGATAACAAAGGATGTCACGGAATACGAAGAACCATCAGGATAAAAACCGATTGATGTCCACTGAGCCTGGGTCACATAAGTGCATAGAAATATCAATAAGAATAATGTCAATACTTTATTCATACCAAGTAAATTTTAATTTTTAAACGCTGAAAATTATCTGCACTTCCGCATATTGTCACAGCCTTCGGCCGTCAGCCAATGAGTAATGCGATGTGATTATTGTTTGCGAGCTCAGGATAAAGACCCCGAATAAGTTAATTATGCTGCTTGGCAGTATAAATTTGATTTTACTTGTCAGGTGCAAGACAATATAAATAAGGTTAAAAGGAAGGCATTTAAATAATATTTATCCGGACGAGCAATCCTTCCTTACAGCCGAAGTCTGGCGTCATATAGAGGTTTATAATATTCCAGAGCCTCATGCATAATAGTATTGAGGTGTTCAGGCAAGCTGTTCTGTCCGTAGTGTCCGGTTTTCTCGAAGCTCGAACTTTTATGCACATTGCGATACCAGTAAGGGGCCCATACACCATCAAAAAGCTTTGGACCCACAGGCCACGATAGCATTTCTGGATCAAATGGTATTCCCAATTCTTCACACAGATTGTTTAACATCCCCTCAGGTTCCTTCAAAAGGTCTTTACTGTCTATGATCGTAAATGGAATATTCTCTTTTTTGAAAAATGAATACAATTCAAATTGATCGCGAACGGCAATGTCTTTTAATTTTGGTTCTTCGATAATTTTAGCGAAGGAAGCGAGCACTTCTGCTGGATGTCGGATGAAAATAAGATTGTAAAAGCCCTTGAGTATTGACCAGTCTGTATGACGCAGGTGGTGTGCCATATTTTTCAGGAACAAATGCGAGCGTTCCCGGCTCAGTACGTCGATCTGATGAATCACCCCTTCAACCGTCTGTGGTTGATCCGCCAGGATCTCTTCCCTCATAGGGTGGCCCTCACCACTCTGTTTCAGGTAATATGCATAGAAGGGCTCATCAAGCACATTACAATCCTTGCGCTGGGCAAAGGCGTACATCAGTGCTGTCGACACATTTCTGGGGTTCGATAATAGATCGATGATCATAACATTTCTTCTGGGTGCCAAAAAAGCGTTTTGAACTGGACAACTCTATCATTACTGACCTCCACGCCTTCGCTCTTCAGAAGTGACTGCATGAGTCCCGGAGGCCGAAAGGCATGCCTGCCACTAAGCTCACCCTTCGCATTGACAACACGGTGAGCCGGCACATCTCCCATCATAGATGGTAATTGTCTTAGTGCATAACCCACCATCCTTGCCGAACCCAGGGTCAGGAAGTCCGCAATAGCTCCATACGTTGTCACCCGACCTTCGGGGACCTGGCTTACGATATCGTAGACGGCAGAGTAGTAATCCGGCTTCATGTCATTGTCTAATGACTTCAATTTATAGATATTCGCAGAATCCTTAACCACGGGATGTAAGAAATCTCAGTGATCCAAACTGTCCTTATGTTGTCAAGAAATACGATTGCCCTGAACATCAACAACCTGTCCGATGCGCGCTATTTCGCAGCATACGATGTGGATATTATGGTTTTTACAGTGAGCAAGGAAGGAGATAACCTGGGCTTGATCAAGGAGATCATCGGATGGGTGGAAGGTCCCACGCATATGCTTCACCTGTCGGAATGGGACAAGGAATTAGCGCGTTTTGCCCTCGGTGAAACAGGCGCTACGGGCCTTCTCGTGTCCCCCGATGTGATTGCGGAGGCCGATCAGGTCAGCGGCGATAACATGATCCTGTCAGACTACAATGAAGCTCTTGTACAATTCGGCATGAAGGCCGTACTGATCGTAAATGATGGTCAGGGTCTAAAGTCGGATCATCCGTTTTACATATTACCAGGAAAAACCTCCCTTGACAATATAAAAACCTGGATCCAATCTCTTCCCGAACACGGATTTGCGCTGTCTGGCGGTTCAGAAGAAAAGGTCGGACTCAAAAGTTTCGAAGAACAGGACGAGATGATCGAACTCTTGATGGACGAAGCCTAAAGCTTCCCGCTCGTGTGATCAGGATCACAACATCATTGCTTTCCATAGACGATTATTGTTCCATAACAATTAAAATCATTTTGAAATGGAAACAAAAGAAGTATACAGCATGCCCCGAATTGGGGATCATGCCCCGGACTTTAAAGCTGCAACAACGGCTGGACCCATTCAATTCTCTGAATTCAACAGGGACAATTGGGTGATCATGTTCTCCCACCCTGCAGACTTTACACCCGTTTGCACCACCGAACTTTCGTCTTTTGCCAATAATAAAGACTGGTTTGGCGAACATAATACCAAACTCCTAGGCCTGAGCATCGATAGTGTTCACGCCCACCTGGCCTGGGTTAATAACGTAAAGGAAAATACCGACGTATACATGGATTTTCCCATCATCGCGGACCTGGACATGCAGGTGGCCCAAAAATACGGTATGCTGCATCCCGGTGAAAGCTCAACAGAAGCGGTCAGGGCAGTCTTCTTTATCGACCCGAAAGGCAAGATCAGACTGATCATGTACTACCCGCTAAATGTCGGACGAAATATGGATGAGATCAAAAGGGCCCTCCTCGCCCTCCAAACAGCAGATACATGCAACTGCGCACTTCCTGTTGACTGGAAGCCCGGTGAAAAAGTCATAGTAAAACCTCCAAAGACCCTCAATGAAATGGAGGAGCGTATCGCCAATGACAGCTACGAAAAAGTAGATTTCTATCTGGCAAAGATGGATCTCCCATCCAACTAACACTGTAATCGAAGATTTGGGACCGGAGTCAATTGAATTCACTTGGCTCCGGACCTGTTTTACATAATTAGAACTCAAAACTATCTATCATGACTAAAAGTGAACTACAAAACCTGTTACAACGGGAGGATATAATTCTGATCGATGTCCGTGAACCATTCGAATTTGGCATGGACCACATCAAAGGGGCTATAAATTATCCCCTCGGTGACATCCCGACCAAAGTCGGGAAACTGAAAAATATGGATAAGCCCATCATTCTGTACTGTGCTTCGGGTAACCGGAGTGGCCAGGCGGCTGAATTTCTCAAAGCCCATGGCTTGCTATCTGCCTATAATGCCGGAGGTATTGAAGACGTGCGAGCTTTGATGTCTTCTGCTGTTCACTAAAAATATGATGATCATGAAACGAATACTTCTACCTTCGGATCTAAGCGCCCTGAGTGACTATGCTTATGACTTTGCTCATAGAATATCGTCATTGACAGGCGCTGTAATACATGTATTTTCTGTCATTCCCGCTCCTCCACGCGCAGTTTTTGACAAAGATGGCAGCCTGAAAAATGATAACGCCTCAGATTACTCCGGATGGTTTGCCAAAAAAGTAGAAAGAGATAAAAAGCTGAAGAACTGGGCAAGGGATAAGGAAGATGTCGTCAGCACTGAGGTGAAAATAGGACGTGTCAGGGAGGACATAATAAATTATGTGGATGCCAATGATATCGACCTTATCATCATGGGAACTGGCGGAGCGGTTGGAATGGATGAGGCCCTCCGGGGCACCAATGCCGAATATATCATAAACCACGCCAGTGTGCCGACGATTTGTCTTAAATGCGACAGATCAAATATCGTGATAAACGATATCTTACTAGTGAGTGACTTCCAGGAAGACACCCCGATAAAACTGGAAGCTCTGAGGCTTCTAAGAACGATCTTCAATGCGCGGTTACATTTTCTGAAAGTGGTAACTAAAGAAGATTTTGAATCATCAAAGGATATACACGAACGTATGGACAGATTCAGAGACCAGAATGACCTTTCCAATGCCATATACCACATTTACAACGATGAATCCGTGGAAAAGGGCATAATCAACTTCTCTACCGAGAGCGGGATCGCGTTCCTGGCCGTCGGAACCCATCAAAGGAAGGGATTCAGCCGGCTGTTCAAACAGAGTGTTACCGATGGGATAGTCAATCACATTTATCAACCTGTGCTTTGCTTTCCCGTTATTAAAAGTGAAGATCAATGATGGTTTTTTACTCAATGTGATCTGAGTTACAAAATCAATGATCTAGATGGGGCATCTTTGTGCTATACAAAAAAATAAAAAATGAAAGTAGAACAAATTTATACTGGCTGCCTTGCGGAGGCAGCATATTATATCGAGAGTAAGGGTGAGGCGGTAATTATCGACCCTCTTCGCGAGACCAAACCCTACATGGAGATGCTCGAAAAAAGAGGTACAAAATTGAAATATATCCTTGAGACGCATTTTCATGCGGATTTCGTTTCGGGGCATATAGACCTGGCCAAAAAAACAGGTGCAACCATCGTTTATGGGCCTAATGCCGAGACGTCGTATGACATATACAGTGCAAAGGACGGTGAGGAACTCAAGGTAGGCGATATCACCATTAAAGTATTACATACACCGGGACATACCCTGGAAAGCACCACCTACCTTCTGCTAGATGAAAAAGGTGAGGATTACGCTATTTTCACCGGAGACACGCTCTTTCTCGGTGATGTAGGCAGACCCGACCTCGCCATTAAGCAGGGCGAGCTGACAAAAGAGGATCTTGCCGGCATGCTTTATGAAAGCCTGAGAAACAAGATCATGCCCCTGGATGATGACATCATCGTCTATCCCGCTCACGGTGCAGGTTCAGCCTGTGGAAAAAACCTTAGTTCTGAAACATGGGGATACCTGGGCGATCAGAAAAGATCTAATTACGCCTTGAGAAAGGATATGAGCAAGGAGGAGTTCGTAAAAGAAGTTACGGCGGGGCTGACACCGCCACCTCAATACTTTGCCAAAAATGCCATGATGAACAAGTCGGGTTATGAGAGTATTGACGAAGTGCTGGAAAAAGGAAATGTTGCACTTTCTCCGGAAGAATTTGAAAATCTGGTAGAGCAACATGGGGCATTGATGCTGGATACGCGAAATGAATTTGACTTTGCCAAGGAGCATATTCCAAACTCCATCTTCATAGGTATCGATGGCAGTTTTGCTCCCTGGGTTGGTGCGCTTATTACAGATATCGAGCAGCCTATTGTCATCGTCGCTCCCGAAGGTCGCGAGGAAGAAGTTGTAATGCGCCTGAGCAGGGTTGGATATGACAACACTCTCGGATATCTGAAAGGCGGCATAGAAGCCTGGAAAGAAGCAGGAAAAGAAGTCGATAACGTCAGCGGCGTAACCGCCGATGAATTGGCCGAAAAGATGAATGGCGAGATCGATGGTGATATACTGGATGTCAGGAAACCTACGGAGTATCTTTCACAGCATATCAAAGGCGCCATAAACTTCCCGCTTGATTACATCAACAGCAATATGGACCGCCTCGAAAAGGATAAAAAGTACTTCCTGCATTGCCTGGGTGGATACAGATCGATGATCACCGCTTCTATTCTGAAGTCACGTGGTTACCATGACCTGGTGGATATCAAAGAAGGTTGGGAGGCCATTGAGCCAAGCGACATAGAAAAAACAGAGTATGTATGTCCTACAACCATGGACCAGGAAGCTATTGACAAAGCAGTGGAAGCTGTAGTTTAAATTGATAAATAGAGTGTTATTTAATGTTAGAGCCCCTGCCCGTCAGGGGTTTTTAACTGCCTTGAACAAGTATTGTTGATCATTCAAAATTAGATAAAATGAAAACATCATTCAATGACCTTATAAATGGCGACAAGCCAGTACTCGTTGACTTTCACGCCGAATGGTGTGGTCCCTGCAAAGCCATGGCTCCGATACTTAAGGAGGTCGCGGCCAGCATAGGAGATGACGCGAAGATCGTAAAGATCGATGTCGACAAAAACAGAGCGTTGTCCCAAAGGCTTCAGATACAGGGTGTTCCCACTTTTGCACTTTTTCACAATGGTGAAATGAAGTGGCGACAATCAGGGATGCAATCAGCGGCCAGTTTGATAAATATTATCAAACAGAATGTCGCCTCTTAATTTGATATTAATTAACAATAAAAAGTAAAAGACCATGATAATGGACCTGATTGTGGGACATTGGCACTGGGCATTTTCTGGTGCGGCCATAGTTGTGATCGTTTTCCTGCTCACATGGATGGGACAGGAATTCGGGGTTTCTTCGGTGTTCCGAAACATTTGTACGGTATTTGGAGCTGGAAGAAAGATCCAGTTCTTCAATATCGATCTGAAAACAGAGTACTGGCGTTTCGCCTTTATCATTGGCGCGCTGGTCGGTGGCGCCATCGCGGGACAATATTTAATGGGTAGTGAACCACTGGATATTTCTCAGGCTACGATCTCGCATTTGGAGAATGACTGGGGTATTACTTATCCGCAAGGCGGCGGACTCTTGCCAACATCTGTTTTTAACCTCGGAAATCTAAAGGGCGTGATCATCGCCTTGTTCGGCGGTTTTATGGTAGGGTTCGGTGCCCGTTATGGTGATGGCTGTACTTCAGGCCATGCGATCACGGGATTGTCACATCTGCAATTGCCTTCTTTGCTGACAGTTATTGGTTTTTTCATCGGTGGATTGGCCATGACCTGGCTGATCATGCCTCTAATCTTTGGAGCTTAAAAAATTATAAAATGAGATTATTAGGATTTTTTAGCGTAGGTATCCTTTTTGGAATCATACTATCAAAATCAGAGGCTATTTCCTGGTACAGGATCCATGAAATGTTCAGGTTTGAAAGTATACATATGTATGGGATCATCGGCGTTGCTGTCATCCTTGGTGCTATTACCATAGCCGTGATGAAGCGTACGAAGATGAAAACGCTTACAGATACCATGGTATCTTACAAACCCATGAAACTCAATTATAAAAGACACTTGTTGGCAGGTACTATATTCGGCCTTGGATGGGCCCTGATGGGTGCATGTCCCGGACCAATGTTCATCATGTTGGGTCATGGCTTCTGGATATTTATCGTCACTTTGATCGGTGCTACTTTAGGTACATTCGCCTATGGAGCGATAAGAGAAAAACTTCCACACTAGAAATGCGGTGGTTTAAGTTAATCATATCAATATTAATTATATCCGCTTTCAGCCAGGCCCAGGCCCAGGATCAAAATACAAATGGTAAAGGGACGAAGCCGGTAATTGAGATGCAACCTGTTATAGGCCTTCAGGTCTGGTCGGTGTACACGATAAGTGCGGAGATCTATGATGAGAGTATCTCTCAATTCATTCCGGTTGAGGACCGTATAAATTTTCAATTGCGACGATCCAGGATCGGTGTAAAAGGCAGCTATGGTCCGAGGCTCAAATTCAATTTTACTGCGGCTGCCGATCTCGTTGGAAGAGATGCGCTCGCCGGAACAGAAGGAGGGCAGAATAATGGAGGATTTCCTCTGCTCAGGATCTGGAATGCCTGGCTACAGTGGAAAGCTCTTGGCAACTCTGAAAGCGTTAATATCACCTTCGGATTTTTTCCGCCCCGCATCGGACGGGAATCAATGACACCTGCTTTGAAAAGCCCGAGCATGGAAAAAGCCTGGTCACAGAATTATTTGCGCAGGCATCTTGTAGGTACCGGGCCCGGAAGAAGCGTGGGACTCAACATAGGCGGTTTGATACAATTAAAGAAAAACCTTGCCTTTGATTATGAAGCTGGTATATTCAATCCCATTCTCAACGAGTCTGGTAATGCCACCTCAGGCTCCGTTACCGGACCCCTCCTGGTGTCTCGGGTCGGCATACAGGTCGGTGAACCTGAAGGTAGTAAATATACTCTGTCCAAAACAACGAACTACTTCGGGGAGCGCCGAGGTATGACTGTCGCTTTTGCCGGGGCATATAACAAGGGCCAGAACGCATATAATGACAACGTTGCACTTGGCATAGACTGGTTGATCAATTGGGACAACCTTCATTTCGATGGAGACTGGACAATGCTTAGCCGCAATCCTGTCGATACGGACGATAAGCTTGACGCTCATACCGGCTATGTCAGGTTGGGCTATAATTTAGTGCGAAATAATAGATTGATCATTATGCCAGCATTGATGTACGCCTGGTTTGAAGGAGCGACATCCGAAAGCCTGCAGACAACGGCAAGCAAGATCAACTTTCCTTCCGGAAGGGAAGGCATGCTTGAAGCCTCTATGCACTTTTACTTTGATAAAAAATATCGGCTTACTTTCGCCTATACCCGGCGAACTGCCGACAGTGGGGAAATGGGGCCTGAAAATGAAATCAACAATTATTATTCTCAAAGCGGGATCGGCCCAATAAAACGAGGAGACTGGATTGGAGCAGGTGTGGTCGCAACCTTCTAAAAACCAATTATGCTTCAAAAAGAAACCATCCTCAACCTGTTGCCTAAACATTTTCCGCAACTGGCTGAGAGAGGACTGCAAGAAGAGATCGCTGAAGTAGGACAGATCATGCACTTTTCAGAAGGTGAGGTGATCATGGACTTTAACAGTTATGTCAAGATAGTCCCCCTCATTATTGAGGGAAGTATCAAAGTCACCCGGGAAGATGATCAGGAAGGACGCGAGATGATCCTTTATTTCCTGAATGCCGGGGAAACTTGTTCAATGTCCTTCACCTGCTGTATGATGAACAAGCGAAGTGAGATCCGCACGGAAGCTCTTGAGGACACGACCATCATCGGCATTCCGGTAAAGTATGTCGATAAATGGATGACACAATATCAGAGCTGGAAGAATTTCGTAATGCTGACCTATGACAAGAAAATGGCCGAGCTCGTCCGCGTTCTGGACAATGTAGTTTTCACTTCTCTGGACGATCGGCTTTTGAAATATCTTGAAGACCGCGCCGAATCTTCAAAGTCAAATACAATTAAATCCACTCATCAAGAAATAGCAACGGACCTTAATGCGTCCCGTGAAGCCATTTCAAGACTCCTTAAGAAAATGGAGAACACCGGAATGGTGAAGCTAAGGAGAAATGAAATTGAAATTTTGACAAATTAAAAAGACATGAATCTCAAAAATATAGTTCCCGCGCTGGACTGGCTTCCCAAATATGAGAAGAAGCAGTTCAACGGTGACCTGATGGCTGGATTGACTGTAGGGGTAATGTTGATCCCTCAAGGTATGGCATACG
This sequence comes from Saprospiraceae bacterium, assembly GCA_033722295.1. Taxonomy (GTDB): domain Bacteria; phylum Bacteroidota; class Bacteroidia; order Chitinophagales; family Saprospiraceae; genus JAWVZH01. Next base: position 14,411 of record JAWVZH010000036.1, read on the forward strand.
CCATGATCGCCGGACTACCCCCGATCTATGGACTCTACGCGTCGACAGTACCTCTGATCATTTATGCACTTCTGGGGACTTCGAGACAATTGGCCGTCGGGCCTGTGGCGATGGTCTCCCTGCTGACTGCTGCCGGAATAGGCGTACTTGCAGAAGGGGGTACCGAAGTATATATCGGTTTGGCCATAACGCTGGCGTTCATCGTCGGTATTATACAATTCCTATTAGGCGTCTTCAAATTGGGATTTCTGGTCAACTTTCTTTCTCACCCCGTTATCAGCGGATTTACATCAGCCGCAGCACTCATCATTGGGCTTAGCCAGCTTAAACACCTCCTTGGTGTAGATATTGCCAGGAGTCACCATGTACATGAGATCCTCATACAGGCCTTTGAAAAAGCCGGTGATATCAACTGGATCACCCTGGCGATTGGGGTGGTCGGCATTCTCTTGATCATGGCAGTGAAGAAATGGCGGCCCTCCATCCCGGGTCCCCTACTGGCAGTAGTCTTTGGTATACTGGTCGTCTGGGGTTTTGGTCTGACCACCAACGGAGTGCAGATCGTAGGTAGCGTGCCACAAGGCCTTCCCGGTGTCCAGATCCCATCATTCAACGCGGATATGCTGAGCGAATTGCTGCCTATTGCTCTGGCGATCTCGCTCGTGAGCTTCATGGAAAGCATCGCCGTTGCCAAAGCCATCCAGGCTAAACATAAGAACTATAAAGTCATACCCAACCAGGAGCTGATCGCACTGGGCGCAGCCAATATAGGTGGTGCGTTCTTTCAGTCGTATCCCGTTACAGGCGGCTTCTCAAGAACTGCGGTCAATGATCAGGCAGGAGCAAAAACAGGAATGGCAGCTATTTTTTCGGCTGCCCTCATCATATTAACCCTACTGTTTTTGACACCATTGTTCTACTACCTGCCTAAGGCCATACTGGCCTCGGTGATCATGGTTGCCGTATTCGGACTTATCGATCTCAAGGAAGCAAAATTCCTGTGGAGGTCCAATCGCACGGATTTTATCATGTTGATCGTCACCTTCATCGGAACGCTCGCCCTGGGTATCGAGCAAGGTATTGGAATCGGTGTTGTCCTTTCTTTGGCAGTTATAATTTTCAGAACAACCCGTCCACATATGGCCGAACTGGGGCAGGTACCCGGAACAGGACTTTATCGCAATGTGAAGAGGTTTGATGATCTCCAGGTTCATCCCGAAACTTTGGTGGTACGGCCGGATGCCCAGCTCTATTTTGCCAACATCAATTACTTCAGGGACAGACTGACTGAAATGATCGGCAGCAGGGAAGGTTTAAAACTCATTGTGATTAATGCAGAAAGTATAAGCAATGTGGACAGTACCGCCATTCACGCTCTTGATGATATTGTCAAAGAACTGAATTCTAAAAATATCAATGTTTACTTTTCAGGTGTGATCGGCCCTGTTCGGGATGCCATGGCACGAGGAGGTTTGATGGCGAGCATTGGTGAAGATCGATTCTTTATGAGTGTTCAAAAAGCCATTGACAATTATTTTAAAGAAGATGAAAAGTCTGATTATAAAGAATACACCCTCCAGACCAATACAGATTAGCCCCTCTTCCTCTAATATGCAACGCTCAGGATAGAGTCGTATGAAAGGCTGATGAATATCGGTCCGTATACTGATGACAATCACCCTGTCCGACGGGCAAACATGAAGGATTCGTCATACATTGCGGGTATAGAATAATACAATCATCAAGTCATGGATAAAGACAACTTCAATGAACTCAATGCACGCCTTGAACGGATAGAGGCTGCACTCGGTCAACTGACCAAAACCACTGAGAATGTGCCGGACTTGATGGCCATAGGTGCCGATACTGCAGACGAATTGGCACGTCAGGGTGAAAGTCGCGGAATAGACCCCGTGGAACGGGCTGAAGCCGGAATGAGTCTCCTCCTGACACTTTCAGAACCAGAGACGCTGAAAAATCTACAGAGCCTGGTCAAGCTATCGAACCAATTCCCCGGCATCATGGCAATGGGTGTGGATTCAATGGATGAGATCGTCCGGGAAACTTCTTGTATGACCGAGGAAAACCTGGCCTTTGTTATCAAGGCCACCGAGGCCGTCACGGAAGCCAATTCCGAACCACCACCAAAGGTGGGGCTCTTCGGGATGCTGAGCGCATTGTCTGATCCTGACCGCCAAAAAGCATTGGGTCATATTCTGAATATTTTGAAGAAACTGGGTAAAAAACTATAAGTCATGAAAAAACATCAAATCGTCGTTGTCGGAGCTGGAAGTGCAGGATTGGCCGTTGCTGCCATGTTGATGAACAAGCGGAAGGGGCTCGACATCTGTATCATAGATAAAGCCGAAAAACATTACTACCAGCCTTTATGGACCCTGGTCGGCGCAGGTGTATTCCCAAAAGAGGAGACCGAGCGCGACATGGCAGATTACATACCCTTCGGCACTACCTGGATCAAGGATTTTGTCGCGAGTTTTGACCCGGACAATAATAAACTTAAGACCCAGGGGGGTGAGGAGATCGGTTATGACTATCTCGTTGTTGCAGCCGGCATACAGATCAACTGGGATGAGATCCCCGGCCTTAAGGAGGCGGTAGGACGACCTGAGACCGGTGTGGTGAGCAATTACTCCTACGAGACAGCAGAGTCCACCTGGGAGGCCATCCGTAATCTCAAGAGCGGCACGGCTATCTTTACCCACAATACCGGTCCGGTCAAATGTGGCGGCGCCCCGATGAAGATCTGCTTCCTGGCGTCTGACTACTGGCGCAAACACGGCTACCTGAAGAACGTCAATGTAGAATTGCACAAGGGTGGTGGCATCATCTTCGGCGTACCGAAGTTTGCCAAGACCTTGGATCAGGTGGTGGATCGCTACGGCATCAACACCGTTTTCAACTCCGATCTGATCGCCATCGACGGCGACAATAAGAAGGCCACCTTCAGGGATGTGAAGACCGGCGAAGAGACCGTCAAGTCTTATGATATGATCCATGTGACGCCCAAGCAGGGAGCGCCCGATTTCATCAAAAACAGTCCCCTTGCTGCGGAAAATGGCGGATGGGTCGATGTCGACAAGTATACGACTCAGCATAATAAATATCCCAATGTGTTCTCCCTCGGAGATAATAGCAGTTTACCCGCCGCCAAGACAGGTGCAGCCATCAGAAAGCAGGCTCCCGTCACGGTCAACAACCTCCTGGCCCATATGGAAGGCCGAGAATTGACCGAGCAGTACGACGGCTACTCCTCTTGTCCACTGGTGACCGGTTACGGAAAGCTTGTGCTTGCAGAATTCGATTATAACAACGAGCCCAAGGAGAGTTTCCCATTCGACCAGGCTCAGGAGAGGTTCAGCATGTACGCGCTTAAAGCCTATGCATTGCCGAAAATGTACTGGCATGGTATGTTGAGGGGAAGGGAATTTTAGGCCGTTGAGAGTGAAGTGTTGAGTGTGTAAAGGGCTGTAGGTCATTGATGGTTGAGCGTTGAGGGATGAGGGTTAGGGGGTTTAAAGTTGAAAGTTTAAGGCAGGTGATTGTTAATCAGTTGATCAGTTAATTGGTGGACAGGTAGAATGCTATTTAGAGATTATTTCAGCACGAATAATCGAGCCCTGTAGGGGCTGTATATGGGTAGCACGAACGTAAACGAAAACCTAAGAGTGCCTTAGGCACGTTCTGGTAGTTGTAACCCATCGTAAACCAATTTGAGTCCCAGAGGGACGGCCTGGATCATTATTCTATACCAGGTTCGTTGAGCGTTTAGTGTTGAGTGTGTAAAGGAGGTATTGTCCTATAGCTCAAGTGCTGAGGCGGGTGAAAAAACAAAGACTTTGCCTGTGCCAATGGATGACTGAAGGACTGCGCCTTAAGTATGAATTCAACCTCTTGGCGAAATGATAACAGGATCGTTAAGGGTTGGAGTTTAGTGTTTAATGGATTGGGATTTACAAGAATGATGTAGGAAGGGCCTTAGGGCCTAATGGACAAAAGGTATGAATTCTTGCCTGTTCAAAATCAAAACACTACCCATCATTTTCATAAGAGAATACCAATCCCATGCGATCGTAATCGATAATGCTTTTTAGTAGTAGTTAGCTATTTCTTGCTGGCAACGACCAATGTGAATCCTGGAGATTTCTTTAGAGGCTTAACAGTAATTTTGGGGAACCCAGCGTCCACCAACCACCTTTTCACATCATCGATCTCATACGCCCTACCGTTGGCGAACATGAATAGGTTCCACCCGATAAGGGCAGCAACTGATCGGGTAAAGCGCGATCCGGAAATATTGTCGAATTGATCAAGTATCCCGATGGTGCCGATATCTGTGGTAGCCTCTGCCGTCTTTTTCAAGAGCTTCTTGTTTTCTTCAGGGTTATTGCCGTGTATGATATTTCCAAAGAAGGCAAGATCATATTGCCCCGGAAAATCATCTTCATGGAAGTCTCCTTCTACAGTGTTAATCCTATCTGACACATCGGACTCCTGCTTAAGAGTCTCCCTGGCATTTTCGATACCAATAGGCCAATCAAAAACGGTAGCTTCTACATTTGGGTTTTTGCGGCACATCTCCACACAATACAGGCCGTGACTTCCCCCGATATCAAGAAATTTGGTTCCGCCCTTTGGCATCTTCATTTTTTTGGTTACTTCATCCAGGGTAGTTCCCGCCAGCCAGCGCATGGTAACCTGGTAGCTCCTGGCAACATCTCCACTCTTTACCTTTTCCCAACCAAAGACACCTTCTTCCGGCGCATCCTGAAGGGCTTCTTTTGTTTTTAGCACATTAACCTCACTTTGAGATTTGAAAAAAGGGATCATTTCGTGAAAGGTCTCGACAGGTACAGACTTCCTGGTGTAATTTGTCAATTCATATTGACCATTCTTTTTATTCACGTAGCCCAGAGGGGCCAACACCTCCAGAAGATTATTCAAAGCACGTTCGTTGGTGCCTGTCTTCTTGGCAAGTTCCTTGAGGGGAAGCGGACTCTTGTCCAGCGTTCTGAATAATTCAATTTCCCCTGCCGCTATCATCGCGGAAGCGGTAAAAGTTCCCATGCCAAGGTCCAGTAACGGACCGGGTATGACACCCGATCTAATGATCCATCGTTCGATAAAATTCGGTCGTAGTGGCATATTTATAATTTTTTGACGTAGTCTCTTTAATATAACGCATAACATACAGAAAACCAAGTTGTTAGACTAGGCCAGCCCTTAGCATCTATGTTGAGAAATGTCTTCTGGCACTGTTGCGCTTCATAGCCGTGAACGCCCTGAGTGGCGATGACAGAAATAGAGGTGGTTTCATGACTTCCTTGCAAAGACCTCAGGCATGTTGAGAGAACCAAGTTGTCCGCGCATACGGTCAGCAAAAAAGACTCATTCGTAAGCAACACTCCATTAGGACCCCATCAGCTATTTATTATATTTAGCGACTTATCCTGCCGTCGATGAATAGACGGTGTCCCAGATTGATTGACTTCACAACGAATAAAAACAAGCATGAAAAAGACATTGAAGTTTAGTGAGCTGAAAGACCGCGAGCCGGTCAATTACGAGATCAACGGCCTGGATCTTGTCTACATCCGCTATGATGACGATATCTCCGTTCTCTACGGCCGATGCCTTCATCGTGGGGCCCTCCTGGGAGACGGTTTTATCGATGGTGAGAACCTTATCTGCGGGGTACACGGTTGGGATTACCGCTACGATACAGGAGTATCCGAATACAATAATGACGAGGTTCTTTATAAATTCAAAGCCGAGATAAAAGATGATCATGTCTGGTTAGATGAAGAAGAGATCAACGACTACCTGGAAGAAAACCCTCAACCTTTCGACCGGGAAGCCTACCTGGGTAAGTACGCCGATACCAGCCCTCAGGATACAGAGCCCTATAACGGTTATATCAAAGATCTTGCGCGCAATGGACTGAAGAACTATGGCCCTCATGGGCCGACTGCGGCTATGGGTGTGGACAGAAATACCCTTCCGAAATGGGAAGATATACAGTTTCTTCCTGCTCAACTCGCCAAACGGCCACTGATGGACGATGACGCCGTTAACACATCTGTTGTGATCGGCCCAAAGGCCAAAAAGCCACTTAAGCTTGACATTCCCGTCTTTGTATCAGATATGAGCTTCGGTGCTTTGTCCAGGGAAGCCAAGATCGCCCTTTCTATGGGTGCGGAGATGGCAGGCACAGGGATCTGCAGTGGGGAAGGTGGCATGTTGTCCGCAGAACAGGAGAATAATTCAAGATACTTTTATGAGCTGGCTTCGGCAAAGTTCGGTTTTTCCTGGGATAAGGTCCTTAAGGCACAGGCCTTTCATTTCAAGGGAGGACAAGGAGCCAAGACCGGTACGGGCGGACACCTGCCGGGCGACAAGGTCTCCGAAGAGATCGCCGAGGTGAGAGGTTTGAAAAAAGGAGAACCCGCTATTTCTCCCGCAGCTTTTCCCGATCTCAAAACGGTCGAGGATTTCAGAAAGATGGCGGAGGAAGTAAGGGAAAAAACCGGTGGTATACCTGTGGGATTCAAGATCGCTGCCAGCCATATCGAAGACGATATCGATTTTGCCTTAAGCGTAGGTACAGACTACATTATCCTTGACGGGCGCGGAGGTGCGACCGGAGCGTCCCCTACTATCTTGCGTGATAACATCAATGTGCCGACCATTCCTGCTCTGGCAAGAGCCCGCAGACATCTCGATAAAAGGGAGGCTACCGATGTCACTCTCGTGATCACCGGTGGGTTGCGTGTCGCTGAGGATTTCGCAAAAGCCCTGATGTTGGGGGCTGATGCCATTGCTGTCGCCAATTCGGCGATCCAGGCGGTTGGATGTCTGGGTATGCGAGCCTGCGATTCCAATTTTTGCCCAGTGGGTATTGCCACGCAGAAAGAAAGCCTGCGAAGCCGACTGATCGTCGAAGCCTCCGCGCAGCAACTATGTAATTTCTTCGAGGCAAGTAATGATCTCATAAAAGTCATAGCTCGCGCTTGCGGTCACGATGATGTCAGCAAATTCAATTTTAATGATCTGACCACCATGGATCATGAAATGCATAAGTTGACAGGTATTGCTTATTCGGGAGTTCATGGTTGAGCGTGTAGTGTGTGGCGTGTAGCGTGTAACGGGTTATTGGTATTTGATGGTTGGGCGTTGAGGGATGAGGGTTTAGGGGGTTTAATGTTTAAAGTTGAAAGTTTAAGGCAGGTGCTTGTTAATCAGTTGATCAGTTAATGGTGTATAGGTAGAATGCTGTTTTAAGATTATTTCAGCACGAATAATCGAGCCCTGTAGGGGCTGTATATGAGTAGCACGAATGCAAACGAAAACCAAAGAGTGCCGTAGGCACGTCTTGGTAGTTGTAACTAATGGCAAACCAAATTGAGTCCCATAGGGACGGCCTGGATCATTATTCTATACCAGCTTCGTTTAGTGTTTAGTGTTTAGTGTTTAGTGTTTAGTGTTTAGTGTTTAGTGTTTAGTGTTTAGTGTTTAGTGTTTAGTGTTTAGTTAAGATACTACTATTCGCTA
>JAWVZH010000037.1:0-21812 GCA_033722295.1 Saprospiraceae bacterium
ATGCTTGATGACCTTCTCTCCGACGTTGAGGTAGGCGGATTGGTTGCTGCTGTGTCTCTGTCTGCTTACTTTAATTTCATTTTCAACAGTATTCAGCAGCCCGAGATGTTTAGATTCCGGAAATGTCTGGTAGAAAAAAGATATCGTATCCCTGCCGTATTCGATTTGTTCGTACCGATTGGCCCATTTTCCACCTTGGGCACCATCAAGGGTTCGCCGGTCTATAACATCAGTTTTAAAGGCGTCAGGGTTTCTCAGCAGGGCCTTTCTGATCTCATCCTTATCAATTCCTGAAGTCTTTCCAGAAGGATCCTTCTGATCTGTGGAATCTCCCTTTTCTGAAGAATCTTTCTCATTTTGTTCACGTAATCTTTGCACCTCAAGCCTTTCACGTTCCATTTCCGCAGCCTCCGGGCTTTGGTAGATCTCTGTCAGGGCATCTACAGAACTCATACGCAGTTCCGATAACCTCTGCCTCATGGAATCTATATCTGCGCTGAGTTGAGCGCTGTTCTTCATACTCTGGTTGGACTTAAACAGATCCTCATCCGTCCGATTTAGCTCAAACTGGCGCAAATCGAAGATCTTCGTCCATTCATCAAATGAGGACCGGATAAATGGATATTTACCTTCAGAGCTCGAGGCACGCCGGCTCATCTCCTGATACATATGACCATCATAGAGCTTCATAACAAAGAAGTCGTTATCTTCTGTGGCGTACATTTCACCGGACTTCGCACGTATGATATTGGTTTCACCTTTGGATGCGGTATGCTGGTGATCATAGATCAAAACATCTCTGATATGTCTGTCGTCGTCTTCCTTCTTGCCAATATGAATGACATATCCATCAAAATCATCATTGAAAACACCTTCCTCCAGATTTAGGGCAGGCCGGGATTTTCTAAGGTCATACAATCTACTTTTGAACTTGAGATTGGAATATGGTATGATGTATTCATTACAGACCCAGGAAAATGCGGCAATACCCATGCATAGCGCGATCAAGGGCATCATGATTCGAAACAGCGAGATACCTGCGGACTTCATACTGCTCAACTCATACTTCTCTCCGAGATTTCCAAAGAGCATTACAGATGCAAGCAGGACGCCGATCGGAAGTGCCAGAGGTACAAGGCTCATAGAAAGATAGAACAGGAATTCCATTACAATGAACATGTTGGCTCCCTTTCCTAGAATGTCATCGATATAGAGCCACAATGTCTGCATGATGAGGACGAACAAAGCTATGAAGGTCGCCAACACGAAAGGTGGCAAAAAGCTCTTGATCAAAAGGGCATCCAGCTTTTTTATTCTCATCCAATTCACGGTCTAAATGTAAGGCGAGGACCTAAGACATGCCATATAAACGATTATTTTTAAAAATTTCTATTTGGCTTGTAACAAATTATATCATCATTCCGTCATGAAAGTGTCATGCAGCTGAAAAAATTCGAAGCTATCATTCAGGAGGTACAGGACCCGATGTTCAGAATGGCGATGTCATTCACTGGTGATGTGAACAGCGCCAAGGATATCGTCCAGGAAGTGATAATCAAGTTGTGGAAGGATAAGGACAAACTGGAGGAGATACAGAACATGAAGGCATGGTCACTGAGAATAACGCGAAATCTCTGTATCGACAGAAAAAGAAAAAATCGAGTGGTGCCGGCAGAATTGGATTCGGCATTCTATGTGGAATCGGATAATCCGACACCAGAACGTGAAACAATCCTGGAAGACCAGATGAATCTTGTCAGCAAGGCACTTGAAGGCCTGAATGACAAACAAAGAATGGCGATGATTTTAAGAGAAGTGGAAGGCCATACGTATCAGGAGATCGCTGACCTGATGAGCGAAAACATCAATCAGGTAAAGATCCTGATACACAGAGGACGACAAAACCTCAAGTCTTTCATTCAAAAAGAAAATGAATATGGAATCATTGGATAAAAGGAAAAAGGAACTTCTTCAAAAATACTGGGAGGGTACAACCACCCTGGAAGAAGAAAGAGAATTGAGATCTCTCTCCTCTGGAAAAGAGGACGGTGCTCTTGGTGCCTACTTTGGAGGCATCGAAAACATCAGTGAGCGTTCTGTTGACATTGATGTAGAGGGTCTTATCAACAAAGAATCAGGTCAGAGTCGGCGACCCATGATCATAAGAATGAACAGGGTGCTGGCCTATGCCGCCGCAGTTTTGCTTTTGGTGTCTGCCTTTTTTGTGTTTGACAGATATCAGAATGAAGAACCACAGATTGCCAGTGAAGAGACATTTGAAGACCCCGAACTGGCCCTGGAGCAGACACGGGAAGCCCTGGCATTTGTTGCTGCAAAAATGAATCGAGGCCGGACCGAAACGGTTGAAAACGTCAAAAAAATAGAAGTATTGAACGATATTATTCCTAAGTAAAATTTGAATCAACAATGAAAAAGCTATTGCTATTAATTTTTATGGCTGCGAGTTTTGGCCTGAACGCCCAGATCGATGCCATCTCGAAATATTTCGACAAGTACATGGATGATCAGGACTTCACAGTGGTCTACGTAAGTCCAAAGATGTTCAGTCTGGTTTCCAAACTTGACATTGAAGATATGGATGAAGAGGCCAAGATGCTCCTGAAAGAGATCAAAGGTCTGCGTATACTGACTACCGACAAAGATCCTATGAAGTATTACAATGAGGCGATGAAAACTTTCGATGTAAGTGAATATGAGAGCCTGATGACAGTTCGTGATGAGGGTGAAAATGTCAATATTCTCATCAAATCAAGTAGTGAGGACACTATAGAAGAGTTGCTCTTGCTGGTTGGAGGTGATGAATTTGTCATGCTGAGCTTTCTAGGTAATATTGACATTGACCGGATATCCAAGTTAGCAGAAGGCATGGACGTCAAAGGTGCGCAACATTTGGAAAAACTGAATAAAGAATAAAAGAATGAGACTATTAATAATACTACTCTTCATTAGCTCTCAGGCTATTTCTCAAAGCGCTACATTGGACAGTCTCGTGCATCGTAAGAACATGGGATCAGAAGATGTACACATAAAAGTTCCCGGTTGGCTGTTGAGATTTGGCCTGAAACTCGCCTCGGATGACAATGAGGCCGCAAGAAAAATGAAGACACTACGTAAAGGACTTGGTAAAGCCGAGATCGTAGTGTTGGAGAACAGAGGCATTGGATCAAATATTGTCAGACAAATACATCATGATTTTGTGTGTGATGGCTATGAGGATTACGTTCATATCAGGGAAGGAAGTCAATTCGTAAATATCTTGCTTAAGGAAGATGGCGACATGATCAGAAATCTCCTGATAACAGTCAATGATGGTGACGAGGAATTCGTTGCAGTAAAACTGAAAACAAAGCTGTCCCACCAAGCACTCGCTGCTGTGATCAATGAGAATAATTGAAGTGATGATCAGTAGTTATGCTTTGACATAGCTTCAGTCATCAACCCATCAGCACATTTTCAGTTCTATTAACCTAGCCATGGTAAAATATAGAGCTGAAAGTGTGCTTTTTAGTTCAAAATAGCCAGTGAAAACTGCTCTAATATTGTTTAAGGGTAAACCCAAAATCGTTAAACAGTAAACTAGGTCAAAATAACAGTTTGTCAAGCAAATTTGCCTGAAACATCCATGTCTATTGGCGTTCGAGCATAGCGTTAAGAGCTAATCCGTCTCCCTCTCCTTAAGAATATCAAGAACCTCTGGTATTCTTTCGACCGCAATCTTCTTTGTCAAGATCTTTTTATTTCGATCAAGGAGATAGAGCTGAGGTGTCGACTTGATATTGTATTTCTGCTTGAATTTAGAACGCAGATACTTATCCGTAGCATTAATCCACAGATCAGTGCCTTTTTCATCTATAAATTCCCAACATCCCGCTTCTTTATCCAGGAGTTTGGTGCAAATAGCGAGAACTTCAACACTATCCTCCTGCAATTGTGGATATATCTCGATGAGTTTGGGCATAGACTTTTTGCAATGACCACAATCCGGCGCCCAAAATATCAAGGCTGTATATGGTGCTTCTATCTCATGTAGGGATATCGGTGTGCCATCCCTTTTATAGACCTTTATATCAGGTGCGATCTTACCTATCAACAATGGTTTTAAGGCGGATGCATCATCCACCATCTTGGCCAGGCTCTCCTCTCCTACCCACGGAGCCATATCACGCGCATAATAATTCTCTACGAGATGGACATAAACAGCATCCATGCCGACATACTCTGACTTCGCATATTTATTGAGGTAATGAACCAATATGGCTTTAAAGGTTTCTGAAGATGGTTTAACTTCCCCAAGGATCCGGTCAAGGGCTTTATTGATCGAATCCGGATTCGGTCCAACAACCTTTTCAATATAACGATCTATCCTTGGATGTAACATTGATGTATACAAGAGTCGGGGATCCTTGAGATCCACATGGTCGAAGTAATGTTTCAGGTAGAAACGATATTGCCTTTCCCGGACCTCTTCTTCCGTTCCCTGGAATTCCGGAATGTCGGGTTCCTTATTTGTCCTTATTACAAGGGCTACCATGGATTCGGGATGTTCCGTCAAAATTGCCTCTTGTCTTGTTTTAACGGCTTCGTTTAGCGAGTCCATCATTCTCGGATGAAAGTCATTTCTCTCCTGTATGTTCGTTGCGATCACGCGTGCACTATCCAGGTACTTGACATAGTCATTGAAGATCTTATTCTCGTCAGAACCTTTGAATGACACACTTTCCAGTGGAGCATTATAATCAAATGTCACTCTGAACTCCTGATCATCCCCCATGACGACCTGGATGAACTTATTTTCAGGTCGCATGATCAAAAGATAAATTCCCTGGGGAAGTTCTTTTTCGTATTCAATCCTGAATTCGCCTTTCTTTGTTCTTACCAGGGTGTCCTTGATAAACTGGTTGTCCCAGTAATAATAACCAAGTAAGAGGGTGTCGTTCTCATAGTTATCCACTTTTATCCTTATGTCTGTATCTGCAAAGACCGCAGTCGACATTAGTACAGTGATCATTATAACGGATAAGGCTCGCATACACCTGATAAAATCATCTGACATGTTCCTCATAAGATTCTATACAATCAATAACCAATTATGGTTTTCTGAATTGTAGAGAATTGTGGGTTGACTTAATCTACCCACTCGGCCAGAAAGAGGTTCGTGTCCCGAGTGCCCTTATTATTTCTGTTCGAGCTGAACAAGAGATACTTTCCGTCGGGAGAGAACATAGGAAATGCATCAAATACTTCGTCGTAAGATATCTTTTCCAAACCAGTGCCGTCAACATTGATCAGATATAGATTGAACTCGAATCCTCTTTTTCCGGCATGATTGCTCGAAAAAAGTATCTTCTCACCACTCGGATGAAAGAATGGTGCCCAATTAGCCTTTCCAAGTTCCGTAACCTGTTTCAGATCGGTTCCATCAACGTTGCAAACATATATTTCCATATTCGTAGGTTGCACCAGACCATCTGCCAGAAGGGCCTTGTATTCGGCCACCTCCTCATCGGTTTTAGGTCTTGACGAACGAAACACCAGTTTTTTGCTATCTGGTGAAAAGAAGGCACCACCGTCATATCCAAGCTGATCTGTGACCTGTTGAACATTTCCACCGTCGATATCCATAGTATATAGCTCAAGATCTCCTGATCGGTCTGACGTAAATACGATCTTTTTACCATCAGGTGATACCGTCGCCTCGGCATCATAACCATCTCTTGTAGTCAATTGCTTAATGATGTTTCCATCAAGGTCCGCGACAAAAATGTCATAGGACGGATAGATCGGCCACACATACTTGCCACCAGGTTCTCTTTCAGGTTCAGGGGGGCAATTTTCTCCTCCAAGATGGGTGGAGGCATACAGAACTGTTGTATCGCCAGGCATGAAATAAGAACATGTTGTCCTTCCCTTGCCTGTACTTAGCATTTCTGGCATTTGTTCTTTCATGGATTTTTCATCGTCCAGTCGGTGATAAAATATCTGATCGCATTGAACGCCCCATTCAGAGTAATTGGACTGAAAGACGAACATGGATTGATCAAAACTCCAGTAAGCTTCAGCATTATCCCCTCCGAAAGTGAGTTGCTTCATCGACTTGAAATGTTTTTCCCCAGGATAGATCAAACTGTTTTCTGTCGTATCTGAGGCTATATCCTGCTGGCTACTTGCTGTATCCCTATTTTGGTTATCTCCGCAGGACACCAAAATGGCTGATCCCGCAATAATTAGAGTGAAGATTAAGCTTTTGTTCATGAACTTTGAATTTGAGCTGCAAATATATGTTTTATGGGGTATTGTACAGGATGATGAGCTAACGATAAAAATTGACAATAACTTCCTTTCTTCTTTCCTTGCATTTAAGACGTCAGAAGCTATTTTGAGGCAAAACGGGCTGGATCTTAGGTTCCGGATCGATTAATGCTACTGATATTCAGTATGACGATCAAGACCTTCGGTTGGCCAGGAGGTACATGACGGCCATTCGAATAGCTACGCCATTCTCAACTTGTTCAAGTATGATACTGCGATCAGAGTCAGCGACATCACTATCCAGTTCAACGCCCCTGTTGATGGGCCCCGGATGCATGATGACAATATCGGAATCTATGCTGTCGAGCAAGGCCTTGTTCACACCATAGTAGCGGGCATATTCTCTCAGGGAAGGAATATATTGTATATCCTGTCGCTCTAGTTGAATTCTCAGGATATTGGCCACATCGGCCCATTCCAAGGCTTTCCGGATATTATATTCCACTTCTACATCGAGATGATGGATGTGCTTGGGTATAAGTGTAGGAGGACCGCAGACCTTCACTTTAGCTCCCATTTTAGTCAGGCAAAATATATTGCTCAGAGCTACACGAGAATGCATAATGTCTCCTACGATGGCCACTTTAGCGCCTTTCAATTTACCTATTTTTTCCTTCATTGAGTAGGCATCCAATAGCGCTTGAGTGGGGTGTTCGTGTGTACCGTCACCGGCATTGATCACATTGGCCTCTATCCTGTCAGAAAGAAAAATAGGTGCTCCCGGAGAAGGATGACGCATAACCACCATGTCTACTTTCATCGACAGTATATTACGCACGGTATCCAGAAGGGTTTCACCCTTCTTCACTGAAGAGGATGAAGATGAAAAATTGACCACGTCCGCAGAAAGCCGCTTTTCGGCCAGTTCGAAAGAAAGCTTCGTTCTTGTCGAATTCTCAAAAAAGATATTGGCGATCGTAACATCCCTTAAAGATGGCACCTTTTTGATAGGACGGTTGATCACCTCTTTGAAAAACTCAGCTGTCTTGAAGATCATCTCGATATCCTGGGGTGTCAGGTATTTAATACCCAGTAAATGATGAGTGCTGAGTTGTTCTTTATCCATTGATCCCGGCTTGTTCCCTTTCGGATGTGAAAAATAAAATCCTGTCCTTGCCTTCCACCTGCTTCCACTCTACTTTGACGTAATCCTCATTAAGAGCATCCACGGTAATGCCGACATAATTGCTTCTTATAGGAAAGGTACGGTTGAACCTCCGGTCTACCATGACTACCAGGTCTACAGACCTCGGACGGCCAAATTGTTGCATGGCTGCAATAGCCGCATGCACAGTACGTCCCGTATAAAGCACATCATCTACCAGGATGACCCTCTTGTCCTCCAGAAGGAAATCTATTTCCGTACTGCTTGCCTGAAGTGGTTCATCCCGCGTCCTGAAGTCATCCCGGAAAAATGTTATATCGAGCTTACCATAATGAGGTTTATATCTCTTGTTGATCTTTCTGAGTTGTTCAAAAATGCGTTCGGCGAAAAGTGTTCCGCGCTGTTGAATTCCAATTATTGCCGTTTCCTCGAAATTATCGTATTGTTCGATCAATTGGTGGCAGATCCGGTCTATGGTCACCTGGAATCGATCTTCCTTCAATATGGTCTTTGGTCGGTTCATTATTTCAAAAATACAACACAGAGATCGACTTTATCGGATTAGTTCTTCTTCTGCAATTTGGCCCATGAATCTTTGAGCGTCACTGTCCTGTTGAAGATCGGATGCTCCGGTGAGCTATCATCATCGTGGACGTAATAACCCTTTCTCAAAAATTGATAGTGATCTATATCGCGATCTTCCAATAACTGCGGCTCCGCCTTGGCGGACTTTACTATTCTCAAAGAATCAGGATTCAGGAACTCAGTATATTCTCTGTCCTTATGTCCACCTGGGTTCTCATCGTTAAAGAGCCTGTCATAGACCCTCAATTCGACATCCTTGGCATCTCTTGCGGATACCCAATGCAAAGTACCCTTGGGTTTCAATCCCGAAGTGTCCTGACCGCTTCTGCTATCCTCGAAATATTTGCATTCTACCTCCGTTATACGACCGTCACCCTCTTTCTTGAAGTCGAGGCATTCGATGATAAATGCATGTTTCAATCTCACGAGCCGACCTGGACCCAGGCGGAAGAACTTCTTCGGCGGATCTTCCATGAAGTCGGACCTTTCTATATAGATCTCACGGCTGAATGGCATTTTTCGGCTTCCCGCAGATTCATCTTCAGGGTTATTTTTCGCATCCAGGTCGATGGTCTTTCCCTCCTCAAGATTGGTAATGATAACTTTCAATGGGTTTTCAACGACCATCCTGCGATATGCGGTCTTATTAAGATGATCACGCACACTGTGCTCCAGCAGGGACACATCGATCAACTGTTCTCTCTTCGTCATGCCCACCTGGCGGGCAAAGGACCTGATCGATTCCGGAGTGTATCCCCTGCGCCTCAAGCCGGACAACGTTGGCATCCTAGGGTCATCCCATCCTGCAACTACACCTTTTTCTACAAGCTTCAGGAGCTTTCTCTTGCTCATGATCGTGTAGTTGAGGTTTAATCTTGAAAACTCTATCTGTCGTGAAGGGAATATCTCCAGGTGCTGGATAAACCAATTATACAGCGGTCGGTGGTTTTCAAATTCAAGAGTGCAGAGTGAATAAGTGATCTTTTCGATAGAATCACTTTGACCGTGAGCGAAATCATAAGTCGGATAAATACACCATTCCGTTCCCGTACGATGATGGGGCACATTGAGTATGCGATAGATAATAGGGTCGCGCAAATGCATATTTGGTGAGGACATATCGATCTTAGCCCTCAACACCCGTGACCCCTCTTCGAAATCACCATCTTTCATACTCTCGAGCAACTCCAGGTTTTCATCCACCGATCTGTTTCGGTATGGACTTTCTTCCCCGGGTTCCGTGGGAACGCCTCTCATTCTTGCGATCTCTTCCTGAGAGCTGTCGTCTACATAAGCTTTACCCTCTTTGATCAATTTGATCGCAAATTGATAGAGCTGGGGAAAATAATCCGATGCATAGTATTCCCTGTCTTCCCAGTCATAACCCAACCAGCGAATATCCTTTTTGATGCTGTCGACATACTCCGTACTCTCAGCAGCCGGATTGGTATCATCAAACCTCAAGTTGGTCTTGCCATCATATTTTTCAGCCAGTTCAAAATTGAGGACGATGGCCTTGGAATGGCCTATATGAAGATAACCATTCGGTTCAGGAGGGAACCGAGTATGCACCTTTTTGTGAGGGTGTTTTCTCAGATCCCCTTCAATTATTTGCTCTATAAAATTCAGACGCTTCTTTTTCTTACTCATGCATTACATTTTAACGGGCATGCTTATACCTAACAAATTCATGCCGTTTTTCAAGGTTTCTCCTACTGTTTTTGACAATAGTAAGCGAAACGCTTTGGCTTCTTCTGTTTCCGCGGTCAGTATCCTGTGTTCATGATAAAAACGATGATACTGTTTTGCCATACTGTATAGATAGTTGGCCATTGCTGATGGATCCAGATTTCCTGAAGCCTCCCGCAAGACATCGGGGTAGGCGTCAATACTTTTGATCAGCCCCTTTTCAAAGTCCGAGGGAGATTCATAAATCCCATGATCTGATTGTGTATCCTGAGATTTTCGCAAGACAGACTGGATCCTGACGTAGGCATTCTGAATATAAGGGCCTGTCTGCCCCTGCATATCCAATGACTCCTGAGGGTCATAGGTCATCCGTTTTCTTGGATTGACCTTCAGGATGAAATATTTTAATGCCCCAAGTCCTATAGCTTCAAATATCTCCTCCTGCACTTTGCTGTCCAGGTCCGCCAGTTCACCGCGCTCAGTTGCGCCTTTCTTGGCTTCTGACACTACTTCTTCCATAAGGTCATCGGCATCCACCACAGTTCCTTCTCTGGATTTCATCTTCCCCGTAGGAAGGTCCACCATACCATATGACAGATGATGGAGATCATCGGCAAACGGTCTGCCAAGGCGCTTCATCAATTCAAAAAGTACCTGAAAGTGATAATCCTGCTCGTCTGCCACTACGTAGACAGCTTTATCCATTTTGTAGTCCTCAAATCGCATCTCGGCAGTTCCAAGGTCCTGAGTGATATAGAGGGCGGTGCCATCACTTCTGAGCACGATCTTCTTGTCCATATTGGCATCCGTGAGATCCGCCCAAACCGAACCATCCTCCTCAGTATAGAAAACACCTTTTTGAAGCCCTTCCTCGACTATCTCCTTACCCTTGACATAGGTGTCAGATTCATAATAGATCTTGTCAAATTCAACCCCGAGTCTGTCATAGGTGGCATCAAATCCTTCGTAGACCCATCCATTCATCCTCTCCCAGATCTCCCTGGTGGTCTGGTCGCCTCGCTCCCATCTTTGGAGCATATCCCGGGCTGCCTGACCTAATGAGCTGTGTTCGTTGAAATATATGTTCTTATATCTTGTGAAGAAGGCGTTCGACTCTTCATTCTCATTTGCGAGGGACTTATATACGGCTTTACCCCTATCGGACGCCTGCCACTCTTTGTATTCCTTCTGAATTTCCTTTTCGAATTTCACATAATATTCACCTACAAAATGGTCGCCCTTGGAATCTGAAGTCGAAGGGGTTTCTCCCTCTCCGAATTTTACCCAGGCCAACATGCTCTTGCAGATAGCAATACCTCGATCATTTACGATCTGGGTCTTTACAACCTCATGCCCGGTAGCTTCGAGCAATCGGGATGCTGACCACCCCAGGAGGATATTTCTTATATGTCCGAGATGAAGAGGTTTGTTGGTATTGGGTGAAGAGAACTCGACGGTCACTGTTTTACCTTCACCATCGGCAGTGAGATAGGTCTCAGAATCTGATTGATCCCTGAGCCAGGTATGCCAATCCCTATCATTCAACTTGAGGTTAAGGAAACCTTTTACAACGTTAAACGAAGACAACCATGAAACGCTTGAGCTTAGTTTTTCCCCAATTTTTTCAGCTGCATCTTCAGGTTTCGACTTGAACAATCTCACATATGGAAAGACGACGAGGGTATAGTCTCCCTCAAAATCCTTCTTAGTTTCTGAAATGACAGGCCGGGAAACTTCATTTATAGGTAAATCCAGAAGCTGTGCAATGGCTTCATGGCTAGCGGTTGCGATATGTTCAGATATACGTGACATGAGCTTAAAATGGCTGCAAAATTACTTAAAAAAGCTAAAGATGGTCTGTCCGTAATTTCTCGATTCCAGATAATGATCGTGATGAGAAAAATCATGATTTGGGTTATGCTCTAGAATGAGAATACCATCAGGTTTTAAAATCTCGCTATTAATGATGAAATCGGGAATATCGTCCAGCCATTTCAACCCATACGGCGGACCGGCAAAAATGATGTCAAACTTCTTGTCAGTTCTTTTGATAAACTTCCTGACATCCATCCTGAGAATGGTGATTTTATCATCTATTTCAAATTGGCTTGATGTGCGTCTGACAAAACTTACGCACGCGGGATACTGGTCAACGTAAACCGCTGAACTTGCACCTCTCGACACCATTTCATAGCAATGACTCCCTGTTCCTCCGAAAAGATCCAGAAAAGCAATGCCTGCCAGGTCACGACTGCTCACCAGTATATTGTACAGCCCTTCTTTGGAAATATCTGTCGTTGGTCTGGTTGGCCACTTGTCCGCCGGAGGATTGAACCTTCTGCCTCCGAGAAAACCTCCTATAATACGCATGGCTCAGATGTATTTTGACTGGAGATACATGTCGAAGAATTGATGGGCGACCTCTCTTTCAACATTTGGAACTGCCGGTAACTCTATGTTTTGAAAGTACTTGTAAAACGCCTTATAAAGATCAGAATCCTTTCTAAACCTGCCGATCATTGTGAGAGGCGTTTCGCGGCGATCAAAACCACTCATTTTATAAGCTAAAAGAATATAGTACAGAGCGCTTTCCACAGAGTCACAAGGAAGTGAATTGCAATATTGAATGGATTCCTGGCTGCAGGTCAGCACGACAAGCCTGTCATGCAACCACACCAGGAAAGCATGCTGTCCTCTCTTTGGCAGAAAGGTCAGTAATGGTGAAAGGTAATGGTGGAACCTAATGCTTTCCATATTATCCCAACCCAGATACTGATCGGTCTCGATCCGGTATATATTTTTGAGTCCCTGGCTGTAGATTGTATCTGAGCCCGACATTACCTCCCCCTCCAAAGGACAAGAATGCATGAGGTAATCGACTTCATCCTCAGATTTATGTAATGCTTCAGGAATCAGGGTTTGATAATTATCAAGTAGGGCGACCCGGATCTTAAGTCCCGGATACCGGGAGCTCATGTCACTGATAATATTCTCAGGTGTGTTATCCTTCCTGTCGGTCGATCTGAATTGATAGTTTCTGCCCAGGTGGTCACTTAGTGCATAGGAAACCCAGTTGTCGCTCAAGACAAGGTTGAGCAGACTATAGTTTTTTTCATCGTTGTTATGTGTGGATTGCTGATAATTGATCACTCCCAGTTGCCTGCCGTATTTGGTGATTCCATATTTCCGAACTTCAGTTTGGAATCAGGATCATAGGAATTGTCATACTTGGCAAATCGGGCATCAGCATATTTACCCATGAACTTTTTTCTTTGTACACCAACTTCCACCACGTTGACGAGAGTTTGCTGATAAGTCATCGTGTCCGCAGAAATGTCAAAAGTAGCCCCGCTACTGTAAGGCACATATTGAAGTGAATCCAGATTGATGCCCAATGATTCTACCGAATCTGCAGCACTGAAGTAGAGGGTGTCAACAGTGAATTCACCTCCGGTGGGATCATCAGGATCTCCTTCTACCTTGAGAATAGGTATTTGGCCAGTTCTGATGACGTGTTTCAGAGAGTCAAAATTACCGGCAAAGTCACCAGTTACAGCGCGGTACACTTCCTGAACCTCCCTGATCTTCTTTAACTTGTTAATCACAGCCTGTTCCCGCTTTTCTTTTTCATTTTTGAACGCAATTGGTTCCCTGATGCTGTCATAGAGCAGGTAGCCCAATACAATTATGCCAATGATCGTGATTATGGAAATTACCGTCTTCATGGTTTTATTTAGCTTTGTCGGTGTGCACAATAATAGCATTTTTTCAATTAAATAGCTGTCTTCATATTAAGAAAATCAGATGTTTACGAAACCCTTAATACTGGCTATAGAAACGTCTTGTGATGATACTTCGGCCGCTGTGATCTCGGGAGGTCGCATGCTGAGCAATGTTGTGCATACTCAGAGCCTCCATCGTAAATATGGTGGCGTTGTACCTGAACTGGCTTCAAGAGCCCATCAGGCGAAAATAATACCGACCATAGAAGAAGCTCTCAACGTAGCGGGTGTTGAAAGGAAACAATTGGATGCTATAGCCTTTACAAGGGGTCCGGGTCTTTTAGGGTCGCTCCTCGTAGGCGTCACTACTGCAAAAGCCCTGGCCATGGCATTGACTATACCGCTGATTGAGGTTCATCATATGCAAGCCCATGTCCTCGCTCACTTCATAGATCAACCACATCCGGCAACTCCCTTCATATGTCTTACGGTATCTGGTGGTCACACTCAGATCATTCTCGTCAAATCACCATATGATCTTGAGATCCTTGGACAGACGATCGATGATGCCGCAGGTGAAGCATTCGACAAAGCAGGAAAGATGTTAGGCCTTGACTACCCGGCAGGCCCTGAATTGGATCGGTTGGCTAAAAAAGGAAGTGCCCGATTTGAATTCAATAAACCTGAAATGCCCGATTTTGATTTCAGCTTCAGTGGATTGAAAACTTCGATACTCTATAAGCTCAGGAAGTGGGTAAAGGAGGATCCTGATTTCATTAGCAATAATCTTGAGGATCTCTGTGCATCGGTCCAAAGATCTATAGTCGACATATTACTGGACAAGGTTATCACGGCAGCCAGGAGTCATAAAATTTCGGAAATTGCCATTGCCGGTGGTGTATCGGCTAATTCAGAACTGCGTCATCGTTTAAAACTGAAGTGTCAATCTGAGAACTGGAAATGTCATATTCCAAAGTTTGAATATTGTACCGATAATGCCGGCATGATAGCCATGGCGGCCCACTACAAATATCTAAAGGGAGATTTTTCGGATCACAGCGTGTCTCCTGCTGCCCGCCTGGAGTTCTGAGGATTTTAATATTCGGTCTTGCTGATCTTCGTCTGCGATGTATCACAGGTAATCCTGCCTCTATTATCAGACCTCTGATATCAATTTTTTCTTCAGTTTCTTATACTCCTTTTTGGTGATATCACCACGCTCTTTCATGTCTGAAAGTATCTTGAGCTCTTCAACAAAGGTAGAAGGCTCCTTCTCCGGTTCACTGCTGACCTGTTCCTTTTTTACCTTTTCGGCATATTCCTTGCCCTTTTCGAACCACTCGTCGTACTTCTTCCTGATCCGGTCAACATCAAAATCCAGAAGTGTTCCACCGGTTTCAAAGTGATTCCTGAAAACCTGGCCCAAGGCATAGGTTGTGGCGCCTGAAAGCACTGACATGGTAATACCACCGACCACGCTTCCCACGCCTGGAATGAATTTGACCGCGCCGGCCCCTATCCTTGCCATAGTGGATCCTGACAATGAACTCACAATGGCCTTGCCGATGGTATCCTTGAAATCTATGTCGTAAAGGTTGCAGAGTTGACGTATCATATCCATCTGTATGCCGGTAACGGCCAACATATCAGCAAAAGGTACTGGAATCAGGCCGGCCCCCATTGACCAGATGACATGATTTTTTATTATTTGCGACGACTCAAAATCTTTATTCTCTTTCATACTACTATTTTCGATCTATTAGCTAAACAAACAAATCCGGTTAATCGGTTTCCCTTTTCTGTATTTTAATCACTCTTCCATTTGTGTGCCCCCCAAATTCGGGTGTGTATAGAGACTGAACTGACGAAATGCCTGACGTGAAGTGGCCTGAATGACTGGCTGTCATTTCGTACTGTATCACGTGTTTACCTCTTGGTAATTGTTCTATATAGAATTTGGTGTCAAGTTCATTTATGGCCTTGTAAAAACTCAGGTCTGAGGCCCATTGCCAGCCACTCAACTGAATGCCCGGGTGTAGCCCGGCTGCCCTGTCATCCTCTACAACAACATACTCCATTGATCGGTCAGAGTTGATGATCAGTTGTATGAATACACGATCCCCGATATTGAATGTATCAGACTCTATTAGGATTTCATCCTTCTTCCCAAGTGTCATCTGGTCAAGAGATAGTTGCCGAGATTGGAATTCAGGTATTTCGGAGGGGAAATCCTCGTATCTCCAGGACAAAGAGCCCCATGCCACTTTATCATTGGGGTTTTTCACGGTTATTTTTGTACCATTACCCGGATGAACACTTTGTGAGAGATCAGAAGCCTGATATAGAGTTTTGGGCTCCATTTTACCCAAGGATATCGATGATCCGTTAATATCAACTGAAAGTGGCAAATTGCCTTTGTTTTCCCATGTGGAAAGAAGTAAGGCCCTGATAGCTGCAATAGAGGCCCGGGGCTGACGCCACCTGTGGGTTCTTTTGTTTTGGATCAAAAAGGTCGTCAGGCCAAGCCATTGTTCATTTTTGCCGTAAGCATGAAACAATTGCATCAATGCACTGTGGGCTAGCAGGTAATTTTCAGACCAGCCCGTAGCTTCCTCATGCTTCCAAAACAATCCCCGATCACCGCCATCTATCAACCTTTCTTCGAAAGATCTCATCATGTCATTCAGTCGACTCAAATGCCCTTTTTGATGATAGGCTGTATGAGCGATGAGAGCCTGCATGTAGAGAGGATAATCTGTCCATGACTCTATCGCTTTATTAAGGAAAAATCGCTCAGCATCGTTAAATTCTTCTCTTTGATCAAGACTTATCAATTTAGCCATTACATATAATTGATGAACAACAATCGAAGTTGGCCTCTCATATTTCGTTAATTTATGCGACTTTTCGAGTTCGTCGTAATATTCACTCAACCTTGCACTGCAATAAGCCACAAGCGCCTGGAATTCTGAACTTTTCAATCCATGGTCTCCCGTGGTTTCAAGTAGATTGGTCAAAACCTCAAGTACAGACTGGCTCATATACCAATTATCTCTCCCCTCCGGCATCCAGCTAAATCCCCCATTTTGCATTTGCCGCTCAGATATGATCTTCTTCAATTCTTCTAAATCGCCACTTACTTTATCCTGATCCAGGTAGTATTCCAACATTGCCATCTGATCGGTTTCCTGTATCGCCTCCCTCTGCCATGGCGAAAGCTGAGCGGTTACTAGCTTGTAATTTTCGTTTCGTACAAGTGGACTTTTCTTGACCAGGGATGCAATACTTTCTTCGATCCAGGGATGGGTTTTGATCAAATATTGCCCCATTGTATTGACATAATAAGCAGCTGCGACAGAACCTATACTGTTGTTGTCAGTTCTGGCGAGATACGGAATTGATTGAATAGTATACCATTCCGGTCCTGATACCACTTCAAGTTGAAAAGAGGTATTCGAAGAGCTTCCACCAGGCAAATAAAAACCGAGGTCATCTACATTGATGGTTTTCGTTTCTCCCGGTTTCAGAAAAAAGGAATGTGTTTCGATCGCTTCGACCCTCTGACTTCGGATCACACCGTGATCTGTTACGCCATCATCTGCATCCTCCGAAACAGCCTTCATTTCGTATTTAAAGGATCCTTTAGCCGCTAAAGGAATACCAACCATCCATCTGACCACCACGGAAGAATGAGCTTCTACGACTACATTTTGATCCTGTCCATTACTGATCCAGTCATTCCATGACGTTCCGGTAAATGGATCGCTCAATTTTAGGGATGCATTGCAAGCGATCGGGTTATTGGTAGTATTTGACACTTTGGCTGTTATTAGGATCTCATCACCAGATCTCAAGAATTCCGGAATGAAAGGTTGGATAGTAAGATCCTTGGCTGTGATGGTAGAATATTCCTTCACACCTCCCCTGATCGCCTGATCATGAGCCAATGCGAGGATGCGCCACCTGGTGAGATCCTCCTTCATCGTAAACTCGATATCCGCCGTGCCCTCTTCATTGGTTCGAATAGTCGCGTTCCAATAAGCCAATTCTGCCAGATCCTTTCTGAGGTCCACCTGCCGAGATTGTGGTTCCATTTCGATCTCTTCTTCCAGACTCTTACTCCTCTCATCCTCCGATTTGCTCTCCATGAGCATCACTCCATTGACATCGTTTCGCTGCATTGCTCTGGGGTAAGGATAGGCAGGCATCAGATCATAGATATTCTTGAGTGTTGGCAACTGGCGATGCTCATAATCATAGTAATCATACTCGAAAGACTGATTGCGTCCAGCATTTTGCCCGAATGAATGCTCATTAACTGATAAGAAGTAAGGCTTATTGACCGAAGTAAGTGGAGAGACATTCCATGCATGTTTACGGTAAATATCCAATGCCGCATCAAAAACAGAAATGGCTACTTCTGCACTTGCCGGCCGACCGTTGTCATCCACAGTGCGTATCGTCCATTTTTGCTTTGAGCCTGGTTCTACCTCGTTGTTGACACCAAGAATTTCAATCCTAAGGTTCTTCTTTGAATTAAACGGTAATCGCGCATGATGTTGATAGACTCTGTTATCTCTAACGGCCATTACGGCTATTCCGGCATTGTCACGATCACTCTCCTTGAGATCCACCGTGACTGAATGATCGGTTTGCCATACAGATGATCGACTATGGAATTTATGCCAGATATGTCCCTCCGGCAAATTAGTGAGGATATGAACCTTATTCCCTCCTTTAGAATATGAACTCTTATCGGAAACCGTGATCTCCTTCGCGCCATCAGGCCACAGGCCTTCGCTGGTATCATAAATGGTCAGCACCTTTGAAAAAATAGCCGTACCGGTAAGTGTGTCGACAATTTTCAGTTCATACAACCCTGCTTCTGAAAAAGAATAAAGATTGTTCAGAACAATTTGAGATTCACCATCAACCTCTTTTGTGATCAATGAGCGCGTGTTCCAGTTCACCGGATTATGTTCTTCCCTGTAAGGATCCATCGGGAAAAGTGCCTTGAATTCCGAGCTATCGTAATAAAACTGATCCGGAGTCGGCCAGTAGCGATCCCTTAGATGAGATTTGCCATTGGGTAATAATTCGGAAATTCTTATTTCTGCACCTTCCGGACCAAGAGGCTGATCATCAAAATTTTTGAATCTAATAACGAGGTCATCAGTCTCGGCAACATCTCTTTCCGTGCTACCTGAAATGTCCGCCATAATGCGACTGTTGGACAACGTCATACTTTTTGACGTTGTAGTAGGTTCTCCGGTTTGGTCAATAACCTCGACTTCTATTATGAATGTGTTCCATGGGTAGATACCGTACTTTTGCTGTCCTTTTTCGGTAGCATGAAAAGTTATCTCAGCCGATCCTTGTTCGTCCGTCATAGTCTCTCCACTTGCTATTACTTCCTTCTCCCTGGGCCATGGGAAATAGCAATCCTGATAAAAACCGAAACGTGCGTAAGTAGGAATGATCACCTGCCGGCTTATTTCATATCTGACAGTGGCACCATGCAGAGGGACTCCATAGAAGGTCTGCGCAGAAATATCAAGCGCTATTGTGTCACCAAGGGCATAATTTTCTTCTACGGGAAGAAAATTTGCTTCAATGTTGGGTCTTACATAATTTTCAACCGATATCTCAGTCTGTCCACTGAACTCTCCTCGCGTGACTATCCTGAATTCTCCTGGTAGTACATCCTCAGGTATTCTAAAACTTCCAGAAATGGAGCCAAAGACATTTGATTTCAGGGATTTTTTATCTATACCCTGGCCGTTGGCATCCAAGAGTTCAACTTCTATCAAGTCATTCTTAATAAGTTCCTTGTTTCCACCCAACTCGGAGTATACAATTCCTTTGAAGTTCACAGTTTGTCCAGGCTTGTAGATCGAACGATCACTATATATCAGGGCTCTATTACTTTTGCTTTCAGTGTAATTCCTGGACTGACCATGTATTCGTTCATTCGTAAAATAGACGTCTTCACCACCGTATTGTATCCGCAAGACCATGGAATGTGAGTTGTTATCCTTTGGTAGTACAAAGCTGCCGTCAGCATTGGATTGTCCGGTGGCCTTGATCTTTTCCTCATTCCTTCTGGTCGATTCATTGTATACGTAATGATAGAGTGTGGCTTCTGCATTCTTCAGTGGCCTTCCCTCCTTCCTATCGACCAAGAAGATCCTGTTATAATCCTTATCCCTGGCCGTAAAAAAGCCAATGTCAGAAACCAGGATATAACCCCAGGACTTGATCAGTTCGTCATGGTCGACCGGTTGTCCTTTTAATCTGATCAAGTATTCACCAGGAGATAATGCCGGGAGATCTAATTCTATCGAGTGATCATTGTGATCCTCGTAAGCGGGCAGCTTGAATGACTTGTGCTGCGTCCATGATTCCTTCTCAAGGTTCCGTCTGTCTCTGTAAGGCTTCTGCTGTTCGTAATGCTGCGTTCCAGGCGGAACCTCAACATATTCTATCTCGACTGATGAAATATTCTTGTATTGCACCAGAATACGAAAAGGTTGGTCTGGAAGGTTGACCTCTTCATAAGAAAAAGTCAAACGAGGTTGCATGATTCGATTTCTGAGAAGTGCTCTGCATTCGTCTGCGCCATAACTATCAGGAAACCTGTCAATAACTTCCTGACAGATATCTTTGACCAGAGGATAATTTACATCACCGTTTTCGTCTAGATTTGATAACTGATATTCAGCCGATGAATGCCGGATCTCACTCCACATTTCGTGATCCCTGAACTCAGTAGCAAGTGTGTTCAGCGCCTCTGCATATTCGGTTCCCAATCCAGTCTGATCGAAGGCCACTCTCAGTTTTCTTAGCTCAAGATGAATGGTATTAGCCGGATCATTATTTTTATAAAAGTAGGCTAATCGACCTTTAAGTTGTTCCACAAACTCCGTGAAGTAGTCCAGGCTTTCATCTTTGAAAGAAATAGAATAGAACGACTCACCAATCCTGAACCATTCCGAATTTATCCGATTATTGAATCGGCTTTGATTAGCTACACTCTGGAAGTAATCAAATGATCTGTAAAAGAGCACATCCTTAAGAGATGGCCATAAATCTTCACAGCGCTTTCCTTCCTGCAATATCGCTTTATAATCTGATCGGGCTGCTGTCAATGTTTCCTCTCCCTTGAGAGACTGAGTGTAATGCCACTCGATCTTATCTCTGAAGTCTTCGGATGCCCATTGCCTGAAATCTTCTGGTTGTGGTTTAACTTGATCGACCTGACTGATTTGCCACTGATTCTGATTCAGATAAGTATGATACAGTTCGGCAATAATTGAGTGATAAACCTGCTTTTCCGGTTCTCCGGCATTCATCAGAGTGGCTTCTGCTAGTTCAAAAACTGCCACCCAGGCATCTTCCTCAAGAAGGTGATGATATTTTACCTGGAAGAGAAAGGTCTTGATAAGCTGGGGATGGTTATCATCACTTTCGGCCATTCTGACTATCTCCTTCACCTGATCCAAGGCGGATCTATACTGTCCTTTACTTTCGAATTCTTCTACTTTCTCCCAGGCCTTATCGTAGTCAGGGAATTCATGTTTAAACCATCCCATGGAAAATGCAGACGTAGAAAAAAGCAGTGTGCTCAAGGTAAATAGCAGAGTCTTCATACTAATTAGACATTTTAACTATGAGATGCAGTTCGGAATTACCCGGGTGTTCAGGCTTACAGGCTTAACAACGATTTAACGTTATTCGTAACGACTTACTGACATCTCATCGTCTATCTGCGCGTTATTTTCGATATGAGCTAAGAGTGCTCTCGCGCTGTACGGTCCAAGAGAAGCCCCTTTCGTACCCAAGCCATTCAGGATATAGAGGTGTTGATTAGTATGGTGAGGGCCAATTACCGGTTTTCGGTCAGGAATGGTCGGACGCAGTCCGTAAGTTTTTTTGATTATCCTGTATTCCCCTGAATAAGCGTCTTCGAACATAGAGATCAAACGATCAAAATCAGGTTGCGCCTCATCTTCTGACTTCAGGTTTTTATAGGTGCCACCCACCCAATAATAGCCGCCTTCCTGTGGAACAACGAAAACTTTTTTCTTGAAAGCAAAAGAAGGCTGAGTTTTGGCCAGCTCTACGTGAAGCACCTCACCAAGGTTAGGAATGATCGGTACATAATCGAATGGCGTATGCTTTCCCAAAGCCCCCTCGCAGCAGACGATGTTGTCGAACTCGATACCTTTATAAGTCGAATGTCCGTAGTCGACAGCGCTGAAATCGAAGGTCTCATTCAGGCATCTGCCTGTTCTTATAAGGTGGTCTTTGAAGTTGATGGTCAACTGTTTGGTTCTGACCTGATAAGCTCCATCGATTCGAACAGAACGGGAATTATCGCA
>JAWVZH010000038.1:0-21416 GCA_033722295.1 Saprospiraceae bacterium
AGCAGATCCGTAAAATCGTCTTCGGTCTCTCCCGGAAAGCCCACCATCATTGTTGTCCTGATAGCAATCTCCGGATGTATGTTTCTTATATCAGAAAGCAACTTTGTAGTTTGTTCTCGTGTGATCTGCCTTCTCATATTCCTGAGAACCGGATCACTGGCATGCTGCAGAGGTATATCAAGGTAGTTGCATACTTCGGGCAACTCCTTCATTACTTCAATGATTTCAAGAGGGAATTTTGACGGATAAGCATAATGAAGTCTGATCCACTCTATACCGTCGACTTGCGACAACGCGACCAACAGGTCAGGCAATCTGCGCCTCTTATAGATATCGAGACCATAATAAGTGAGCTCCTGAGCGATTAGCATGATCTCCTTCACACCGTTGGCAGCGAGGTTTTGAGCTTCCTCGACAAGGGATTCTATTGACCTGGACCTATGTTGACCGCGCATAAGGGGGATGGCACAAAATGAGCAGGTCCGGTTACATCCTTCTGATATCTTCAGATAGGCCAAATGGGGCGCTGTAGTGGTCTGCCTCTCTCCTATCAGATTATGCTTATATTCTGCATTCAGGTATTGAAGCAGATCAGGCATATCCTGCGTGCCAAAAAAGGCATCTACCTCAGGCATCTCTTCCTTCAATTCATCCTTGTAACGCTCACTCAGACATCCAGTTACCACCAGCTGCTCTATATTTCCCTTTCTCTTTTCTTCGGTATAGGCCAGAATAGTATTAATGGACTCCTCCTTGGCCTTGTCTATAAAACCACATGTATTGATCACCACCGTAGAACTATTGCCATCAGCGGATTCATGTGTTGCTTCAATATCGCTGGCCTTGAGTTGGGTCAGGATGTTTTCCGAGTCAACCAGATTTTTTGAACACCCCAGGGTGATCAGATTGATGCTTTTGGAAGATGTAGACTTTGTTTTCAAACTCTATAATTATGAGATGCAAAGATAGGAAGCCCTGAACCTCTTTCACATTTGTTCCAACATCAACTGTATTTCTATCGTTCTAGAACTATTGATGTATATTCTTCAAATTTGCTCATGTGAACTCCTCAACTCCCAACCGAGACGATTAGTTCAGAAGTGTTAATATATTTATCGCATGTTAGTTCGAAGTTTGTTGTTCCTCTTTATCATGTTCGGAAGCTGCACCTATTCAATGGCACAGTTTGGAGTTTCCGGGATCTATAACTTTCACCAGGGCGCTGATGTCTGGGATAATGAGATCAATAGTAATGCGGAACATATTAAATCTGATGGTTTTGGAGTGTCACTTAACTACTGGTTCAGACTTAAGGACTACCGCGTTGAATTCTTGCCTGAACTGATGTATCTGGCGGGAAACCGATCAGCCGCATTGCTTGACGATACGCCTATCGATCACGAATGGCAGCAATTAGCGCTTTACTTCAATGTCAACATATACCCATTTGATTTCGAAGGTGACTGCAATTGTCCGACTTTTGGTAAGGATGGCGGTTTTTTTGAAAAAGGGTTTTTCTTTCAATTGTCTCCGGGCGCGGGATATTACATCAATGAAACCAAATCATCAGAAGCGAGAGAATCTTCCGGTGTTGCTTTTCTTTCAGGTATCGGAGCCGGTCTTGATGTAGGTGTTGCAGAATACTTTACGATCACTCCGTTTGTCAGATATGTTATCGGATTCAATACAGAATGGCCACAGTCCGATCCTACGAATGCAGATGAGGGTAATTCCATACAGAGTTCGACCAGAGACTTTCTAGCTGGACTAAATGTTATTTACAGATTCGATTACAAGAAGAGAAGATTTTGAGAACAATATGGATCTGGGCACTCCTCCTCTATATTGTTACCATTGCATTCCAGGGGTACGGATTTGGATGCAGCGACCAGATAGAATTACTTCCTGTAATCAAGTTTTGGCTGAGCGATAACAGTCTCTATCCTCACGATTTCTATATTCAATTCTTTGCCGGCAAATCCTTGACCGAAAGATCACCGTTCCTTTTACTACTCTACTATACAACAGGAATAGATCCACTTTTTATTTTTCTGCTTCATGCTTTGACGAGCATCTTGATGTTTGCCGGTATATTGAAGCTGTCATCGGTAATATCGGATTCTATATTTCCTGGCGTACTTACTACCCTCTTGCTGATTTCGGTACTTAGTTATATTAGTCTGGGAGGTAATGAGCTATTCTATAATTATCTGATTCCGAGTCTGCCGGCCAAAACATTAGCCGTTTGGAGTCTGGTCTTCTGGATAGAGCATCGTCCATATATTCCCTACCTGTTACTTGGAATCGCGACTTATTTCCAGCCCCTGGTAGGTCTACAGTTGTTCCTGATCCTATCCATCGTTCAAATTTTGGTCCGAAGCAATGGATATTCATTTGTAAAGGACGTCCTAATTTATAGCCTGATAGCAGGCCCATGGATTATTTCGCTACTGATTGCACAATCCGATGACCATCTACCGCTCAATCTATATTTTGAGATCATTGAATTCAGGGTAGCTCATCATTTCTTTCCGGGATATTTTCACTGGTGGGACTATCTGGTGCTTGCATTCTTATTGTTACCCGCATTGATATTGTACGGCAAAGAGCATAAGAGATTACAATACTTTTCCGCAATAGCAATACTAGGTTGTCTGATATACACATTAGGTGTTGAGCTGATGAAATGGGAGTTGGCCCTAAATACTCAATGGTTTAAGGTAACGATCTGGATAGAGTTATTAGGGATGTTAGCCATAACAGTCTGGATCAGAGAGTATTTACAACTGGGCAACAAGTTTATGACATTTGCCTCTTTAACCTTATTGGCCTCATTGGTGATGGTTGTGATCTCAGGTTTCAAATCACCGACATATAATGCTCCGTTCATTTCACCGGATACTGCGGAAAAGGAAGTAGCTCGCTGGATCAGGGATCATTCAGATGTGGATGATATAATACTTTATCCTCCGAATTTTTCCTGTTTTAAAATGTTCTCGGAAAGATCGGGTTATATAGATTTCAAAGCCATGATCCATCATCATGATTATATGAAAGAATACTACGAGCGTATCATACAGGCGTATCAGATCAATATTGACGACAGGCGCGAGTTGGGTTTACAGAATATGTTGAATAAAGGTGAACGACATCTTCTTGATCTGGATCACGAAGCTTTAGGCATAGATTATCTTATAATTCCCAGTCATTACGACTTGGGTCGACAGTCAATATTCAGTACACAAGCTCAGCCCGAATTGTCTGTTTATCCCATAAGTCACTGATGGCGCAGTTGACCGATAAGCGCCCATAAGACGATCCCGGTGCAGACAGAAACATTGATGGAATGTTTGGTGCCAAACTGTTCGATCTCGATAGCCCGGTCTAAGAGCGGCATGAGATCATCTCCTATTCCTTCTACCTCATTGCCCATGACGATTGCTACCTTATTGCCTTCGTATTTAAAATTTTGAAGTAATGTGCTGTTGTCAGTTTGTTCTACACCGATGATCTCATACCCCTCTTTTCGTAAGGTGGCAAGTGAGTCTTCCGTCCTGGAAAAATGTTCCCAATTCACCGTTTTCGTGGCGCCGATGGCTGTCTTATTGATCTCTTTATGCGGGGGCCTTGGTGAGATCCCGCAAATATGGATCTTTTCGATCGCAAAGGCGTCAGCACTCCGAAACATTGCCCCTATATTATGACCTGAACGGATATTGTCAGCTACCAGGATGATCGGGTTCTTGCGCATTTCAGCAAATGTCTCAGGAGATACCCGATCCAGTTCTTCAAGCCTCAGCTTTGACAACGTCATTCTTGGTCTCTTTATACTTCATCGCCGCTTTGACAAAACTCACAAAGAGCGGATGCGGAGCCTCAACGGTACTTTTCAACTCTGGGTGGAATTGCACACCGATGAACCAGGGGTGATCTTCTATTTCTATGATCTCGACGAGATTGGTATCAGGATTGATGCCTCCGATTATCATGCCGGCATTTTTTAGATCCTCGGCATAAGCATCATTGAACTCATATCTGTGGCGATGGCGTTCAAAAATGGTATCTGACTGGTAGATCGCTGAGGATCTGCTACGTTGGGAAAGTTTGCATTCATATTTACCAAGACGCATCGTACCGCCTTTTTGGGTAATGTTTCTTTGTTCCAGCATGAGGTCTATCACAGGATGCGATGTCGCCTCATCGATTTCAGTTGATGCGGCATCTTTGAGATGAAGGACATTTCTTGCAAACTCTACTACAGCACATTGCATACCCAGGCAAATACCGAAGAAAGGGATCCTGTTCTCCCTGACATATCTTATGGCTTCCAGCTTGCCATCTATGCCTCTTTCCCCAAATCCGGGAGCTACCAAAACGCCATCCAGATTTTTCAGTTTTCTGCGCGCGTCTTCAGAGTTATTGATGGATTCGGAATGGATGGCGTCTACCTCCACTTTGCAATAGTTGACTGTTCCGGCATGTACAAAGGATTCATGGATCGACTTATAGGCATCTTGTAGTTCATTATACTTGCCCACCAATCCGATTCTCACCTTCTTTCTGGGATTATTCAATTTGGTCATGAAAGATCTCCAGACTTTGAGATTAGGCTCTGTATAGTTGTCAATGGAAATACTTTCCAGGACGCGCAGATCCAGTTCTTCTTCCTGCATTAATAATGGCACCTCATAAATACTGCTGGCATCGATAGCTTCTATCACACAACTTCTTTTCACATTGCAGAATAAAGCCAGTTTGTCCCTGATCTCCTCGGTAAGCGGATATTCGCTTCGACAACACAGGATATCTGCCTGGATCCCTGCTTCGAGAAGCAACTTTACAGAGTGTTGTGTTGGTTTGGTTTTTAGTTCTTTCGCAGCACTGAGATAAGGTATCAGTGTCAAATGGACGATACAGCAATTCGAAGGACCGAGTTCCATCCTCAGTTGCCTAACGGCTTCCAGATACGGCAGGCTTTCAATGTCGCCGACGGTGCCTCCAAGTTCAGTAATGATAACGTCCCGGGTGCCGTCATCGAGTTTTTTAACACGTTCTTTGATCTCGTCGGTAATATGAGGTATGACCTGGACGGTCTTTCCGAGAAATTCTCCTGCCCTCTCCTTCTCGATCACAGTCTGATATATCCTTCCTGTGGTCACATTGTTGTCCTGAGAAGTGGGACGGTTCAGAAAACGTTCATAATGTCCGAGGTCGAGGTCGGTTTCAGCTCCATCATCCGTCACATAGCATTCACCATGCTCATAAGGGTTGAGCGTTCCAGGATCAACATTAATGTATGGATCGAATTTCTGAATGGTAACTCTGATGCCTCTTGCCTGAAGAAGCTTGGCAAGAGAGGCTGCAATAATCCCCTTTCCCAGAGAAGAGGTCACACCACCCGTAATGAATACATATTTAGCCATAATTATTTGTCCTTTGCAGCCTGTCGGCTAGCATTCAGTACGGGACTCAAAGGTAACACCTTTTATAATTATATTTAAATTATCCCAATTTGTGTCTGATATAAAAGCTTTTCAGTATCATTTTGAATATCTAGCCTAAACATATTTGGGATCAACCTAAGCAAACTATTTAACAAATGGATAATACAAATACTGCTGTGAAGCAGGCCTTGAGGTAATAGTTTTGCCAAACGAACAGGCTGAAAGGTTCTTACAATTAAGGGACAACTTGTGTAAGTCAACCTTTCAGCCCTTTTATTTAATATACTGTTAACATTGGATATGTACCTTTGCGCTGTTCGTAATAATAAGTTGTCCCATGCGCAAGGTTATCTTCAGTGTCATTCTTTTAATGACCTCACTCAATTACACCTATTCTCAATTCATTCCAGCCAATTTTGGCAAGGGTCTCAGGATTGTGGGAAAAGATAGTTCATATTATTTGAAACTCGGACTGAGATTTCAGAATCTTTTCACCTCGGACTGGATGAGTAATGAAGAAGGTAATTACTCTCATGAGTCTGCATCTTTTCTTGTAAGACGTTCCAGGATCAAAGCTGATGGTTGGATACTTAACACTGGCTTAAAGTATAAGCTTGAGCTTGCCTTATCCAACAGAGATGTTGCCGGTGGTCACAGCCCGGAGTTCCGTAATACTGCTAACATTGTTCTCGATGCTTTTATCAGATGGAGGTTCTATAAGAATCTCAGTATCCAGTTTGGCCAGGCAAAGCTTCCCGGTAACAGGGAAAGAGTTATTTCTTCAGGCAACCTTCAATTCGTGGATCGTTCTTTGTTAAATTCAAGATTTACGCTTGACAGGGACGTTGGAATTCAATTACGAAACCATCACTTCCTATTTAACCGATTTCTGATTCGTGAGATCATTGCATTTGGACAAGGTGAAGGAAGAAATGTTACTTCAGGTTTTCATGGAGGTTTCGATTATACCGCACGTATCGAATTGCTGCCATTCGGTGAATTCGCAGGCAAGGGAGATTATGTAGGAGCAGCTATACGAAGAGAGGAAAAAGTCAAATTGTCAGTTGCTGTGACTTATGATTACAATGCAAATGCAGTGAGAGAAAGGGGCCAATTAGGGACTTTTATAATAAATGAGACAGGATCCTACATTGGAAAGGATCTCAAATCAATTCATGCGGATATGATGCTTAAATATAGAGGATGGAGCATGATGGCAGAATATGCGCACAGAGAAGTATCTGGAGAGCCTGTGGTATTTGATGAAGATATGACTGAAATAGGTACATATTATACAGGTGAAGCCATCAATGTGCAGGTGGGAGCGTTCTTCACAGATACCTGGGAGGCTGCAATAAGATACACTGAAGTTTTTCCCGATGTATTGGTGGCAGAAAATGAGACACAGTATACCTTTGGACTATCAAAGTACGTCGTTGGGCATAAATTGAAGATACAAACCGATTTCACGTATGTTGATAAGGATATATCACATGACATCTTGCTATGGAGGCTTCAAGTGGAAGTGCACCTTTGAATAATATAACACAAAACGGAAAATGAACTTTGGAATAGGTGATGTAATTCAAATTGTTGGTGCTCTCGCATTTTTCATTTTCGGAATGAAGATGATGAGTGATGGCATTCAGAGAGCTGCGGGTTCGCAATTGAGAAACATATTGCGATCTATGACCAAGAACAGGTTTCTGGGAGTTTTCACAGGTTTTTTCATAACTGCTCTTGTGCAGTCTTCTTCGGCTACGACAGTAATGACAGTTTCCTTCGTTAACGCAGGACTTTTAACACTAATAGAGTCTGCAGGTGTGATGATGGGTGCCAACATCGGGACAACGATCACAGGGTGGCTTGTGTCGATCCTTGGTTTTAAGGTCAAACTGAGTGCTTATTCCGTTCCTCTTTTTGCTGCAGGCGTACCCCTGCTTTTTGTGAAAAGAGGAAGAATGAGATATTGGGGTGAGTTTATTATTGGATTTGCGATCCTCTTTCTCGGTTTGAGCTATTTGAAGGATGCCGTTCCAAACATTAAGCAAAATCCTGAAATACTTGAATTTCTGAAGAATTTTACCGAGTGGGGAATTTTATCAAGGTTATTATTTGTCGCAATAGGCGCATTGATAACCATCATTGTACAATCATCGAGCGCTGCAATGGCCATCACTCTAACCATGTGTGCACAGGGCTGGCTACCATTTGAGGTTTCAGCGGCCATGATCCTTGGTGAGAATATTGGTACCACTATCACTGCAGAAATCGCTTCTCTTGTGGGTAATGTGCATGCAAAGAGATCAGCCAGGATCCATTCTATGTTCAATATTTTTGGTGTGACTTGGATGGTGATCCTGTTACCATTTTACTTGCCGGTTCTTTCTAATATAGTCACAGAAGTATTGGGTATATCCGACCCTTACACTTCTGCTGCAGATATGCCTGTCGCACTGAGTGCCTTTCATACCGCTTTCAATCTAACCAACGTTCTTTTACTCATAGGATTTGTGCCATGGCTTGTCAAAGCGGCGATTTGGTCAATCAAGTCGAAGGGCGATGTGGATGAGGAAGTGAGACTTAGGTTCATCGACAACTCTCAAAGGACGCCGGAATTAGCAACTGTTGAGCTTCAGAAGGAAACGGCCCATTTTGGGGAGGTAACTTCCAGAATGGTCAAATACACGAGAAATTTACTGAATGCTACCAGTGATAAAAAGAGAAACAAGTTCTATGAAAAGCTTAGCAAGTATGAGGAGATCACTGACAATATGGAAAAAGAGATCACCGAATACATAACTAAGCTTGCCGATCAGGAGATAACTTCCAAAACAAGTGTCAAGTTGAGAAGCGTTCTCAATATCACAAATGATCTCGAACGAATAGGCGATATTTTCTATCAGATATCGAAAACCCTTGAGCGAAAGAATGACAACAAATTATTCTTTAAGCCAAAACAGCGCGAATTGCTTAATGAAATGCTTGACGTGCTTGAACAGGGTTTTGTAATAATGTCTGAAAATCTAAATGCGATCAGTTATGACAAGGTGACAAAGGAAAAAGCTCTACAAAAGGAGAAGGAAATCAATAAAATGAGGGATAAACTGAAAAAATATAACCTCGATCATATTGGCAAGAAGGACTATGATGTGAGAACAGCCATGGTATTCAATGATACTTTTTCGCTAATGGAAAAGGCTGGCGATCACCTAATTAATGTGACAGAATCAGTTATTGGCGAGATATAATTAGTGATAAGCTCATTGCAAAACTGCAATGACCAATGAAAGGGCGATACTTAAGATTATCGTAATGATAGTATTCGCCTTTTTATATCCAAATTGATAGATGGCTGCTACTACCAGGACAGCTATGAAGGTGAATTGACCGATGCCCTCGCCTACAAGTTCAACCGCTACGACTGCCATCACTGCAAGAGCGCCTATTCCGGCACCTGTAATAAAAAGATTGATCTGCTTATATCGGCTGATCTTTTCAACGATGGGAAAAATGATCGCGACAAAGACAAAAGATGGAAGGAAGATGCCTATTGTTGCCGCAATGGCTCCCTCTACCCCATTGAGCAGATAACCTATGAAACTGGCTGTGGTCAATACAGGTCCGGGGGTGAATTGTCCTATAGCGATAGCATCTAATAATTGTGTCCTGGTGATCCATCCCAGGTCCTGGACAAGGTATGTATCGAGATAGGCAACAAGCACATAACCACTGCCGAAAAGCACAGCACCTATTTTGAGGAAGAACAGAAAGATCGCACTTGTTTTTTGTGAAGCCACCCCTTGCAAGACAAATGATAATGTCATAATGGAACCCAGCGACCTCAGTCTGTCCATGAGGGACCGGGATAACACGAGCAAGGCTCCCGTCAACAGAATCACCACAATCTCATCAAGCAGAAATAAGCTGAACAATATGGCCACAGCAAGAAGCACGTAATCAGTCGTGTCTTTCAGCATTTTTTTGGAGAGCTTATAGACCGCATGCACGATAACTACTACGACTCCGGCTTGTAAGCCGATCAGAACGGGCTCAAGAGCAGGAAGTGAACCATAAGACACATATACATAGGCCAAGATGATCGTCATTACCATGGCGGGGGAAATAAAGGCAACTCCAGCCGTCAGAAACCCGGAGAAACCACCACGTTCATATCCACAAAGCATGGCCATTTCCGTACTGTTCGGCCCGGGTATAAGATTGGTTATGCCTAGTAATGAGGTGAATCGCTGCGCGCTCATCCATTGGCGCCGTTCTACGAACTCATCTTGCATCAGGGCGACGTGGGCAGCAGGTCCGCCAAATGCCACAAATCCCAGTTTCAGGAATACTGAAAAAATCTCTCTAAGTTTGGATGATCTCGACATGTAACATTATGATCTCTATTTCCTCAATATACTCCTTCCCCGTTAAATCATGTGGGGCACTAAGATTAAAATCTTGTGAAGTCCAGCCTCATGGACTTAAGGGTGACAGGGAATATATGCTCGTTGATGAAAACGGAAGTTTCCTGACACAACGAAAATTTCCGGTTCTCTCCCAGATCACACCTGCAATTATTGACGGGGCTCTACATCTTTCATACAATAATGAACACATCGACTTGTCATCTGCAGAATATGTAAAGAACATTCAAGTCAAGATATGGAGATCGGAGATGCTGGCGTCAGTGGCGTCCGGTGCGACCAATGAATGGTTCAGTGAAATCATTGGAGAAAAAGTGAGGTTGGTGAAATATTCAAGGGAAAGTCAACGGACAAAACGATTGTCTGAG
The DNA here is from genome assembly GCA_033722295.1 of Saprospiraceae bacterium. Classification (GTDB taxonomy): domain Bacteria; phylum Bacteroidota; class Bacteroidia; order Chitinophagales; family Saprospiraceae; genus JAWVZH01. The sequence continues at coordinate 10,240 of JAWVZH010000038.1, forward strand.
CAGTCTCGTGAATTACCTCTGCGATTTTCTGATGGATATCCGATCCATATTATGGGCCAAAGCACACTTGAAGAAATCGAGCGAGAACTGAAATGTGAGATCACCCCCTTTAGATTCAGACCTAATTTCATTTTAGAGGGAATACCCGCCTTTGAAGAGAGCAGGATTCGAAGAATAAGAGGTAGGATGGTTGAGTTAGAGATCGTAAAGCCTACAACGAGATGTACAATTCCCAACATTGATCCGGACACGGGTCAAAGAGATATGAATATATTGCGATATCTGAAATCCAGATCTGCTAATAGTCCAAAAGCTGAGTTAGGCGTTTATGCCTATCCTGAAAATGATGGAGTGATAAACATTGGTGAGGAGATATCGATTGATTTCTGATCATGTGCTCAGCATACCATTTTATCTTCTCATCTCGTTTTTTCTTAGCCGTGTGAGAGACGAAAGATATATATAGAAAAAGGGAGCGACATAATGCCGCTCCCTCTCTAAGATCTAACTTAAAGGATAATTAATTGTTATTATCCTCTACTTCTTCATATTCTACATCAGTGACATCTTTGTCGTCTCCACTTTCGTCAGAGGCAGTTCCGTTGCCTGATTGTGCGCCATCACCTCCTTCGGCCTGTTGAGCCTTGTAGATGTCTTCCGACGCTGCCTGCCATGCATTTGTTAGAGTTTCTGTGTGTTGCTCTACTGCATCCAGGTCTTCTGACTTATGGGCCGCCTTCAGATCTTCCAGTGCTTTTTCAATAGCTGCTTTCTTATCTTCAGGAAGCTTGTCACCGTAGTCCTTTATCTGCTTTTCTGTCTGGAATATCAGACTGTCCGCAGCATTCAGCTTTTCAATGCGTTCCTTGGCTGCCTGGTCGGCATCCGCATTAGCTTCAGCCTCTTTTTTCATTCTGGCGATCTCTTCCTCGGACAATCCAGTAGAGGCTTCGATACGGATATTTTGTTCTTTACCCGTGCCCTTATCCTTGGCATGTACATTAAGAATACCATTGGCATCCATATCGAAGGTCACTTCGATCTGAGGTACGCCTCTTGGTGCCGGTGGTATACCATCCAGGATAAATCGTCCTACTGTTCTATTGTCCTTGGCCATCGGACGTTCACCCTGCAGAATGTGTATCTCTACAGACGGTTGATTGTCGGCGGCTGTTGAATAGATCTTTGACTTCTTCACAGGTATTGTGGTATTGGCTTCGATGATGACATCGTAAACGCCACCCATGGTCTCAATACCCATCGACAATGGCGTTACGTCAAGCAGAAGCACATCCTGTACATCTCCGCTAAGTACACCACCCTGGATCGAAGCTCCAATAGCAACGACTTCGTCCGGATTGACACTCTTATTCAGCTTTTTACCGAAGAAGTCTTCTACGGCTTTTTGGATGCGTGGTATTCGCGTTGATCCACCTACCATGATCACCTCATCTATTTCAGATTTAGAAACACCCGCATCCTTGAGAGCATTCTCACAAGGCTTGAGTGTTCTTTTTACCAAATCATCAGCCAGTTGTTCGAACTTGGCTCTAGACAACTTCAGTACAAGGTGTTTAGGCACACCATCCACTGCTGTAATATATGGCAGGTTCACTTCAGTTTCTGTGGTGCTGGAGAGTTCGATCTTAGCCTTCTCCGCGGCATCTTTCAGTCTCTGAAGTGCCATAGGATCTTTTCTCAGATCGATATTTTCCTGCTTTTTGAATTCTTCAGCAAGGTAGTTGATGATCACCTCATCAAAGTCATCACCACCAAGGTGTGTATCACCGTTCGTGGATTTTACTTCGAAGACGCCATCTCCCAGTTCCAGGATGGATATATCAAAAGTACCACCACCAAGGTCATATACAGCAATGGTAACATCACCTGTTTTCTTGTCCAGACCATATGCCAAAGCAGCGGCGGTCGGCTCATTGATTATTCTTTTGACATCAAGGCCAGCGATCTCGCCAGCTTCCTTGGTGGCCTGCCTTTGCGAGTCATTAAAATAAGCAGGTACGGTAATAACCGCCTCAGTAACTTCTGTTCCGAGGTAATCTTCTGCTGTTTTCTTCATTTTCTGAAGTACCATGGCGGAGATCTCCTGAGGCGTGTACTGTCGGTCATCGACCTTTACCTTTATGCTGTCATTTTCTCCTTTTACCAGTTCATAAGGCATCTTCTCGATAAACTTCTTAGCTTCCGCATATCGCTGCCCCATGAATCTCTTGATGGATGAAATGGTGCGTTGAGGATTTGTGATGGCCTGACGTTTGGCAGGATCACCGATCTTTCTTTCACCATTTTCAAGAAATGCGACTACCGATGGAGTGGTCCTCTTGCCCTCATCATTAGGAATAACAACGGGTTCGTTACCCTCCATTACAGCAACGCATGAATTAGTCGTTCCTAGATCTATACCTATTATCTTACCCATTTTACTATTTTTTCGTGATTTATGTTTTACTACTTATAGGTCAATACGCGTGCCATCGACGGATAACCGCAATAATGTCATAAAAGCGTGTAAAACATGATAGAAAACTGTCATATATCCATGACAAAACGACAGTAAAGTGCTCTAATCAACGAAATTATAGCCCTCCAGGATCTGGCTCACCTGAAGGGAATCGCGGGTCTCACCACTAACTGTAAAGCCTTCGTACAATCTGGAATACTTGGAAGAAAAGATGCCGATCCCACCATCGATATTGGTATAAAGAGGTAACTCCTGCGCACCTGTCAGGCCAGAATTGGCGCGAGCGATCCGCCTGAATTCACTGATCTCATCACCTCCTCCCTGAACAAAGAGGTCGAAATGGGAAAACTGACGAAAGACCTTTTTCTCGGGATCCAGATTGTTGGCCAATGTCGTGTAGAATTGCCTGCCCTCAACCCGTGGAATTTCAAAATCACTGGTTTTATCAACATCGAGACCAGAGATCATTCTCCAGGTCACTTTTATGATTTCTTGTTGAGAGGGATCGTCAATGTCGATCTCCCTTATGTACATGAACATGGTCAGCCCCAGGACGCCCACTTCTTTTTCCTTGCTGAAGAAAAAAGCTTTGTTCCTATAGGTGAAATGTATGGGCTTGTCAGGAACTGGATCGGTCAGGTCTACCGGTGTGAGTACAGTGGTGGTTGAAGTCACCGCGGGCTTTTCATTTCCCCTGTCGATCACCAGAGTTACCTCTTCGCCTCCACGAAATGCCAGTTGATCCGTAGGGACGTAGTAAGCAATGTTGGGCTCAAGGAGAAAGTCACCTTCATCGCGTTCTATTCCGAACAGAGTAGCGTCCACACGTTCCAGTTCATGTTCTACACCAGTAGCTTCATTAATAATGGATATAGAAGCATCATCATAATAAACGGAATCTTCATTTTGAGCGGCCTGAAAGGCATTGATGTTCTCGCCCGCAAAAGAGCGTTCTACTCTGATCAACTGTGAATCCACTCCTATATTGATAAACCCGTAGACGATAGGTATATCTTGACCTTCCTCAACCAGATCGAAGTCATTCTTACAGGAACAGAGGAGGCCGATGAGAATAAGGCAGCAGAGTATGTTTATTACTTTCATATAGTTTTCAAGGTGCTATGATCTAAACGAATGAAGAACGAAAATATTAGTAATCTTACATTTTAGGTCGTAAAATTACGTTTTTCAACAGTGAATCATGAGTGTTAACAAGATAGAAGCAAAAAGAGTCACTACCAAAACACTTCAGGCCATGAAAGAGGCTGGTGAGAAGATCTCAATGCTTACGGCATATGATTATTCCATGGCGAGGATACTTGACCATGCTGGAGTGGATGTCTTGCTTGTTGGAGACTCGGCTTCTAATGTGATGGCCGGTCATGAGACCACATTGCCGATCACTCTTGACCAGATGATCTATCACGCTCAAAGTGTGGTCAGAGGCGTCACACGGGCCCTCGTTGTTGTTGACCTTCCGTTTGGAACATATCAGGGAGACTCTAAGAAAGCCCTTCAGTCCAGCATCAAGATCATGAAGGAGTCCGGAGCTCACGCAGTTAAACTCGAAGGTGGCAAAGAGGTCAAGGACAGTATCAAGAGAATATTATCGGCTGGCGTCCCCGTTATGGGGCACTTGGGGCTAACGCCTCAGTCAATCTACAAATTTGGAACTTATGTGGTAAGAGCGAAGGCAGAGGAAGAAGCTGAAAGACTGAGAGAGGATGCCAGGATGATCGCCAAACAAGGCTGTTTCAGTCTGGTGCTTGAAAAAATACCAGCTCAGCTTGCCACTGAAGTGAGCTCATCCATCGATATTCCTACAATCGGGATCGGTGCCGGAGCAGGCACGGATGGACAGGTTCTGGTGACCCATGATCTCCTGGGTATTACCAAGGATTTCAAACCTCGCTTTTTAAGAAGGTATCTGGATCTTTATGAGGATATTACTTCAGCGGTCAAACATTACATTAGAGATGTGAAGACCGAAAAATTCCCCAACGAAAAAGAGCAATATTAATGTCAAGAAAATGGCCCTTCTTTCTGGCCACGGCCTTGCTTGTTCTAGCCTTCGCCTCACTTGGGTATTACTTCATCGCAGAAAGAGCCGCATTCAAGGGTGAAGGAGATTTTGAGCTTAAGGTAAAGACGTCAGCCTCTATCTCAGGAATAGGAGACTCTCTTGTCGGTGAGGGTCTGAAATTTCCAGAGTTGTTCGAATTTTTATCAAAAAGGATGAACTACACGGACAAGAATCTAAAACCTGGTCTATATGAGATACATCGCGACCTGAGTCTCGTGGAATTGATCAGACATCTGCGTTCTGGTCGTCAGAAACCGGTCAATGTTACGATCAATTCCGTAAGAACCATACCACAGCTTGCTGGGAAAATAACCCGCAATCTGGAATTGGACTCGCTTGACTTCATTGACCATTTAACTCAGAATGATAGATGGAACGATACCACAATGACACGGTTCATCCCCAATACTTATAAGATCTACTGGAATATAAGTGCTCAAGATCTTCTCAAGAGAATGGACAGGGAGCGTCGTATTTTTTTTGACAAGAAGGATCGACGTGCGAGATGTGACTCTCTTGGCATGACTCCAACAGAAGTCTACATCATGGCCAGTATCGTGGAACAGGAATCGACTATTGAAGAGGAAAAGCCTCTGATCGCCAGTGTTTATCTCAACCGAATAGACCGGGGCATAAAGTTACAGGCTGACCCCACAGTTGTCTTCGCCAATCAGGACTTCTCGATACGCCGTGTACTCAACAAGCACTTAAGATTCGATTCCCCTTACAATACTTATATCTACGAAGGGCTTCCACCAGGCCCTATATGTATGCCATCGATATCTTCTCTGGATGCGGTAATGTACCCCGCAGATACCGACTACATTTTCTTCTGTGCAAGACCGGGCTATCAAAATGGTCATGCCTTTGCCAGTACGCTCAGGGAGCATAACAATAATGCAAGGCGCTATAGAGAATGGTTGAGATCAGAAGGAATATTTTAGAGATTCTGTCAATCCAAAAGCACTTGGAAAATTACAAATAGGACATCACTCTTTAGGCAGTTCCCTTTCTCTTACCAGTTTGATCTGGGTGGCATTATTGCCGAACTTTGAAGTGCCGATCATAATGATGACTTCGCCGTTCGTCTTGATCTTCCACTGACTGGGTTCGTCGTCGCCTTCCTCGGGTATGATCTCCAGGATCTTAGTATCGTTGTTGTAATCGTAATATCCCGTCGCAACGACCTGATCATAATAGCCTTTCCTGTAACTGAAGTCATCCTCGAAATCTATCCAGTAGCCCTCATAAATATTACGGTCTGGGGTTTCATTTACGGAAAGAGCAAAATTGTAATGCCAAAGGTCTACAGTCAGAATAGACCAGGCGCGCCTGGTCTCAGGATTAGGCTTGGGAACAGGTGTAGCGTTGGTTTGTGCCTGTCTGATCCTGGGTCTTTCAGTTTGTGTCTCAATTTCTGTGGTGGTATTATCAGATTCTGTGCTTTCAGGATCTGATTGGCAGGCCATAACCATGATCCCTAATAGTAAAGTGTATATTTTTATCTTCTTCATAGGATGAATATATCTCTAGGCAATATTAATTATTTTTCATGACGCTTGACAAATTCCAGGACATCATTAAAAATGATCTGGTTGCCCCCGGGCAATACGAATTCTGTCTGGCAGTCAGCGGAGGTGTCGACTCAATGGTCATCCTGGATCTTTTCCACCGTTCTGGTCTTGATATTAACGTGATGCATTGCCATTTTGGTCTGCGGGATGACGCATCAAGTGATCTGAGGCTGGTGACGGATTATTGTCGACAAAGGGACATACAGATATATGCCGCCTATTTCCCGGTTCCTCATTTGGAGCACAGTGAAGGTATCCAGGGACTATGTAGAAAACTCAGATACAGATGGTTCCGCAGTCTAATGCAGAGATGGTCAAAGCCACTTCTTGTTACCGCCCATCAGCTCGATGATAACATCGAAACATTGATGCTCATGTTGAACAGGGGTGCCGGGATATCTGGCTTAAGTGGTATGTACAAGTTAAGAAAAGGGCACTATCGTCCTTTACTGGAGGTCAGCAAAGTGGAAATACAGAATTATGCGAAAGCCAATGATGTTCCCTACTATGAGGATAGCTCTAACGAATTGGCCGATTATGATCGAAACTTCTTCAGGCTAGAGATACTACCGAGAATCCTGAAGCGCTTTCCAGGCTTTGTGAGGTCTTCCTCTCACTCATTGGATCACTTGCGGGAATGCAATGACTTTGTTGAAGATCAGTTATCGGACATGAAGTCGCGATTCACAAATTATGAAGAAGGCATAATGCAGGTCAGCGACCTTGATAAGTGGCCCATATTTCTGTTGAAGCTTTTGCTGGTAGAGCAAGGTTTTAATAGAGATCAGGTTAAAGACATTATTGAAAAGGATCATTCTGTTGGTTCTATGTTTCGATCGCCCATAGCTACTCTTGTTTTCTCCTCTCAAGGATGGACAATAGAGAAAGAGGTTGATGAAAAAAGTGATTGTACAATTGAGAAAACAGGTGAATATGACTGCGGTAATGGCGTCCTTGCCATTATAAGATATGATAGCAGACCTCCCCGCCCCACTGATCTCTGGAGTATGAATGCCGATGCTGACAAGCTTGAATTTCCGTTAACAGTCAGGAGTTGGAAGCAGGGGGACACGATACATCCTCTCGGAATGTCGGGTAGAACGAAAAGTGTAAAGTCAATTCTCTCCGATAATAAAGTAGATCGTTTGCAGCGAAAGAGAGTTCGGGTCGTTGAAGATAAGAACGGTCAGATCATCTGGGTAGTGGGATATAAGGTCTCCGAAGATGTCAAGATCGAAAGCAGTACCAATGCGTTCCTGCAACTGGAGTTCATCCGGAAATAATGGTATCATTTTTCGCCAGGGCGCCCAAGAATATCCTTGTCTTCTTTTAACGCCGGTCTTTCCCTGGGTGGTTCATCTACCTTGGTATCGAATATTTTATCTATGAATATCCACTTATCGTCCACCAGGGAAAACCCACTGTAGCTACCATCCTGAACCATGACGATCTCCCCTTCTTTCTCATAACTCTCTACTGGGATCAGGTTATCAAAAAAGATCAGCTCTCTTTGAGGGTCATAGGTCAATCTTACCGCAGCGAGCTCAGAATATTCGAGAACGATCCTGGTCTTTACAGTTGGTCTTATACTGTCCTGATCCATATAGAAGATCTCTTTTCCGAACTCTACCTGGTCTTCTTCAAAATGAATGACTTCCGCCACCTTACGAGATTGGTACTTGTCAAGGGCATTGTACCCCAGCAATATATACGTGGCGCTGTCCACAGTAACGAGATCATAATAGATGGCACCATACCATCGATCTGGTGAAAGGACGGCAAACTCGACATCTTCGAGATCTTTGCTCGCATCTCTCAATCGAATAAGATCACCATCGGACATTTGAATGATCCCTCGGTAGTCATGATCCTCCACGCCATCTACTTGCCACGATATGACTCTGAAAGAAGAGTCCGGTGGATATATGAATGAGACCCAGTTCTGGATCTTATCAAAAGACCTCGAAAATGCAGTCTTGGATTCAAGGTTTTTCACAAAGTTGACCTCAAACCTCTTTGCTGCGGATAGCCTGTGTTCTGATATCTCAGCATTTCGCATGACATCCGCATAAAACGCGACCGAATCGAATTTCATCGATTGCGCATTGGCCTGAACATGTATCATGACAATAAGACTCGCGATAAGCCATTTCATATGAGGGTAACGCATGAGCAACAATTAGAAGTATATCTTTTGAAGAGTATTAGACAGTGCAGCAATCTATGAGAGCGCTATAATCCGGTCTGTCAGAAGCGTACTTATGGATGAACTCGGATTCTATCTTGCCATTTTTGAGTAGAAAAACACCAGGCATTTGAAATCCATCACCCAGCATCATACCGACACCATGTCCCTGAACCACACCCGCATCAAATCCTCTGATCCAGGATCTAAGTCCAAAGAGTTGCTTGAAAGATCCTTTCAACAATCCAAAAGCCGCATAAATATCACAGGGTGGATCACTGACACTTTCGAGTTCAACAAGATCAAATTTCTGAAAATACTCTCTTGCGATCTCGTGCTCTGCCATGTGAACAAGAACGATCTTTACTCCTCTTTCTTCTATATCGGAGCGCTTCATCTTGATGTCTGCCAGAGCCTCCCGACAAAATGTGCAGCCAAAATGCCTCAGAAATACCAAAAGTACTGGAGTCTTCCATGAGAGTAAATGGATGTCCGATCCTTCGGTCGTCTTTATACTAATGTCAGGTATCTTATTGGGCATAACGTTGGATAAACATCAATAAGATTAAAAAGTTTGAGAAGATCAAATAACCGAAGTTGATGAATAATGTATAATAAAGCTAATGATTGACTCCTCAGAGCACATTCATATCATCAAATACTTTCATGACATCCTTTACATGACCGGCAGAATCGTGCAAGAGTTTCATCTCATCTTCATTGAGGTCCACTTCAATGATCCTCTCAATTCCATTGGCTCCGAGCTGAACAGGCACCCCTAAATAAACATCTTTTAAGTCATACTGGCCTTCGAGTTTAACACAGCAAGGGAATATTCTTCTCTCGTTCTTGACTATTGATTCCACCATCTGAGCCGCGGCAGCTCCAGGAGCATACCAGGCAGAGGTGCCCATCAATTTTACGAGCTCTCCCCCTCCTACTTTTGTTCTCTGTACAATCTCATCAAGCCTTTTTTCATCTATGAGTTCAGTTACCGGTATTCCTGCTACGGTAGTGTAACGAGGCAAAGGCACCATTGTATCACCATGCCCCCCCATTAATAAAGCCTGAATGTCCTTGGGTGAAACTTTCAGTTCTGTGGAAAGGAACGCACGGAATCTTGCCGTATCTAAAATTCCAGCCATACCAAATACCCTGTCCGACCCGAGCTTTGAAGCTTTATTGGCCGCATAGGTCATCACGTCCAGCGGATTTGAAACCACGATTATGATGGGGTTTTCAGAGTGCTCGAGAATAGAATTAGTGACAGTAGCAACGATTTTTGCATTGGTCGAAATAAGATCATCCCGACTCATGCCTGGCTTTCTGGGAATACCTGCCGTGATGACGACGATGTCGGAATTAGCGGTCTCTTTATAATCTTCTGTCCCTTTAAGATAGGTGCTATAATAGTCGACCGGAGCCTGCTGCCATGAATCCAGGGCCTTACCACGAGCCATATCACCTTTTATGTCCAGAAGGATCACCTCATTTACAATGTCCTTATGCGCCAAAACATTGGCCACTGTGGAGCCCACATTACCCGCTCCTACTACTGTAACTTTTGCCATTAAATCTGATTTTGTGTTTAAAAATCGGTGCAAAATTATCCTTTTTATTTTAAACAATCAGACCTTTGACGCAACAGTGACATCCTCAACAAGCCATATTTCCTATTTTTGTCAAAAATTTAATTTTCACAACATGCAGAGGTTGAATTCCCTATTGATCCATACGTTCTTTTTATTACTCGTCGTATCCACTTCCTATTCCCAGGGAATCAAAATGTGGTGCGGTACCTCAACAGACGATCAGAAAGCCATAATGGATGAATTTGTTGAGCATCGCGATGAGATCTTCCAGAATACCATCAGAAATGGAGCGGTTATATATATTCCTGTCAAGTTTCACCTTATAGGTGATAACAATGCTGATGACCAGGTTACCCCTACTCATATATATCGTCAGTTCTGTAAGATCAATCAGGATTTTGAGCCGTATGATATTCAGTTCTATATGCAGGGCGGGATCATACAAGCTCTGAAATATATCAATGACACGAGAATTCATGATGACCCCAACAGTCCGGTTTCAACCAATCTGCTGAGAAACTATCAACAGGGTAATTCTGACGCCATCAACATATTCGTTAATAACGTGGTGCAAAAAGATGACCCGGGAGTGCTCGGAAGATTCTATCGAAACAATGACTACATCATTATTGCCAATGGTGAAGTGATCTCTGCGAAGAGTTCATTGAGTCATGAGATCGGGCACTTTTTAGGACTTTCTCATACCTTCTATGGTTGGGAAGCTACAGAGTACGAATGTACCAGGCCCACCCCTATGACCGTCTTTCTGGGCAATTTTCCTGTGCCTGTGGAATATGTGAGTAGAACGAAAAACTGTTTTTCTGCTGCCGATAAATTGTGTGATACACCTGCGGATTACAATCTTGGATTGGGATACCAGGGACCGTGCGATTATACGGGATGTGCCAAGGATCCCGACGGTGTAGACCTAGTTCCCCAGACGGAGAACATGATGGGATATTTCCTTAATTGCCTTTCGGTTTTTAGCCCTCAGCAGGTTTCCATTATGCTTTCCAACTATAACAGTCTGCAAAGAAGTTATCTGCGCCTTGGTTATATACCTTCCCTCATTGAGATCACCGATAAACCTGAGCTATTATCTCCTGAAGACAGATCTGTCACACCTTATTTTGATGAGGTTGACCTGGAGTGGTCAGATGTAGCAGGAGCCCAGGGCTATATTGTAAGTGTTGATCTTGCTCCCAATTTCAGCACCGGTGTATTTGAGGCGATAACGATGGATACCCGACTCACAGTGAGCGGC
>JAWVZH010000039.1:0-21000 GCA_033722295.1 Saprospiraceae bacterium
AATTGTATAGAGTGTCACAATGAAAGCTCGTGGACTCCCTCAACATTTGACCATGATGCGCAGTATTTTCCTATTTATTCCGGAAAGCACGAAGGAGAATGGATGGATTGCGTGGACTGCCATACCACACCGGGTAATTATAGCATGTTTAGCTGTGTAACCTGCCATATGAATCCCGAAACTGATGAAGATCATGAGGGTATTGAAGGTTATGTTTACAACAGCCCGGCATGTCTTGCCTGTCATCCCACCGGTGATGCCGATGATATTTTTGATCACAACATGACAAATTTCCCGTTGACTGGGGCCCACACGACCATAACTTGTGTAGAGTGTCATGCTGGTGGATATGCGGGTACTCCAACGGAATGCCAGGCGTGTCATTCACTAGATCACGGTCAAACCACCAATCCTGATCATGGAGCCCTGGGCATCTCCATGGATTGTATCATGTGTCATACTACAGAGCCCGGATGGTCACCAGCGACTTTCCCTGTGCATGATGACTATTATGTAATTGAAGGTGCTCATACCGCTATTGCCATGAATTGTGCCGACTGTCACAATGGTGATTATAACAATACACCAAATACCTGTGTGGGATGCCACCGTGAAGATTATGAAGGCACGGATGATCCTCCCCACCTGACCTTACAATTTTCAGAGGACTGTGCCTCTTGTCATTCACAAGACGCCTGGGTGCCCACGACGTTTGATCATGATGGTCAGTACTTCCCTATTTATAGCGGTAAGCATATGGGAGAATGGACAGATTGCAGGGATTGTCATACCAACGTTTCAGACTACAGTCAATTTACCTGCACAAGCTGTCATATGAATCCCGAGACCGATGAGGCACATCAGACCGTTTCGGGATATGTTTATCAGGACGATGCTTGCTTGGCCTGTCATCCGACCGGTGATGCCGATGTCATTTTTGACCATAATATGACCAACTTCCCATTGACGGGAGCTCATACGGATGTGGACTGTATCAGTTGTCATTCTTCAGGATATATGGGTACGCCTACAGAATGTGTGATATGCCATATGGAGGATTACAAGAATTCTGTAAATCCATCCCACGACGATTTAGGCATACCTATGGATTGTGCAGTATGTCATACCACGGATCCTGGCTGGATGCCGGCATCCTTCCCGATTCATGACAATTATTATCAATTGAATGGTGCACATGCGGCGATCTCCATGGATTGTGCTGCCTGCCACATGGGTGATTATAACAACACACCCAATATGTGCGTGGGTTGTCATCAGGCCGATTACGATCAGACCACCAATCCGGATCATGCAGCATCACAATTTTCTACGGATTGCGCTACGTGCCATACTGAAGATGCCTGGATACCGTCTACTTTCGATCACGACGGCATGTATTTCCCTATAAATAGCGGAACCCATGCGGGTACATGGAGTGAATGTATAGAATGTCATGACAATCCGATGAATTTCAGCGACTTCACATGTATTGGTTGTCATGAACATAATAAAGATGATACCGATGAGGATCACGAGATGATCAATGGATACGTGTACATCAGTTCGGCATGCCTGGTTTGTCACCCCAACGGTATTGCCGACGAAGGTTTTGACCACAACACCACCAATTTCCCATTGACAGGTGGGCATGTTGGTCTGGAATGTATCGAGTGCCATGAAAGTGGTTATATGGGGACCCCGACCGAATGTGATGCCTGTCATCAGGAAGATTATGATCAAAGTATGAACCCAAATCATGGTGCTTTAGGTCTTTCAACAGATTGTATCATGTGTCATACCACGGAACCGGGATGGGAACCGGCTGACTTCCCTGTGCATGATGACTATTATGAACTGACTGGTGCGCATGCTGCGATAAGACAGGAATGTGATGAGTGTCATATGGGAGATTACAACAACACGCCGAATACGTGTGATGGCTGTCATATGCCGGATTATGAGGGTTCGACCAACCCAAATCATTCGGCACTTGGCATTCCTACAACCTGTGACGACTGTCATACTACAGAACCCGGATGGGCGCCGGCTACCTTTGATATTCATGACCAGTATTACGAATTGACAGGTGCTCACCTCACAATATCAAAAGAGTGTGACCAGTGTCACATGGGAGATTACAACAACACGCCGAATACGTGTGATGGATGCCACATGCCGGATTACAATAATTCCACTAATCCAAATCACCCGTCACTGGGTATTCCTACTACCTGTGATGATTGTCATACGACGGAGCCTGGATGGGCGCCGGCCACCTTCGATATTCATGACCAGTACTATGTTTTGACAGGGGCGCATTTGACCATAAAGGATGATTGCGCCAAATGTCACATGGGAGATTACAACAACACGCCAAATACATGTGACGGCTGTCATATGCCGGATTACAATAGTTCGACGAATCCGAATCATCCGTCACTCGGCATTCCTACAACCTGTGATGATTGTCATACCACGGAGCCTGGATGGGCGCCGGCTACATTTGACATTCATGACCAGTACTATGCATTGACGGGAGCTCACTTCACGATTAAGGACGATTGCGCCGCATGCCACATGGGAGATTACAACAATACACCTAATACATGTGATGGCTGCCACATTGACGATTACAATGCCTCAACGAATCCGGACCATGATAATATCGGTATTCCCACGGATTGTGACATGTGTCATACGACGGATCCGAACTGGATGCCGGCAACCTTCCCAATACATGACAACTATTATCCTTTGATAGGAGCCCATGCATTGATCTCCAACGACTGTGATGTTTGTCATATGGGAGATTACAACAACACGCCGAATACATGTTTCGGCTGTCATGAGGATGATTATAACAACACAACGAACCCCGACCACGCCAGTGCTGGATTTCCGACGGATTGTGAATCTTGTCACGATCAGGATGCCTGGGTGCCAGCCAATTGGGATCATGATAATATGTACTTCCCAATTTATAGTGGAAAACACGACGGAGAGTGGAATCAGTGTAGCGAATGCCATACTATTCCAGGCAATTATGCCGTTTTCAGTTGCATCGATTGCCACGAACATAATGATCAACAACAAGTAGACGAAGACCACGATAGAGTGACGGGTTATTCTTACAATAGCAATGCCTGTTACAGTTGCCATCCAACAGGAGAGAAATAATGAATTATTTTGTGAGAGGGATAGTTGGTATCCTGATTAGCACCTTATTAATAAACTTTCAAGGATATTCCCAAGCCGATACCCTGGTATCAGAGTCACCCGTATCATATATCACAACGTCAAGTATCTATGTGCGTGCTGGTCATTCAGATGGGGTGGAAAAGGGAGACACCTTCTTTCTTAAAGTGGACGACATATTTGTTCCTGCTCTCGAAGTGACCCAGGTGTCCTCCATATCAAGTGTGTGTCAGAAGTTGGGAGATTTCAGCTTCGAAACCGGTGATCCTGTTTTTCATTTTAAAATAGAACGAAAGAAGCAGGTTAAACAACCGGATCAGGACACCTTAGAAGACATTTCCAGCGAAGAGGTCGTTCCAGACACACTAATTGACAAAGATGGTTATGAAGAAAACTTGAAATACAAGCAAAAGATCAGGGGCCGTATCTCTGCCTCTGCGCACTCCAATTTCGGAGGCGATGCAGAGGATCTGAATTACAGACTGCGGTACACGGCTTCATTTGATGGCTTGCATTTAAAGAACAGTCCTCTTTCCACGGATATATACGTGGCCTATCGTCATAATATGGGGCCTAACACAGAGAATAACCGATCAAGAGCAGAGGCTCTAAGAATATATAGCCTGGCATTTAGCTATGATTTTGGTGAGAATATCAGGACTACCTTGGGGCGCAGGATCAACAGGAACTTGTCGAATGTTGGAGCCATAGATGGTGTGCAGTTCGAGCAGGATTTTGGAAAATTGAAGTATGGTCTGGTGGCTGGTTCAAGACCGGATATCGGAGACTATGGCTTCAATTTCGACCTTAAGGAATATGGTGCCTTCATTGCGTTTGAAGATCAGGAAGACCGATCCTATCACGCGACATCTTTAGCTTTCTTTGAGCAGAGGAACTCAGGTAACATAGACCGAAGATTTACCTATTTCCAGCACAACAGTATGCCAATAGAAAATTTGAACGTTTTTGCCTCCTTTGAAGTGGACTGGTACAAGTTACAGGATGAGGAAGTAAGCGTGGATCCTCGGTTGTCAAGCCTATATCTATCCATGAGGTATCGGTTTAACCGGAAGATCTCATTATTTGCATCCTACGACAATCGCAATAACATCATTTACTATGAGACTTATAAATCCCTGGTAGATCGCCTACTTGATGAAGCCACTCGCCAGGGAATGCGGTTAAGATTGAATATCAGACCGTTTAAATATTTCAGTGTAGGCGTGACAGGAGGATACAGATTTCAAAAGGATAACCCCAATGAATCCAAAAATGTCTACACGTACCTGACCTATAGTCGGGTACCTTGGATCAATGCATCGGTGACACTTTCTACCAACTGGCTGGAAACAGCATACCTCACGGGTAATATTTACAGGATAAGACTCAATAAGGACATTATCCGGGGAAAGCTATTCATGAGTCTGCATTTCAGACTGGTGGATTATCAATTCCCGACCTATGGTCTTAAACAAAGAATGGGTGGTATAAATTTATCCTGGAGAGTGTTTAAGAAATTGTCCTTTTCTACTAATTATGAAGGCACTTTCGATGATCGGAATCAATATCACCGCTTTCACGTTAATCTTGTACAGAGGTTTTAAGTAAAATTTGAAATACATGAAAGAAATGAATATCAAGAGCTTTCTTCCTGCAATCATATTTGCACTCTTTTTAGGAGGGTGCGGTAATGATCCTAAGGTGATCCAACCGACTTCATCGAATGATTCCGGATCTGCCGAGCAACCATCAATGTCAGAACCGGAGAAATCCGATGTTCATGAAGTAGTGGTCCAGGAAGTTTTACACACGGATAAATATACCTATCTCAGAGTCGATGAGGATGGTCGTCAATACTGGATCGCTGTGGGAAAGATCGATGCTGAGAAGGGAAGTAAGTACTTTTATACAGGAGGATTGTTAAAAAGAAACTTTTACAGCCGAGAATTTGACAGGAACTTTGACGAAATATACCTGGTTTCCAGGATCACACCTGCCGACCCTACCTCAGGTGGCTCTGCCCTTAATAAGG
The DNA here is from genome assembly GCA_033722295.1 of Saprospiraceae bacterium. Classification (GTDB taxonomy): domain Bacteria; phylum Bacteroidota; class Bacteroidia; order Chitinophagales; family Saprospiraceae; genus JAWVZH01. Next base: position 5,228 of record JAWVZH010000039.1, read on the forward strand.
CAATGTCCAAAATGAATCAGCCAGAATTTGAGCTGGTGGAGGTAGAGACGGCTCCCGGTACAGTAAGCCTCGATGAGTTATTTGCAAACCCCGGCAACTATGAAGGCAAGGAAGTAAAAGTGAAAGGACAGGTTGTCAAGGTTAATAACCAGATCATGAACAGGAACTGGGTTCATCTGCAGGACGGTTCAAAGTCATCAGAAGAAAGACTTGATCTAACGGTGACGACTCAGGAGGTTATTCCCGTAGGCGCTATCGTGACAATGGAAGGCATCATCAAAACCAATCAGGATTTTGGTGCTGGTTACCGGTATGACATAATCATGGAAGAAGCTTCAGTTTTACAGTAAGCCGTTAAGCCAATACTGGATGCAAACTTACCTTATTCCGGTACGCTATATCTGGTCTTACCGATAGGACTCATCATCGATCTGTCAAAAAAGCGTCTTTTAATATAAGCCGCAAGACTCAATATCGTGAGGGATATTGCAGTGTAATAAACCCATGTGGGAATAGGAACCGGATCACCGGCAGCATAACTATGAAGTCCGGACAGATAGTAATTCACACCGAAATAGGTCATCATAACTGAAGCAAATCCAACGAGCGAGGCCACATTAAAGGCTAAAACTCCCCGCAGCCCCGGTATGAACCGCATGTGCAGGATAAAAGCATAAACCAGGATCGTAACAAGTGCCCAGGTCTCCTTGGCATCCCAACCCCAATATCTTCCCCAGGACTCATTGGCCCAGACACCGCCGAGGTAAGTGCCAATACTTATCATAAATAATCCTGCCGTTAAGGTCAACTCGCTTATCATTGTCAGCTCTTTGACCTTGCTTTTTACTCTCTGCTGGTTATTCTGGTTGAGCAGAAGCAGAAGAACCAGGTTGATCACACCGATGATTGCACCAAGCATCAGGAATCCATAACTGCCAGCTTCAAGCGAAACATGAATAGTCAACCAGTATGATTTCAAGACGGGTACGAGCGGTGTGATCTCCGGGTCGAGATAACTGAGGCTGGCCACCATCAGTATTACTGAAGCAAGTATTGAAGTAGCTGCCAGGCCACCACTTGACTTTCTGGCAAAGATCAATCCGGCGAGCATCGTAGTAAATCCGATATAAATCATGGATTCGTATCCATTGGACCATGGCGCCCTGCCGGACACATACCACCTCAGAGCTAACCCGAAAACGTGAAAGAGAAAAGCAGCGAACACCAGATAAAACCCTACTGAATTTATCTTTTTGAGATTCAATTCAGGCCTGAAAACAGAAACGAAGAAGATCACTAGAAAAATGATACCCATCAGACCATATATCATGCCCAGACGGGAAAACACTTTCAGATTATTAAGTAGAATTTCCGCATTCAACTTTGTGTCAGAAGGAATCACCTCACTGCCTTTTCTTTTCTGGTATTCCTTCAATTCTCTCAGTAATTCATTGGGCAGCTCCCAGTTGTCGGTTTTAACAGCATCGTGAAGCATTGCCGAATAAGCTGGGAACCATTGCTGAGCATATTCATCTACTTCAATTGAAGTGCCACCGTGCGGCCGGTCTATCTCACCCGGTGAGATCCACAGGTTATTTGGATCTCCTTCAACTGGGAAGATCCTCATCATTCTTCGATTGAGGATGAGGTTCATGATGTTCACCCTTTCGTCAAGCTTCATAAGCTCCTTTTCAAGCACCCCTCGGTCAACCGTGTTCATGGAATGCGCCCTTCTAACTTCTTCTTTTAACTTATACCTGCCAGATGCGTCGAATAGATCCCTGTATGTGACCAACGGTCCTTCACTGCCGACTATGTCATGAATATTTTGATGGTGTCCCAGCTTTATTATCGGCACCGTAGTCCAAGAGTCAGGAAAGATCGACATGCCTAAATAGACCTGATGGGCCGAAAGGCCATAGATCTCTGTTTTTCTCGCCAGTTTTCTCAAAACCTCACTGCTCATAGTGTGCATGGGCTTTATCCTTCCGCGATGATCCTGAACTGCCAGTTCAGCGAACAGATCTGCATGTTCATCATCAATCTTCGGAGCGTTGACCTGAGAAAAGGCTGGCTGGCTCAGCACCAGCATGGCGATCGCTACTGCTGTCTTTGGCCATGCGCCTTTTTTACTTTTTAGTCTTGAAGAGATCTGATAGAATCGGCTTTTTTTATCAAAAAGTGTCATGATCATTCCTATTGTCAATAAAAAATACCCAAGATATGAGACCCATGTCCCCCAGAAATCGTGATTGACGCTCAGGTAGGTTCCTAATTCATCCTGGTCGAATGAACTCTGGAAGAAGCGATAACCATCATACGTCAGGATGTTGTTCATATAGATGCGATAATCCATATTGATATTGTCACGCGGATCAAGCAACGTGACTTCACTAGCGTAGGACGAGGCACTGTTGGTGCCGGGATATTTTTCCATCTGAAAATCCCTCAATCGAAGTGAAAACGGAAGTTGGTAGACCTTGGAACCATAAGATGTACGGATTTCCATATCATTGACACGAACGCTCCTCTCTCTGCCGTCAACTCCTTTACGCCCGTATAGTGTTACTATTTCTTCTTGTCCGCCACTTGCGATCTTCAGGTCCACTCTGCCGATGCTCTCGCTCTTCATTTTTTTTGATTCGGATGATTCTGCAACTTCAGCAGATGGAGAATACTCACCGATCACAAAATTGGTTTGACCAAAAGAGTACAGCGATCTTAACTGTAGCGAATGATAAATACCGGGCTCCAGAGTATCACGTTGTTGTGTAGCCATCTGCATCTGACTTGCTCTCTCAGGCAGGTTGACCGAGATCATTCCATCAATAATATCGAATTGTACTGCCCCTGGAAAGGCTTGTTCCTTGAAATTAAAGACCTGGCCTCCGAGATTGAGTGATCTCCCTTCCTGAAGGTAGTATTCCCTGCGGCCATTTGGACCGCCCATAACGATCTTTAATGTGGGGCGGCCTTCCTGTGTTTCTCTCATTTCCCTGATAGGATTGGGAAGGAATCTGACGAGCTCTGCTTCGACAACCTTGCTACCCAGGCGATATTCTTCATTGAATTCATTATTTCCAAGGGAAGCGAAAAGCACCGGCTCACTGAATTGGTAAACATCTCCGTCTTTAAGGACTTCAAAATTGAGATGGGTTTCAGAGGACAGGAATGTGTTGGCAGATTCACCCTCACGAATATGCATCATGCCCTCATAACTATGATATCTTGTGATGGCTGATCCTATGAGTATAATGATGAAGGAGACGTGAAAAGTGAGAATTGTCCATTTTCTGTTCTCTATCATCCTGTAGCGGACTATGTTGACCACAAGGCTTATACAAAACAGTAGAAGCAATATCTCAAACCATCTCGCCCTGTAGATGACCTTTTGTGCAGCACTGGTGCCGAAATCATTTTCTACAAATGTGGCAACACCTATGGCAATGGCGAACAAAAGGATATATATCCCTGCCGCCGACATGGAAAAGAGTTTCTTAAATATCAGTTTTAAATGGTTCAGAGTGCTTTGATTTTATATAACTTTTAAAGCTACTATAACGTAACTCCAAAAATATTATGATGTTCGTAGATGAAGGATATTTTGGGGGTTCAAATGCTTTTTAGCTACTGAAAGACAAAACGTTAACGCGAACACCTTTCGTATTCTTATTCTTCATAGATCATGATGATCTTGATTCAATTGAGGAATGATTCATGTTGATGTCAGAGCAGTCTGTGTAACATGTGTCGGCAGGCCGATTCAAGGTTGCTGTAATCACCGTCAGCCTCGAACAACTCATCTAATTTGGATAATAATACCTCAGTTCTTTCAGCAGTGGGGAAGTACCAACCCTTGTACTCCTGGATGAGTTGAAGGCACTGATGATCATTCAATTCTCGGTAGACATCTCTGACCTTTACATAATGTTCCTTATCTAACAGCTCCTGGATAAGTTTTTTCTCTTCATCCCTGTACTCCATGTCCAGATTTGCCGCATAAAGCAATATGAAGGCAAGGAACTCCTTTTCGTTCCACTCCGGAGGCTTCTGCTGTATCTTTGTCATATACTAGTCGATTATACTCAGGTCGCGTCCTACTTTAGTGAATGCCGCTATGGCTTTATCAAGGTGCTCTTTTTCATGTGCAGCGGAAATCTGGACACGTATTCTTGCCTTACCTTTCGGTACTACCGGATAGTAGAAGCCGATCACATAAATACCTTCCTTAAGAAGTGCATTCGCCATGTCCTGAGAAAGTTGTGCATCGTACAGCATAATAGGCACGATGGGATGCTCACCTTTCAGGATATCAAATCCAGCATCCTCCATTTCCTTTCTGAAATACCTTGTATTATCCTCGAGCTTGTCCCTCAGATGTGTACTGGATGATAACAGGTCTAAAACTTTTATAGAAGCGCCTACAATGGCAGGAGCCAGAGTATTTGAGAAGAGATAGGGCCTGGATCTTTGCCTCAACATCTCCACGATCTCCTTTCGAGCCGCAGTAAACCCTCCGGAGGCACCTCCCAATGCTTTACCAAAAGTTCCAGTAACGATATCCACTCGATCCATGACACCTTTGTATTCGATACTTCCGCGGCCTCTTTCACCAACAAAACCCGTAGCATGACAATCGTCCACCATGACCATGGCTCCATACTTATCGGCAAGGTCACAGATCTTATCCAATTGGGCGATGTAGCCATCCATCGAGAAAACTCCGTCAGTGGCGATCATGATCCGCCGCGCTCCTGAAGATTTGGCTTCTTTCAACTGAGCTTCAAGGTCGGCCATATCGTTATTATTGTAACGAAATCTGGCGGCCTTGCACAATCGAATGCCATCTATGATTGAGGCATGGTTCAGCTGATCAGAAATGATGGCGTCCTCCTTATTCAGTATCGGCTCAAACAATCCGCCGTTGGCGTCAAATGCAGCTGCATAAAGTATGGCAGCTTCCTGTCCTACGAAGTCTGCGATCTTACTTTCAAGTTCTTTATGAATATCCTGGGTGCCACATATGAACCTAACTGATGACATGCCGAATCCGTGCGTATCAATAGTGTCCTTGGCAGCTTTCAACACCTCTGGATGTGAGGATAGCCCGAGATAGTTGTTCGCGCAAAAGTTTAGAACATCACCGCCTTCTTTGGTGTGGATATCTGCTGATTGCGGGCCGGTGATGGTACGCTCTTCCTTATAAAGTCCAGCGTCCTTTATCTCCTGAATTTCATCTTTGAGGTTTTGTCTGATATTGTCGAACATGGCTAGTTATATATTTTCTTAATTTTTTCGAGCATATCCTTGGTCATAGACTCCAGATCATAATCCGGATCCCACTTCCAATCCTGTCGGGCCTGACTGTCGTCAATACTTTCTGTCCAGGAAGCGGCTATCTCCTGTCTGAAGTCAGGCTTATAATCTATGGTAAAGTCTGGAATAAAACGAGTGATTACCCTGGCAATATCGCCCGGCGTGAATGACATACCGGTCAGATTGTAACTGTATCTTATGTGAATGTCATCCGGATCTGCAGCCATCAGGCCCATAGTGGCCTTTACCGCATCCGGCATATAGATCATGGGTAATCTCGTATTCTCTTCCAAAAAGCAATTGTAATGACCCTCCTTAAGTGCGTGATGAAATATTTCAACAGCATAATCAGTAGTGCCGCCTTCAGGTATGCTTTGGTAGCCGATCACTCCAGGATATCGCAGTGATCTGACATCTAAGCCATACTTGAGATGATAATAGTTACACCAGTTCTCTCCTGCTACCTTGCTCATTCCGTATACTGTTGTTGGTAGGAGAGGTGAGGCCTGGGGGGTATTGACCTTTGGGGTCGTATCACCGAATACAGCAATGGAACTTGGAAAAAAGACTCGATCAACATCCAGGTCTGTGCAGACATTCAGGACATTGAGCAGGCCATCCAGATTGATCTTCCATGTCAATGACGGATTAGTCTCTCCTTTTGCTGAGAGTAGGGCAGCCAGGTGATAAACAACTTCAGGATCGTGATCCCCTATAAACTTTCTGACACGCGCCTTATCCGTAATGTCCACCTTTTCAAACCTGCAATATTCCTGTTCAGGGTCTCGAACATCAGATCCTATCACATTATCGTAACCATATTTGTCGATGAGGGCTCTTGTTAGTACTCTTCCGATTTGTCCATTGGAGCCCAGGAGAACAGCTTTTGCCGGCATTTATTTTGGTTTCTTCTATGGTGGGCGCAAATTACGAATTACTCGGAAAGCAGCTAGCCAATGATTCGATAAATTCATGGCTATTCAAGTCGATAACCACCGAATTGACGCCATTGGTGAGCATCACGAACCGGGCGTTCAAACTTTCATTGTAATTGCCAAGTTGAATAAAGTGTTCGATCATGAGAGGACGTTCAGGAGATTTGCATTCTATCAGTAAATGAGGTTGGCCTGAAGAATCAAAGATCACGAGGTCAAATCGCATCTTTCGCTTATCCTTGAGTCCTCTTTCTGTCGCCATCCTTCTGAAGGAGACATTAAACTTGTGATTGAGGCCATGCACCAGAAGAAGTCTTACCATTTCTTCCGGAGCAGCATCCAGCCACATATTCCTTACCGGATCCCAATATCTTCCATCCTCATTCTGCCTCAGAAGGTCGGTGTAGTCCAAAAGATGAATATCCTTAATCCTTTGAGGCCTGTAGGGCAGGTTCCGCTTTTTGTTCGATTCGCTCACTTTCTAAAAATGCGATTAATTCTGCATTTTCAAATATAGCATGCCAACTTATAAATAGAGGAGTGAATCCTGTATGTTGCAGAAACCTGAACATTCGAAGCTTCTCCAATTGGAATGACCAGTTTCTCTCACACCAATCCTTTCTTTGGGTGAAAATGGCATAAAAATGACGGTTCTTGTTATTTATCATGCTTTCGATGACATCTTCCATCCTCTCAGATGTATTGACCTTTATACGTCTGTAGCTTTGATCAAGACTGTTATACAGAATGTCCTGGGCTCCGCTGTCAGCAAATGAAAAGTAAACCTGCTTCTGATCTTGCCATATTTCGAAGTTTCCGGCCCAATCCAATATAAAGGAAGCTATCTTCTTGATGTCCAACATACGATCGGAATGCATCGAATGGATCACCTTTTGCTTGACGGCAGGTGGGTAGAGCGGCCCCGGTATATCACTGGTCGAATGTGGCTTTCGTAGCAATAGTCCTCCGGACCTCAGAAGATCCTCATCAAATGTGATCAGCCAAAACTCTTTTTTCTTCTCATACTTGAACGGCTGACCTGGTTCGTCCACAGTTACCGGAAATAGGTCCTTGAGTCCGTTCATATAAAGATCAACCAGTTTTTTCTCCAGATCACCTGATCCTTCAAGCCAGGATTTAAACTTCCGGTTCTTCTTAAAGAAGGTCTTCAGTCTTTCTTTTAACCCTTGTTCGATCTTTTTCAGGGTATTTTGGAAACCTGATTCAAAAATGGCGTGTGAAAACCTGAGTAAATCATGCGTGGCTCTATTGTAGTCGAGAGGTATAAGATCCTGGGCTTCTATATAGTTCTCATAATACCAAAGATCAAATCTGTTCAACCATTCCTCTACCTCATAATTTTTCAAGGCTTCGAGGACTGCCATGTCTTTCTCTTCGATCAACATGACGAATTGCTTGTATTTTAGGTAATCCTCGAGGAACTCGGCTTGTTCCAACGCTCTGTTAAGCTTTTGTTGTCTTTCGTCAAGCCAGTTTTTCCTACTGACAATATCCAGAGTATTGTCTTCCCAGAACTTGGTGAATAACTGCTTGCCATTGATCTCCCTGAGGAAGGACTGCAGCCTGCTTTGTATTTCTTCTATTTGTGGTCTGGATGCTTCGATCTGTAGGTTGTGAAAATTCAGCCTACCTATATGTTCATCAACATGCTTCTTCAATTGTCTTCGGATCTTGTGAAAGGATTTCAGAAGATCCGAGAGTTGATCATGTATCATGGCCAGGTCATCGGTCACAGCGAGATCGAAGATCTGTTCAAGACCTTTGTCCCTGATCCTTTGAAGGAGTCCGGAATACGCATTTGCGATATCTTCCTGAGCTATTTCTTTAGCTGTGCTTCCTCTTCCGAGCCATTTCCATTTCTGATCATCTGGTTCTTCCCGTAAGCAATCTGCGGCTTCGGCAGCTATTGAAAAAGCCTGATCGCGCAGTGTCATGGAGAATTGAGAAAGGTCGTTCAGGCATTGCTTCCTGTAATTCCTCAACCAGGTATGAAGATCAGACCTTATCGTGGACAGTTCGGATAAAAAACCATTGATCAGATCCTTTATCAAAACACCGGCTTCTTCTGGCCTGTACATCTCTACAAAAACCGAATGAAGCTCTTTGAGCTGATCGAGTTCTTCAAAAATTGGAAGATAAAGAGATTGTGCTTCACGGATCCTTCCCCGTATGTGCCAATACTCCGTCGTTCTGAATTCGAAAGTAGAACGTTCAAGATGCTGCTCTAATTGATCATCGGGACAATGTGCTTTGAGATGGAGGTAGCGTTCCATTATTGCATAAAGAGGCTTTTCGCCCATGGCTACCTGGCTTATAACGAAATCGCCGTAACTCCTGCGCTCTAATTTTTCATAGAAAATCTTCCAGGAGCCAGAAGAGTCTACCGGTTCCTTATCGGAGTTCAGTATCCTTGAACACTTATCTAAAACGGACTTTTTGTCGGATCGCTCAGCATCACTAAATATGAAACAGGAAAGTCCGGCGTCAGCAAAAAATTGATTTAAATCCCTCGTTAGAGTTTGCGGCAGGACAAAATGTAACTGGACATCTTGTTCTATAGCATTAAAGAAGAGATTGTAGACCAAACCTGCCGGCAAGTTCTCATCAGGCAAAGTGATTTCTGAGCGACCATTCAACAGCAAAGTTTGAAGCGATTGTGCTTCATGGGCGCCTGGCAAACATTGAAAGCGTAATTTTCTATCCTGAGACATATTGCAAATATAACAATAATCTATATATGTAAATTATTGTTATGGATAAATTACTGCGTTTCAATGCAGATATGGTAGAGTAGATTGAAAACCACTACTCAACTATTCCACCTCTCACTTTTTTACCATTTTCGTAAAGGTAGTCAAGTGTAATATTCCCCTGTTCATCGTAATATCGATAAATACCATGTTGCTGGCCGTTCCGGTATTCGGCTTCTGACATGATCTGATCGCTGTAGTCGTGATATTTTGTCATGCGACCATGGAGTTGGCCGTCCTTGTAATAGGCTTCTGTTTTGGGTCGACTTCGGTGGTATTTTACGTAATAGCCATGACGTTGCCCGCCTTTATAATGAGACCTCGTCTCCAGCTCATGTCGTCTGTTGAGCTCAAGAGCCACGCCATTAAGACGACCATTGATATAGTGCTCAACTTTGGTAATATAATTCTGCTGTGGATTATAGTAAGTCCACTGACCATCCCTGACACCATTTTTGATAAAACCTTCCTGAATGATCTCGCCGCTGGTATTTTTCAGCATGGCCTTTTTATGATCCGAATGCGGAACCGATTCGATCTCATATTTGCTCCAATCGCCTTTCACGGTCGTCTCATTCTGACCGCACGACAGGAGCATTAAAAGAGTAAATCCGACTGTTAAAATCTTTTCTGAAAACATAGTTCGTAAATTCCTAAGATATATATACAAGAATCTGAAATTTCTTCATCATTTAATAAATTCGCACGCAAGTTCACACAAATCTACAGACGAAGAATACATAATTCATAGATGATTTATGGATATCCTGATTGACAACCTGACCAAAAGTTACGGCCCACAGAGGGCTGTAGACAATATTTCGTTCGAGGTGAAGACCGGGGAGATACTGGGGTTTTTAGGGCCAAATGGGGCGGGGAAGACGACAACGATGAAAATGATTACGAATTATTTGCCATCTGATCATGGTCGGATCCTGATAGATGGACAAAATGTCTCTGACGGTTCCATGAGGCGTCATATAGGTTACCTGCCGGAAAACAATCCGCTGTACGACGAGATGCAGGTTTTGGACTATCTGGCCTTCTGTGCAGAGTTGCAGGATGTGCAACGGGCCGAAATATCTGATCGAATAAAGGAGATGGTCAGATTGTGTGGGCTGGATGCTGAAAAACATAAGCGTATTTCCGAACTATCCAAAGGATATCGGCAGAGAGTAGGTCTGGCACAGGCCATGATCCATGATCCTGAGGTGCTCGTGCTGGACGAGCCTACATCAGGCCTGGATCCTAATCAGATCGTTGAGATACGTGAGCTTATCAGGCGTTTAGGGCGTGAAAAGACGGTGATACTGAGCACTCATATACTTCCGGAAGTAGAAGCTACCTGTGACAGGATTCTGATCATCAATCAGGGTGCTATAGTGGCAGATGGCACATCCAAATCGTTAAGAAGCCAGTCGAAGGGGCAGCAGGTATTAAGAGTAAGGATCGAAGGTGCTGATCCGAGCACTGTAGTGAAGGAATTACATCAGCTTACCATGGTCTCCATGGTCGATCTGATAGATGATGTCCTTGAGATCCAGAGCAAGGAAGGTCAATCTGCCAATGTGCCCATCTTCGACCTTTGTGTGGCCAGGGGATGGAAGCTTGTGGAAATGACACCGTTAGAGACAAAGTTGGAGGATATATTCAGGGACCTGACACTCAATTAAGGAATCATGAAACACATTTGGACGATCTCAAAAAGAGAGTTAAATACATTCTTTGATTCACTTGTGGCCTACATCATGCTGATCGCCTTTCTTGGATTCAGCGGATTTTTTACGTGGATGTACGGTGCGGATATTTTTATCCGTAAGCAGGCTGACCTTCAGGTATTCTTCGCAGTAGCAAGGTGGACATTGTTCTTTTTTATCCCTGCTATTGCCATGCGCATGATCGCTGAGGAAAAGCGATCGGGGACGATCGAACTGCTGCTGACGAAAAATGTCAGTGACAGACAGCTCATCATCGGCAAGTATTTGGCTTGTCTTGGTCTGGTGGTCATCGCACTACTGTTTACACTGATATATTATTATTCTGTCAGCACTCTCGGGGATATGGATCATGGTGCCACCCTCGCCGGTTATCTGGGATTATTGCTGATGAGTTCTGTATATATATCCATTGGTATATTTGGAAGCAGCCTCACCAGCAACCAGATCGTCGCTTTTTTACTCTCGTTACTGATCGCAGTATTCTTTCAGTTCATTTTTGACGTATTGGCCGTTAACCTTGACGGTTGGATAGCTGAGGTGTGTGCGGACCTGAGTATGAACAAGAGATTTGAGTCTATGGCGAGAGGTGTGATAGATTCCAAGGATCTGGTGTTCTTCATTACTATGACATTATTGTTTTTGATGCTAGCTGAACTGAACATATCTAAAAGAGGATAGATGAAAAAGACTACGACCATCATATTAATTGTCGGTGTTATCGTGATGCTCAATGTGCTTGCTCAGGAATTCTTCTTTCGTTGGGATGTGACCGAGAACGATCAATATACCTTGAGTCAGGCTACGCTGGATATTCTGAAGGATCTTGAAGATCCGGTTACGATCACCGCCTATTTTTCAGAGAACCTCCCAACCCAAATCGGGAAGACCCGTGAAGATTTTCAGGATCTTCTGGTAGAATACGCCAGCAGATCAAAGGGCATGGTGCAATATGAATTTATCAGTCCTAATGAGGACCCGCAATTGGAGCAACAGGTTATGCAATCGGGTATTCGTCCTGTAATGATACAGGATCGTGAAAAGGATGAAATGAAACAGGTCAAGGCGTATATGGGTGCACTTATACAGGCAGGAGAGCAAGAGGAAGCTATCCCATTCATCCAACCAGGAGCTGCTATGGAATACGCGCTGACCACAGGAATAAAAAAGATCAGTGTATTGGATAAGCCTGAGGTAGGACTGATAGGCGGTCACGGGGAGGCGGGTTTTCAGGAGCTTGGACAAGTTGTACAGGCATTACAAGTATTATATAATGTCGAGAACATCGACATGTCAACCGTTGAAGAGATCGCTCCCAGATTTCGCGCTGTCGCTATGATACGTCCAACAGACAGCATACCACCTCAGCATTTCGAAATACTCGACGATTACCTGGATAAGGGAGGCAAGATCCTGGTTGCGGCGGACTTTGTTGAAGGCGATTTCTCTACTGCTTCTGGTGCTGAGTTCAGCACTGGACTCAGCGATTGGCTGGCGAAATATCAGATCAATGTAGAACCTGCCTTTGTTCTGGACAATCGTTGCGGATCGGTTTCTGTACAGCAACAACAGGGCTTTTTCAGGATCAATACGCCTGTAAAATTCCCTTATCTGCCTTTGATAAATGCCTTTCCCGAGCACCCGATCACTCAGGGACTTGAGGAAGTCCTATTGGAGTTTGCAAGTCCAGTAACATATTCAGGAGAGCGCAAATTCGATCCGCTGCTCATAACGTCAAAAAAAGCAGGGTCCCAATCACCGCCCGTTAGGTTTGACGTTCAAAGGAACTGGTCAATGGCCGATTTCCCCCAGAGCGATATCACCATGGGCGGCGTTCTCCATGGGGAAGGGGGGAGCGGTGAACTGGTTTTGTTTACCGATGGTAATTTCCCGATCTCCGGTCAGCAGGGCACCCGAAAGGACAATGTCTCTCTCCTGGTCAATGCTGTGGACTGGTTGTCCGATGATACGGGATTGATAGACCTGAGGACAAAAGGAGTGGCAACAAGGCCGATCGAGGACCTGGAAGATGTCCAGCGGATGAGAATGAAATGGATCAACTTCCTGCTTCCCATAGTGCTTGTTATCGCCTATGGGTTGTTCCGCAGACAGTTGAACATCAGGAAACGACGTCGCCTCATGGAGGAAAGCTATGTATAAATTTCGGCATTATGAATAACAGGTTGCTCGCTGCGATATTTTTGATTCTGATAGGGATCTACTTCGTATCCAAATGGGTTGGAGGTAGTGACGACAGGTCATTCGACAGAGACATCATTACTATAGATACTGCTCGGGTCTCACAGTTGACTTTTGATATGGAAAATAATGAAGGCTCCATCACTGTTAAGCGTATGCGTGGAGAATGGCAGGTCGAAACTACCCAAAGAGTAGCACCGGCCAAAGCCATGTCAGTGAAGAATATTCTTGGAACGCTGTCAGACATAAATGCTAATAGAGTAGTCGCAAATTCTGAAGATAAGTGGGAGGATTACGAAGTGCAGGATGGCGATGCTGTGCTCACGGTAATGGCTGATAATGAGACCTTGGCAAAATTCCATGTCGGACGCATAGCCTTCAATCAACAGAAGCGGAGTGGTACTTCTTTCGTAAGATTATTTGGCGAAAATGAGGTTTATGCTGTCGATGGTTTTCTAAGTATAACGCTCAAACCTTCGTTCGAGTCTTTGGTAGATAAGACGGTGCTGGACATTTCGAGTGAAGATGAAATCAATGAAGTGGAACTAGCGGGTGATTCGCTGAATTACACTATAAGTAAGTCAGATGCTGAATGGAAGATCGGTGATACTGCACTTGACTCTTCAGTTATTACCGACTATTTAAGCAAGTTTTCACTATTGCAGGGTTCAGAGGTGCTTAACAATTACGATACAACCGGAAGGCCTGCTTTTCAATCCATTTCGATCAAGGGGGACGGATTTATCCGGGAAGTAAAAGCCTACAGAGAAGGTCATAATGGATTTGTACTCTACAATCCGGAGCGTCCATCCGTTTATTTTGGGGATACCTCTGGTAACTTGTTTGGAAAGATATATAGATCAGCTAACTCCTTCTATGACAAATAAAGAGATCGCAAAGGAGTTTTCTGAGTTGGCCGACCTCATGGAGCTGCATGATCAAAACGAGTTCAAGGTTCGCACTTATCGTAATGCATATATGTCGATCAGACGATTTCCTGAGCCCATCGAAGAACTGGAACCCGAGGCCATAATGGGTCAACGGGGTATTGGGAAGTCGGTAGCCCTGAAGATCGAGGAATTGCTTGACTACGGTAGGATGGAAGCTCTTGAGGAATTGCGGGATCAGACACCACAGGGCATTCGGGATATGTTGAATGTAAAAGGGTTGGGGCCGAAGAAGATAAAGACTATCTGGCGCGACATGGGTATTGAGAACGTCACGGACCTGATGTATGCCTGTAATGAAAACCGCCTTATCGAGGCCCATGGGTTTGGTGCTAAAACTCAGGCAGACGTCCTGAGTAAGCTGCAATTCTATTTGGCTTCAAGGGATAAGATGCTATATGCGACGGCAGAAGCGTTGGCAGATAGATTAAGGCAGGCTTTATCCAAGGTAGGTGTGATCTCCAATTATGGTGGTGAGTTGCTGCGCCGCAACAATATCATAGATGATCTGGTGTTGCACTGCAAGGGCGACCCGGAACTATTAACCACCATTTCAGATATAAAGGTGTCGGTTGGCAGAGGCAATGAACTGGAAGTAATATTTGAAGAGGAGATTGAGGCGACGTTAAAGTTCTGGGAAGGCGAACTTGACGAAGTTATCAGGAGTGAGGAGGCCCCCGAGAGATTAAGATCTGATATCGTCATTAAGAATTCTGAATGGGGAGAATGGCCCGTGACAGAGCCTCCGCCTGAGCTATGGGATAATACGGATATTGACCTTCAAAAGCTGGAGGTCAGTGAGCTTGTGGGACCAGAAGATATCAAAGGTGTCATCCATAGCCACTCGATATATAGCGATGGAAGCCATACGGTAGAACAAATGGCGTTGGCGTCCAGAGCAAGGGGGTATCAATATCTTGTAATGTCTGACCATTCCAGGTCGGCATTCTATGCCAATGGGCTGGATGAAGACAGGGTTTTGAAGCAATGGGAAGAGATAGATAAGCTCAATGAGAAGATCATAGACTTCAGGATCTTTAAAAGCATCGAGTCGGATATTTTATTCGACGGCCAACTCGACTATAGAGATGAATTTCTTGAAGGGTTTGATCTGGTGATCGCTTCAGTTCATTCACAATTAAAAATGGATGAGGAGAAAGCAACCCAACGCCTCATAAGTGCTATAGAACATCCGGCCACCCGTATTCTTGGTCATATGACCGGCAGATTGATACTTGGTAGGGCAGGTTATCCGGTAGATCACGACAGGATCATTGATGCCTGCGCTGCTAACGATGTCGTCATCGAATTAAATGCGAATCCGTATCGCCTGGATATTGATTGGAGATACATTCAAAAAGCCCAGGAGAAAGACGTAATGATCTCTATTAACCCTGATGCGCACAGTACGGATGGGATCGACGATATAAGATATGGCGTATTGAGTGCTAGAAAGGGCGGCCTTTTGAAGGGTAATTGTCTGTCCTGCAAAACGCTCAGTGAGTTCGAGGCCTGGATCGATAATTAATGCTGATTTCTGTGGTGAGAATTGGCAAGCATGTGCCGATTTGCAATTCGTTAACAATTGGTTTGTAACTATGACAGGACTCTCACGTTAACTTTGTCAGAGATAAGTCATTAAACTTTAAAAAAGGAAATTATAATGAAATCAGTTTTCAATTTATTCGTACTGTTTCTGGCCTTGGGATTGACAGTAGCATGTTCCAATGACAAGAGCACAGCTGAGGAAGGTGGAGAAGAAGAATCTACTGTAGCTACCAATGAGAATGCTTCAGGTGATCAGGCTTCATTGAACCAGGCCAACGATCCTGCTGAGCCTGCAGGGCCAACAACAACTATTGAGTACGCTGAAACCACTCATGATTTTGG